>NZ_JAHGAN010000032.1:0-66177 GCF_030248625.1 Vibrio sp. D420a | reverse complement strand
CTGAGCTAAGTAGCCATCTGAGAGCGAGACAATATAAACCAAACTCGCTTTCAATGCTATTACCTTTTTAAAGATAATTGCACTTTAATTTGTGGCTGGGCTACCTGGATTCGAACCAGGGAATGCCGGCATCAAAAGCCGGTGCCTTACCGCTTGGCGATAGCCCAACAATTGATATCAAAAGATATCTCAAATATGGTGCGGAAGGAGAGACTTGAACTCTCACACCTTGCGGCGCCAGAACCTAAATCTGGTGCGTCTACCAATTCCGCCACTTCCGCATATTTCCTAAAGACTCTAACTCATTTAAGAGGAAAGTATTTAGGAAATGGTGGCTACTGCGGGATTTGAACCTGCGACCCCATCATTATGAGTGATGTGCTCTAACCAACTGAGCTAAGTAGCCATTTCCAAATTGTCGTTCCGTTTTGAAGCGTTGCTGCTTCGTTGGGAACGGGGCGCATTATGCGTAGTTGAGTGAAACCCGTCAACTTTTTTTTTAAATAAATCACGAATAAATGCTTGTTCGATTTCTTTTTAGACAAAGAGGCGTATTTGTGATCAAAAAATGGGGTTGAAACCCGATATTTTGGCGAAGTTAATTTTGATATGAATAGAAATCATTGAATTGAGAAAACAAAAAAGGCCAGTGAGAACACTGGCCTTTGGCAATAAGTTGCTAATAAAACTTATACGTTGAAGCGGAAGTGAACAACATCGCCGTCTTTAACGATGTAGTCTTTACCTTCTAGACGCCATTTACCTGCATCTTTTGCACCGCTCTCACCGTTAAACTCGATGAAGTGGTCGTAACCAACAACTTCTGCACGGATGAAGCCTTTTTCGAAGTCAGTGTGGATCTTACCTGCAGCTTGTGGCGCAGTTGCACCTACAGGGATAGTCCAAGCACGCACTTCTTTAACACCAGCAGTAAAGTAAGTTTGCAGAGTAAGTAGTTCGTAACCAGAACGGATAACACGGTTTAGACCTGGTTCTTCGATACCCATGTCTGCTAGGAACTCTTCGCGATCTTCGTCTTCAAGTTCAGATAGCTCAGATTCAATAGCTGCACATACAGCAACAACTACGTTGTTCTCTTTTTCTGCGTATTCACGAACTGCGTCTAGGTACGGGTTATCTTCGAAACCGTCTTCGTTTACGTTCGCAATGTACATTGTTGGCTTAAGTGTAAGGAAGTTTAGGTAGCCAATTGCTGCCGCTTCTTCTTTTGAAAGCTCAACTGTACGCGCCATACCACCTTCAGTAAGAACTGGTAGTAGCTTTTCTAGAACAGTGATTTCGAACTTCGCGTCCTTGTCACCGCCTTTTGCTTTCTTAGCGTTACGTTGAATTGCACGCTCACAGCTGTCTAAGTCAGCCAGTGCAAGTTCAAGGTTGATCACTTCGATGTCTTCGATTGGTGATACTTTGCCAGAAACGTGAACGATGTTTTCGTTTTCAAAACAGCGAACTACGTGACCAATTGCGTCAGTTTCACGGATGTTTGCTAGGAATTTGTTACCCAGACCTTCACCTTTAGATGCACCAGCAACTAGGCCAGCGATATCAACGAATTCCATCGTTGTAGGAAGGATCTTCTGCGGATTAACAATTTTCGCTAATGCATCTAGACGTAGATCAGGTACTGGAACGATACCTGTGTTTGGTTCGATGGTACAAAACGGGAAGTTTGCTGCCTCGATACCTGCTTTAGTTAGTGCATTAAACAGAGTTGACTTACCAACGTTTGGTAGACCAACGATGCCACATTTAAAACCCATGATATAAACCTTATTCTGCTTTGAACGTATGTAAGCGATTTTGTGCTTTTGATAGGCCATCTTTTAATAAGATGTCTAGGCTGCGTACTGATTCGTCAACAACGGCATCAATACACTCTTGCTCTTTTTGCGGAGCTTTGCCTAATACATAACCTGCAACTTTATCTTTATGTCCCGGATGGCCGATGCCTAAACGAAGACGGTAGAATTCTTTATTGTTACCCTGCTTGCTGATGATGTCTTTGAGTCCATTGTGACCGCCGTGGCCGCCACCCTTCTTGAACTTACCAATGCCAGGTGGGAGATCGAGTTCATCGTGTGCAACCATGATCTCTTCTGGTTTAATTTGGTAGAACTTAGCCAATGCCGCAACGGCTTTGCCGGATAAGTTCATGTAAGTTGTTGGGATCAACAAGCGAAGATCTTCACCGTGAACCATAATGCGTCCAGTCAGACCAAAGAACTTTGCTTCATTCTTTAGTGTAACGTTGTGTACGCGTGCTAATTCTTCAACTACCCATGCGCCCGCATTGTGGCGAGTTTTGGCGTATTCTGGACCTGGATTTGCCAGTCCAACGAGAAGTTTTATTTGTTGGCTCAAGGTATGGATCTCTCTCGGGATTTCAAAAAGCGCCGTATGATATCACAATTTATGAAAAAGGTGCGAGCAGTGGAAAACTTGTCTCTGCTCGAGAACCTCACTTATGACACTAACCTTAGCGCAATATACGACAGGTATAAAAAAAGCACTTCAATCGAAGTGCTTTTTAAACGCATCACTCTATGGGTAGAGTTGTGAGTCTTAGTTAAACATCGCAGAGATTGACTCTTCGTTGCTGATACGACGAATCGCTTCAGCAAGCATGCGAGATAGGCTAAGAGTCGTTACTTTACCTGTTGCTGCCATCTCAGGAGATAGTGAGATAGAGTCAGTTACGATAACTTGGTCTAGAACAGAGTTCTTGATGTTGTCTGCAGCACCACCAGAGAATACAGCGTGAGTTGCGTAAGCGAATACACGCTTAGCACCGCGCTCTTTTAGCGCTTCAGCTGCTTTACATAGTGTGCCACCTGTGTCGATCATGTCATCAACGATAACACAGTCACGACCTTCAACATCACCGATTAGGTTCATTACTTCAGAAACGTTAGCACGTGGACGACGCTTATCAACGATAGCGATATCAACGTCACCTAGAGCTTTAGCTGTTGCACGAGCACGTACAACGCCACCTAGGTCAGGAGAAACCACAACTGGGTTCTCTAGGCCACGGTTAGCCATGTCTTCTAGAAGAACTGGAGTACCGAAGATGTTATCAACTGGTACATCGAAGAAGCCTTGGATTTGCTCTGCGTGTAGGTCGATAGTAAGAACGCGGTCTACGCCAACGTTAGAAAGGAAATCTGCAACAACTTTTGCAGTAATTGGCACACGTGCAGAACGTACACGACGATCTTGACGGGCATAACCGAAGTAAGGGATTACAGCAGTAATACGGCCAGCAGAAGCGCGGCGCATTGCGTCAATCATTACCACCAATTCCATTAGGTTGTCATTGGTTGGTGCACAAGTTGATTGAATCAGGAATACATCGCTACCACGAACGTTTTCATTGATTTGAACAGCGACTTCGCCATCAGAAAAACGGTCTACAGTAGCATCGCCAAGAGAGATGTATAGACGATCAGCAATACGTTGGGCTAGTTCAGGTGTTGCGTTACCAGCAAATAGCTTCATATCAGGCACGGTGGAAACCTCAGGGTTGCGTCCAGTTTTAATTAGATTGTGGGTGGGCTGAGTGGTATTCAGCCAGCGTCTCTTTTAAAGGTGAAAGATTTCGACCTTTAGCAATAAATGCAGAGACGTTGTCAGGCAGTTTTGCCAGTACAGATTCTGCTTCGTTTTTGCTCGAAAATTCAGCAAAAACGCAAGAACCGGTGCCGGTCAATCTCGACGGCGCATATTGTAGCAGCCATGAAAGTTGCTTATCAACCTCTGGGTACAGCATTCGTACAATTTTTTCGCAATCGTTTACGTATTCTTGCTCTAGAAGCGTTGCTAGCTCTCGCTTCGGCGTGTTTCTGGTTAATTCTGGATGTGTGAATATGTCCACAGTTGCTATGCTCACTTGAGGCTTAACCACTAAATACCACTTCTCTTCAGGGTTCGCTGGATGCAACTGTTCACCTACACCTTCAGCAAAAGCAGAGAAGCCACGAACAAATACAGGTACGTCTGCGCCTAGCTTTAAGCCTATCTCTGCTAACTGATCATCAGAAAGCCCGAGTTGCCAAAGGTAGTTTAATGCGACTAACACAGTTGCCGCATTCGATGAACCACCACCAATACCGCCACCCATAGGCAGAACTTTCTTGAGTTCAATATCAGCGCCGAAGTTGGTATTGGCATACTGCTGAAGGGCGGTAGCGGCTTTCCAGATTAGGTTATCTTGGGTAGCGACACCTGGAATTTGAGGTGAAATATTGATTTGGTTTGAGCGCTGGTGAGCGGTGATACTGAGTTCATCACCGAAGTCGACAAATTGAAACAGGGTTTGCAATTCGTGATAGCCGTTATCACGACGACCAGTAATGTAGAGAAAAAGGTTCAGTTTAGCCGGTGACGGCCAATGAGTTTGTGTCGAAATCATTTATCGAGTGTCCATTTAGAGACCACAATGTTGATCTTATTTTCATCTTGTTTAAATGAGAGTCGTGTTGGAAGAGGTAGTACCTTTTCAACGGTATCGTTTTGGCTATCGATATCTTGGCTTAAAGTGACGTCGCGATAGCGGTCAAAGGTGAGCTGCCAAGCTTTGCCATCGATCTGCTTAGAAAGCGCTTCTACGGTATTGTTGGCGTTCAATAAGTAGGTGTCTGCTTCATCAGGGTTACCGAGTAGCCATTGAGGTAGATGATCAACGGGGATCGTCAGCCCAGTTAGCTGTTTAACCAGTTTAGATGCACTTCTATGGGTAAATACTTGATCATCATAAGTAACGACTTTAGCGCCGTACTCGTTGATTGTGAGGTTAAGTGCCGTTTGACCTAAGAACGTGGTCAGCCGTAATTGACTGAAGTTTGGAGAGTGTTTCCATAAAAAATTGAGGCTTTGGCGCTCTTCGGGAGAGATATAAGCAAGCTTGCCTGTTGCTTGATAATATTGGATCTCTTGAAGTTGTCGCTGATGTGCTTGCCACTCCACACTGGTCGGTTGTTCGGGTACAGAAACACAACCTGCTACGATCAGACAGAAAAAAATTAAAGAGGCAATTTTACGAAATCTATCCATGTTTGCTCACAACTTGTTCAATAATATCGAAAAAACGCTTCAACTATAGCATTGAATTCACGAACTCAGGAAAACAAATACTGCTTACCCTTTAAATAGAGCCATGCATCAAGTAAAATTCGGCATCCTGTTTTTAAACCCTGATCGAGAACTTCTGATACATGTCTTTGCTTGCCGTAGGTATCAATCACAATACAGCGTCGGTTGAATTGCGAGAAAAAGTAGCGTTTGGTCCAGATAAATTATCTGATGCACTAAGGCAACTTAACGCAAATGCACACGTGAATGGAAGTGTCATACTGTCCACTTGTAACCGAACAGAAGTGTATTGTGACGTTAAGAGTGCGGCTAAGAATAAGCTGATTGAATGGCTATCAGTATTTCATGACGTTAGCCCAGAAGAGCTGAAACCCAGCCTTTATATCCATGAAGAGCAAGCGGCAATTAAACATCTAATGCGTGTTGCGTGTGGCTTAGACTCTTTAGTATTGGGTGAGCCTCAAATTCTCGGACAGGTAAAGCAAGCGTATTCTGATTCGCGTGAGCAGAAAGCCGTTGATGCGTCGATGGAAAAGCTGTTCCAAAAGTCATTCTCTGTTGCCAAGCGTGTTCGTACCGAGACTGAGATTGGCGGTAGCGCCGTTTCTGTTGCTTACGCAGCCTGTACATTGGCGAAGCACATCTTTGAGTCGATTGAAGACTCAACGGTACTGCTAGTAGGTGCCGGTGAAACGATTGAACTTGTGGCTAAGCACCTTTCAGCAAATGGCTGTACTAAAATGATTGTGGCTAACCGAACTCGTGAGCGTGCTTTAGGTTTAGCTGAAGAGTTTGGTGCTGAGGTGATCAGCTTGAATGAGATCCCAGACCACCTCAATAAGGCGGACATCGTGATCAGCTCAACGGCGAGTCCTCTGCCGATTATCGGTAAAGGTATGGTTGAGACCGCACTTAAGCAGAGAAAACATCAACCTATGCTGCTGGTTGATATCGCGGTTCCTCGTGATGTTGAAGCAGAAGTAGGCGATCTTAATGATGCCTACCTATACACGGTTGATGACTTGCAATCGATTGTTGATGGCAACATCGAGCAGCGCAAGGTTGAAGCGATTCAGGCTGAAGCGATTGTAAGTGAAGAGAGCGCCGCCTTTATGAGCTGGATGCGCTCATTGCAAGCAGTGGATAGCATTCGCGAGTACCGAAAGTCAGCGAATGAAATCAGAGAAGAATTATTAAGTAAGAGTTTACAGTCACTGGCTGCGGGTGGTGATCCTGAGAAAGTCTTGCTTGAGCTGAGTAATAAGCTCACAAACAAATTGATCCATGCTCCAACACGCGCACTACAAAGTGCTGCTGAGCAAGGAGAACCTGCGAAATTAACGGTCATTAGACAGAGTTTGGGCTTAGAAGACCCTCAATAAATTTAGACCTCCAAAAAGATAAGACGAATATGAAAGCCTCGATTCTAGTAAAGCTTGAAACACTTGTTGAACGCTACGAAGAAGTTCAACACCTGCTTGGTGATCCAGATGTGATCGGTGATCAAAACAAATTCCGTGCACTATCGAAAGAGTACTCTCAGTTAGAAGAAGTGACTAAGTGCTTCCAAGCGTACCAGCAAGCGCAAGACGATCTAGAAGCTGCCGAAGATATGGCACAAGAAGACGACGAAGAGATGCGCGAAATGGCGCAGGAAGAGATTAAAGAAGCAAAAGAGACGATTGAACGTCTGACTGATGAGCTTCAAATCCTACTGCTACCAAAAGATCCAAACGACGAGCGTAACTGTTTCCTAGAGATCCGTGCCGGTGCCGGTGGTGACGAAGCGGGTATCTTCGCGGGTAACCTGTTCCGTATGTACTCTAAGTTTGCTGAGAAGAAAGGCTGGCGCGTTGAAGTGATGAGCAGCAATGACTCAGAGCAAGGCGGCTACAAAGAGATGATCGCTAAAGTAAGCGGTGAAGGCGTTTACGGCGTGATGAAATTTGAGTCAGGCGGTCACCGTGTTCAGCGTGTACCAGAGACTGAATCTCAAGGTCGTGTTCATACTTCTGCATGTACTGTTGCTGTTATGCCGGAAATCCCAGAAGCGGATCTTCCAGAAATCAAAGCGGCAGACCTGAAAATTGATACCTTCCGTGCATCGGGCGCGGGTGGTCAGCACGTTAACACCACGGACTCTGCAATCCGTATTACTCACTTACCAACAGGTACAGTAGTAGAGTGTCAGGACGAGCGTTCTCAACACAAAAACAAAGCGAAAGCGATGGCGGTTCTTGCTGCACGTATTGTACAAGCTGAAGAAGAGCGTCGTGCTGCTGAAGTATCAGACACACGTCGTAACCTACTAGGCTCGGGTGACCGTAGTGACCGTATCCGTACATACAACTACCCACAAGGCCGTGTTTCTGATCACCGTATCAACCTAACACTTTACCGTCTGAACGAAGTGCTAGAAGGCGACCTACAAAGCCTGGTTGATCCAGTACTGCAAGAGCACCAAGCTGACCAACTTGCTGCGCTAGCTGAGAACAACTAAACCCTATGCAATCTGCCTATACGGTTGAAAGTGCATTAAAAGCAGCAATCGTACAGCTTCAAGAGGGCGAGAATACTTCGCCCTCTATTGATGCCGCTGTGCTGCTTTGCCACACGCTTGATAAACCTCGCTCCTACCTTCTTACCTGGCCAGAAAAACATCTGACTCTCGAACAAGAACAGCATTTCAATAAACTGCTAACGCGCAGACTCACCGGAGAACCGGTCGCGTATATTGTCGGTGAGCGAGAGTTTTGGTCGTTACCTTTGAAAGTTTCTCCTTCAACCTTGATTCCTCGACCTGACACTGAGCGTTTGGTTGAAGTTGCGTTGGATAAAACATTCGGTAAGACAGGTGACATCCTCGATTTAGGGACAGGTACAGGGGCGATTGCATTGGCACTCGCATCTGAGATGCCTAATCGCAATGTGACAGGGATTGACCTGCGTCCTGAAGCGCAACAACTCGCTAGCGAGAATGCGGAACGCCTTAACATTACCAACACCATTTTTTTAAATGGTAGTTGGTTTGAACCGTTGCCTGAAAACAGTCGCTTTTCATTGATAGTATCGAATCCACCTTACATCGAGAAAGATGATCCACATCTGTCTCAAGGGGATGTGCGCTTCGAACCTATCACAGCGCTGGTTGCGGAAGAGAAAGGGTTAGCAGACATCAAGCATATTGCCGACAATGCTCGCCACTATCTAGAAGCAGATGGTTGGTTGGCATTTGAGCACGGTTACGATCAAGGAGATGCGGTTCGCGAGATCATGCAGGCCTTGGGTTATTTAGACGTCATGACAGAAAAAGACTATGGCGGTAATGATAGAGTCACTTTGGGACGCTATCTACCTTAGTGTCGGTGTTAGATAAAACGCCAATAAAAGAAATTAAAGGGATATCATGTACGAAGGTTTAAAACATTTTCACTTATTGACGGTTGGGCTTAGCGCTCTACTACTGTCAGTTCGCTACGCGCTTATGATGGCAAATTCTCCAATGCTTAAGCATCCATTCTTGCAGCGCTTCCCACATATTAACGACTCACTACTGCTGTTGTCTGGTATTGGTCTGATCTTTATTACTGGTTTTATTCCGTTTACCCCAGCAGCGCCATGGCTAACAGAGAAACTGACTTGCGTTATGGCATACATCGCACTGGGCTTCTTTGCGCTTAAGTTCGGTAAAAACAAGTTGCTTAGAACCTTTTCGTTTTTCGGCGCATTAGGCTGGTTGGCGATGGCAGGTAAGATTGCTGTGACTAAAGTTCCAACATTCTTCGGCTAATTATCTCCCTGTTTAGGTTAGTTATCTTAGTATTTCGGTTAATTATCTATGTACGAATTTTTTGACGAAGACTTTGACCAGTTAGAACTGGTGGAAGGTGCTTTGATCTTAAATAAAGCGGTAAACCCTGAGACTCAAGACAAGTGGGCAGAGCTAGAACTGGCTCGACTGCTGAGTGATGCTGAACAAGCATTGGTGCATGAGACAGACGAACAGCAAAAGTTTGAATCTTTTATTCGCCTTTTCTTTTATGAGTGGGGGTTTGCTGGAGATAAAGAGGCGTATTTCTCTTCAGATAATGCGTTTATTGATAAGGTGTTAGAGCGCAAGAAGGGCGTGCCTGTGAGTTTAGGTGCTATCTTTTTGTACCTAGGACGTAAGTTGGGTTTCCCTGTTGATGGTGTCTCTTTTCCAACGCAGTTCCTACTCAAGGTCACTTGGTACGATCAAGCCCCTGTCTACATCAACCCCTACAATGGTGAGTATGTTGGGCAGCAAACTCTGCGTGCTTGGCTGATTGGTCATGATGGCCCGCTGGCTGAAGTGAAGAGCGAACATCTTGAAGTTGCTGATCACCCAACCATTATCGGTAAGTGGTTAGCGCTTTTGAAAAGCGCGTTGCTGCGAGAAGAGCGCTATACTCTTGCACTGAAGTGTACCGATTTGGCTCTGACTTTTGTGCCAGATGATCCGTATGAAATTCGCGATCGTGGTTTTATCTATCAGCAACTTGATTGTCACCAAATCGCAGCGACTGACTATCAGTATTTTATTGACCAATGCCCAGATGACCCTGCATCTGAGTTACTTAAATCTCAAGTGAACGCGATGAACGAAAAAGTCGTTGTGGTTCACTAATTAATAATTATCTAGAGAGAATATGATGGAACAGAAAACAGTTCACATTGGCGATATGCCAATTGCAAACGACAAGCCATTTACGCTATTTGCAGGTATGAATGTTCTTGAGTCTCGCGATCTAGCGATGCAGATCTGTGAACACTACGTAAAAGTGACTGAGAAGCTTGGTATCCCTTACGTATTTAAGGCGTCTTTTGATAAAGCGAACCGCAGCTCTGTACACTCATACCGTGGTCCAGGCATGGAAGAAGGTCTTAAGATTTTCCAAGAGCTGAAAGATACGTTTGGCGTGAAAATCATCACGGATGTTCATACTGAAGCTCAAGCACAGCCAGTAGCAGACGTCGTTGATGTGATTCAGCTTCCTGCGTTCCTAGCTCGTCAAACTGACCTAGTTGAAGCGATGGCTAAGACAGGCGCTGTAATCAACGTGAAGAAACCTCAGTTCATGAGCCCTGGTCAAGTTGGTAACATCGTTGATAAATTTGCTGAGTGTGGTAACGAAAACATCATCCTTTGTGAGCGTGGCTCGTGCATGGGTTACGACAACTTGGTTGTCGATATGCTTGGCTTTGGTGTAATGAAAAAAGCATCAAACGGTAGCCCAATCATCTTTGACGTGACTCACTCACTGCAGATGCGTGACCCTTCAGGTGCGGCATCAGGCGGTCGTCGTGAGCAGACGGTTGAACTTGCAAAAGCAGGTTTAGCGACAGGTATCGCTGGTCTATTTATTGAAGCGCACCCGAACCCAGATCAAGCACGTTGTGATGGTCCTTCGGCACTTCCATTGGATAAGCTAGAGCCGTTCTTAGCACAAATGAAAGCACTTGATGATTTGATCAAAGGTTTCGATCATATCGACATTAAATAGTCGTAATTAAAGAACAAAAAGCCGGCATTGAGCCGGCTTTTTTTGTATCTAAGGTTTGTGTGATTGTATAGAGAAACTTTCGACATTCACGCTGAAATGATTAAGGTTGATATGTTATATCGTAACATTAAGTGTTTGATAATAATTATAAATTAAACTTAAGTTACCTTAACTTGTTGATTGGTTAATCAATATCACAAATGGCTCGAAAATGCATGAAAACGTTTGCCTGTGATCACTTATTGACTGAAATGCAACTTTGTTTGTTTGTTACACAATCGAAAGCTGATTAAGGTGATCTATCCTACATAAATATGAAATCACTCTGTTAGGTTTACCTTCTTAATTTAAACTACTTCAAGTTTTACTATCCTTTAACGACGTTTGCCAAACAAGCGTCCGTTTAATCTGGATGATTTTAAAGCAGTGGATTCCCCTAAAAAGTTCAAAGGTATGACAATGAAGCAACGCCTTATTCTAAAGACAGCACTCAGTGCTGCGATCCTAGCAACTCTTGCAGGTTGTGCATCTCAACCAGCTCAAGAGTGGGAAAACGATAAAACTTACAAGCTAACAGTTCTGCACACTAACGACCACCACGGTCGCTTCTGGCAGAATAAATACGGTGAGTACGGCATGGCCGCTCGTAAGACTCTAATCGACGAGCTTCGTGAAGAGATTCGTGCAGAAGGTGGTAGCGTGCTGCTTCTATCTGGTGGTGACATCAACACTGGTGTTCCAGAGTCAGACCTACAAGATGCTGAACCAGATTTCAAAGGCATGAACAAGATCGGTTACGATGCAATGGCATTGGGTAACCACGAGTTTGATAACTCTCTAGACGTGCTAGCTAAACAGATCGATTGGGCAAACTTCCCAATGCTATCTGCAAACATCTACGATAAAGCGACAGGTGAGCGCAAGTTCCAAGCTTACGAAATGTTTGAGAAGCAAGGTATTAAGATCGCTGTTATTGGTCTAACGACAGAAGATACAGCTAAGATCGGTAACCCTGAGTTCATCGCTGGCATCGACTTCCGTGACCCGAAAGAAGAAGCGAAAGAGCTGATTGCTGAGCTTAAAGAGACAGAAAAGCCGGATCTTATCTTCGCAGTAACTCACATGGGTCACTACGAAAACGGTCAACGTGGTGTTAACGCACCGGGTGACGTTGCTCTAGCTCGCTACCTAAACGAAGGTGACCTAGACATGATCGTTGGTGGTCACTCTCAAGAGCCTGTATGTATGGAAGGCCCGAACGTGGCGAAGAAAAACTTCAAGCCAGGTGACGAGTGTAAGCCAGACGTACAAAACGGTACTTACATCGTTCAAGCTCACGAGTGGGGTAAATACGTAGGCCGTGCTGATTACGAATTCCGTAATGGCGAACTAGAGATGGTAAGCTACGACCTAATCCCAGTTAACCTGAAGAAGAAGGTTAAGATCGACGGTAAGAAACAACGTGTTCTTATCCAAGATGAGATTGCGCAAGATCCAGAACTACTAGAGTTCCTACGTCCGTTCCAAGAGCAAGGCCAAGCACAGCTTGAAGTTAAGATTGCTGAAACAAATGGCAAGCTTGAAGGTGACCGTAACGTTGTTCGTTTCCAACAAACAAACCTTGGTCGTTTGATCGCAACATCTCACATGGAGCGTGCTAAAGCTGACTTCGCTGTGATGAACTCTGGTGGTGTTCGTGATTCTATCGAAGCGGGTGAAGTAACGTACAAAGACGTACTAACGGTTCAACCATTTGCAAACATCCTAACTTACACTGACATGACTGGTGCTGAAGTTCTGGATTACCTGAATGTTGTTGCAACGAAACCAATCGATTCTGGTGCTTACGCTCAGTTCGCTGGTATCTCAATGACAGTAGAAAACGGCAAGGTTTCTAACGTATTCATCGGTGGTAAGCAACTTCGTCTAGACGAAACGTACCGCTTCACTGTACCAAGCTTCAACGCTGCGGGCGGTGACGGTTACCCTAAACTAACGGGTCACCCAGGTTACGTAAACACTGGTTTTGTTGACGCTGAAGTACTGAAAGAGTACCTAGAAGCAAACAGCCCAGTAGACGTAAACGCGTACGCACCATCTGGTGAAATGGTTTACAAATAATTAGGTAAATCGAGAGTTTAGATTGACTCTCAGCGCCTGATAATTTTAACTAAAGCGATGCTTCGGCATCGCTTTTTGTTTATCTGATATTTGGAAAAACCATGACACCGGCCATCAATCTTGCAAAGAAGAAAAAAGTTACTCATGCCATCCACCAGTATGACCATGACCCAAGTCATGACAGCTATGGGCTAGAGGCGGTGGAAGCGTTGGGGCAAGACCCAAAGAAAGTCTTTAAAACACTGCTTTTCTGCTTGAATGGTGTTGCCAAAGATCTCGCGGTAGCCGTGATTCCTGTCGACCAGAAGCTGAACCTGAAATTGGCTGCAAAAGCGGCCAAAGGTAAAAAAGCCGAGATGGCCAATCCAGAGATTGCGCAGAAGACAACAGGCTATGTTGTTGGTGGAATTAGCCCTCTTGGTCAAAAGAAGGCGCTACCAACCTTCATCCATTCCAGTGCAGAGCCTCAAGAAACTATCTGTGTCAGTGCGGGGAAACGAGGTTTAGAGATTGAGTTGGCGCCAAGCGACCTTGCCAAACTGACTCGAGCTCAGTTTGTTGATTTGTGTCTGTAGGCGATTCAACATACTCTCTTCGAATACAAAAATGCCCACTAGAGTTAGTGGGCATTTTTATTATTCAGCTTGCTACTTCTTGAGGCTTAGTGTGCCGCCAACGCGTTTCTTCGGCGCTTGGTTTGTCTCTTGTCTGCGAGCGTTTGTCGGCTTGCTATGAGGGCGAGAAGGCGCTTTACCACGGCTATTATTGCGCTCTTGGTCTTGGCGATTCGTACGTTGACGCTCACCACGTTGCTGGTCGTCACCGTTAGATGGACGTTTACCACGCTTAGAGTTTGGCGCATGACGGAATTCATCGGCATTATTACCTTTGAATGTGCGTGGGCGGTTCTCTTTCTGATTGCGACGCGCTCTAGAGCCTTGGTTCTCTTCTCGGCTATCAAACAGTTTCGCATCGGTTGCTTTGCGAATGCGTTGACCTTTAGCATTCAGTTTCGACGCTTCTTCTGTGCTTACTGAACCTTCACACATTGCTAAGATTTCAGCGATCTCGTCATCACTTAGGTAGCGCCATTTACCATTAGGAATACCATCAAGTGAAATGTTCATGATACGCACACGACGTAGCTTGAATACCTCGTAACCTAAGGCTTCACACATACGACGAATCTGACGGTTCAAGCCCTGCGTTAGGGTGATACGGAAAGAGAATTTGGTCTCTTTTTCCACTTTACATGGCAGGGTAACGGTATCTAGGATTGGTACGCCTGACGCCATTTTCTTCAAGAACTCGCCTGTGATTGGCTTATCAACACGGACTACGTACTCTTTCTCGTGGTTGTTGCCTGCACGAAGGATCTTATTGACGATATCGCCGTCGTTGGTCAGGAAAATCAAACCGTCTGAAGGTTTATCAAGACGACCAATTGGGAAAATACGTTTATGGTGGCCAACAAAGTCGACAATGTTCCCTGGGATATCACGTTCGGTAGTACAAGTGATACCGGTTGGCTTGTTTAGAGCGATATAGATGGGCTTCTCTTTCGAGCGAACAGGTTTGCCATCAATCTCTACGTCATCTCCGGGTAGGACTTTTGTGCCCATTTCTGGTGTTTTACCATTGATGGTGACACGGCCGGCATCAATCAGCTTGTCGGCTTCACGGCGTGAGCAAAAGCCAGTTTCACTGATGTATTTATTGAGACGTTTCGCTTGGGATTCTTGTGACATGATTTTCTCTTAGCGTTTCACAACGGAATATAGGTAAACAAAAAGCAACTACCGAGTAGTTGCTTTCTGAGTATGTATCTTTAACTGCGCATAATTTTAGCATCTAGTGTGAGCTTGAGCACGAATTAAATTTTCTGAGCTAACTCATGCGCTTTTGATGTCTTTCTCGGTTTTCTAACTTTTTATCGTCACTTTTTCTTAGCATCACATACACCGCGCCCGTGCCGCCATGGAACTGCTGCGCAGAGTGAACACATTGCACGTCATTAATCTGCGAAAGCCAGTTTGCGACGTAGCTTTTCATCATTGCTGGTGGGTTAGAGCGTTCACCCTTACCATGAACAATAATCACAGTACGAATATCCATACGTAGACATTGACGCAAGAAAGAGAGGATCTCGTTACGTGCATCTTTAAGCGTTTTTCGGTGCAGGTCTAGTTTGGCTTGAATTGGGTACTTTCCTAAGCGCAGCTTTTTGTATACGCCATCTTGCACACCATCTTTTTTGTACTCCACGATATCTTCAGGTTTCAACATCGGAGAGTAGTCTAAAGATAGGTAATCTTTTTCATCGTCAGAGAGCCACATTGCCGCTTCGCGCTTAGCAAGGTGAGATTCGGTGACTCGGTGAACTTTTTGATGCTCCGCGGTATCTTGGTCAATACGCTTAACGTCGCCCATCATTTGTTGGAATAGATCTAGGTCGTCATCATGAGACATAGTGGTTATCTCAAGTTGGAGAGGGATAAAGAAAGTATACCTAAGTTATGGGGTGGTTCAAAAACGAAAAAACCGGAGCAGACAATATTAGTCAGCTCCGGTGCAAAGCATCTTTAAGTCCCAACTTAAACAGGTTGGTGATTAAGGCTTGGCGACTCTAGTGAGGAGATTTGTCGGTCATAACCTTGTAAATGAAGAAGCCTCCATAAAACATCATGAGACCAAGAGCCCCGAAGATTACTATCATTGAAGATAGTCCCACTGCATTACCAAATAGGAGATCTAGCCAAAAGTCCATGTGTATACCTCAAAGTTATGTGACACGTATAATTCTATTAACTGAACCTATCGGTTTACTGATCTGGATCAATCCTGTTGCATAAGTTAAATCTTTGTTGGCGAGTGTGTGTATTTGGTCACATTCTCATCGTGCTTGGTTGTCTTTTGTTCGAACGGTATAATATTGAAGGAAATAATGAAAAAAGCGCTTGCGGATAAACTCAGATTCCGTATTATACGCTCCATCGACAGGCAATGAGCCAGTTAGATGTCTCGGTGAATAGCGCAGCTTGGTAGCGCATCTGGTTTGGGACCAGAGGGTCGGGGGTTCGAATCCCTCTTCACCGACCACATTAAAGAAAGCCTGCTCAATGAGCAGGCTTTCGCCGTTTCGGGATGTAGGAAATAGGATTAGAGCCCAAGTGGGTTCGCCTGATGTTCAAAATAAGCTCTTCACTGATTACATGAAAGAAAGCCGTAGCCCTCTTTATAATAGATAGGGGCTACGGCTTTTTTGCATTTGAAATCTTATAACTTTCTAGTTATACGTCATTCCCTAGAGTGACGAAGGAGCGAGTAGGGAATCTCCTTCCATTGCATAAAGAAAAGGGCTGACCTAGCAGGCCAACCCTTCACATAATTCTTTTCTAATCATGCGCACTATTTTACATCGCATGTGATGTCTTTAATCGGCGTTTCTGATGTCTCAAAGCAGACATAAGCATCGACTGGGTTATTCGGACCAACACGAATATAACCCGCTTTAACCGCATCTTCGTCGAACGTAATAGAGTGAGAGTTACTCATTTGGTTGTCGAAGTAGGTGGCTTCAAAATGGTTGCTCATTTGATCGGCAATGCGATTTCGCGTTGTTGATGTAGAGAAGGTCACAGTGGCGCAGCGCATCGGTGGTTTTTGAGTGATAAGAAACTGGCCACTCTCTTTATCTAATACACCACCACTGATCTCCGGTTGAATGTCTACAGGTTGAAACTGTTCAATATGACAAGTCTCTTTGGCGGAGACGATGGCCGGTAGAAAAATAAAAAGACTCAATGTAGTTTTTAGGAAAATGGATTTCATTGACGTTATGCCTTGTCTAAATCGAGCGCAATATAATAGCACCACGACGGCGCTATTCATTGTGAGGATTAGGTCAATCAGGTAATGTTTTTATAATGAAAAGGTCATCACTAAGTGAATGATTACGGGAGCCCTTATTCCACACTGCATGGCGCTTGTTCGCTCTTCGACAATTGAACAATGTCAAAACCGCGTGTCTTTAATAAATCAATAAGGCTCTGTTCACCGATGAGGTGCATTGCACCAACCACAACTAAATACGTTGCCTCTTGTTTTAGCTTCCAATTGCTACTGCTCAACTTATCAGCCCAGTCATGATTGCGATCGGTAAGAAACGCTGCGGTTAACTCCGGTGACATAGCGGCCAGTTCGGCAATGTGCTCTAGGTTTTTCTTGTCTCCAGCTTTCCAGCTATCGATTAAGCAGCGGGTTGCTTTGCCTGTTTCATCGAATTCCTCAATAGAGCTTAGTAATAGGTCTTTGCCGCCTTCTTTACCTTGAGTAATCAAATCAATCTGAAATTGCAGCGACTCTAGGGTAATGAGTGGTTTATCAAGCTTCTCTGCAAGAGCTGCAATATGAGCGTCGACACCAAACTGCGGTAGATAACCTAACTGTTCAAACTGCTTCATTTGCACTGTTAGCGCTGAAGCCCAAGGTGGTGAGAGTAATAACTGTTGATGAGGCAAGTTGAGGGACTTGGCGATCTGTTTAAACTGTGCCTCTTGACTGTGATCGAGCACGTCAGCGGTTGTTATTGTCGTTGAAGGGTACTTTAAGCCTCCGGATTGTTTGAGGTCAGCCTCCAAGATAAGCCCATCACTACGCTTAAGCGCATCATTGATTGACTCAGGAAGTGGATACATAGATTTATCTCCAGCATGCACAGAGCCAAAGATGATGAATTCAAGTTGACCTTTTTTCGCCTGCCAAAACAGAGGCTCAGCCATGGCTGTTGAGCACGCTGTACAGAATAGAACAATAAAGCTGAGTATTTGGCGCACATTGGCTCCTTAATTCATTGTAGTCGCTCGTTAAAATCCATTTTGACGTTGGTTTTTAACGTAATTTTATTAGAGATTAATCACGTTATAGCGATAAAAAATTCGCTCATTGATTTGACTTTAAAAATACCACAGTGAAATGCGGTGAGTAATCTATCAATTTTGACCTAGAATCTGTGAAGTGACTCCCAATATTTACGTCAAAACAAAAATGACGGATTGTTCGATTTTTGTAAGTTTATGATTTTAAAGTTTTTATATTTTTTATCCTTTGCCCGTGTTTGAAGTCGATCACTTTCTTGCTCTGATTTAATTCACGGCGAAAAATAACGTCATATAGTGAATTCATCTTTTGGAGGCGCACTTATTTGCTTCCACTCAATTTTAACTTATGGGTGAATACGATGTTGAAGAGAAACTTACTATCAGTCGCAGTTTTGGCCGGTCTATCAGGGTGTGCTGCTACACAATCGACAGAGCAACAAGTCGTAAATACGTTGGCAGACAATCTTGATGTTCAATATGAGGTGCTGACAAATCATGGCGCGAATGAAGGCCTTGCATGTCAAGATTTAGGCGCTGAATGGGCATCTTGTAATAAGGTAAACATGACGCTGGTTAACCAAGGTGAAGCGGTTGACTCTAAAGACTGGGCTATCTACTTCCACAGCATTCGTTTAATCCTAGATGTTGATAATGAGCAGTTCAAAATTACTCGTGTAACGGGTGACCTACATAAACTAGAACCTACAGATCAGTTTGATGGCTTTGCAGCGGGTGAAGAAGTTGTCCTTCCACTGGTTGGCGAATACTGGCAGCTATTTGAAACTGACTTTATGCCAGGTGCTTTTGTAACCGCGCCAAACGCCGAACCAAAAATGATCGCTTCTCTTAACACTGAAGATGTTGCGTCTTTCGTGACTGGCCTTGAAGGCAATAACCTAAAACGTACTCCCGATGACAACAATGTAATGGCGACTGCGGTGACGCGCTTTGAAAAGAACGCAGATCTTGTCGCTCAAGATGTTTCAACGACGCTATTGCCTACACCGATGTCTGTAAAGGTTGTAGAAGGTAAGGTCGACATTGCTGGTGGCATTGCTCTACCAAAAGACGCTTTTGATGCTGAACAATTTGCGGCATTAGAAGCTCGTGCAGATGTGGTAAACCTAGATGTGAGTGGCGACCTTCCTGTAAGTGTTGCTGTTGTTCCTACTCAATTTAAGGGTGATTTAGCGAAGTCTGGTGCTTATGACTTGAGCATCTCGAAAGAGGGAATTGCGATTACAGCATTCGACAAAACGGGTGCTTTCTACGCGGTTCAGTCTATTTTTGGCCTAATAGACAGCCAGAACGTTGAATCTTTACCACTGCTTTCTATTCAAGATGCACCGCGCTTTGATTACCGTGGTGTGATGGTGGATGTGGCTCGTAACTTCCACTCTAAAGACGCAATTCTTGCTACGCTAGATCAAATGGCGGCGTACAAGATGAACAAACTACACCTTCACCTAACCGATGATGAAGGCTGGCGTTTGGAAATCCCGGGTCTGCCTGAGCTGACAGAAGTGGGCGCTAACCGTTGTTTCGATATTGAAGAGAAAAGCTGTTTACTGCCTCAGCTTGGTTCTGGTTCAACCACGGATAACTTTGGCTCTGGCTTCTTCAGCAAAGCAGACTACGTGGATATCTTGAAGTACGCGAAAGCTCGTAACATTGAAGTGATTCCTGAAATCGATATGCCAGCACACGCTCGTGCAGCAGTGGTATCAATGGAAGCGCGTTACGACCGCTTGATGGAAGAAGGTAAAGAAGCAGAAGCGAACGAATACCGTTTGATGGACCCTCAAGACACATCGAATGTAACGACGGTTCAGTTTTACAATAAGCAAAGCTTCATCAACCCATGTATGGAATCGTCAACTCGTTTTGTTGATAAGGTGATTTCAGAAGTTGCAGCAATGCACCAAGAAGCTGGCACACCGTTAACCACATGGCACTTCGGTGGTGATGAAGCCAAGAACATTAAGCTTGGTGCAGGTCTGCAAGATATCAACGCAGAAGATAAAGTGAGTTGGAAGGGTAACATCGATTTGTCTAAACAGGACAAGCCATTCGCACAGTCTCCGCAATGTCAGACTCTGATTGCGGACGGTACAGTGAGCGACTTTGGTCACTTACCAAGCCACTTCGCTGAAGAAGTGTCGAAGATTGTTGCGGAGAAGGGCATTCCAAATTTCCAAGCTTGGCAAGATGGCTTGAAATACAGCGAAGGTGAAAAGGCGTTTGCTACCGAAAACACCCGCGTGAACTTCTGGGACGTTCTATATTGGGGCGGTACATCATCTGTATACGAGTGGTCTAAGAAAGGTTATGACGTGATCGTTTCGAACCCAGATTACGTCTACATGGACATGCCATACGAAGTCGATGCAAAAGAGCGTGGTTATTACTGGGCAACGCGTGCAACAGATACGCGTAAGATGTTCGGTTTTGCGCCAGAGAACATGCCTCAGAACGCAGAGACCTCTGTAGACCGAGACGGTAACGGCTTTACTGGTAAAGGTGAAATCGAAGCGAAACCATTCTATGGCCTATCAGCACAGCTTTGGTCTGAGACAGTACGTAACGATGAGCAATATGAGTACATGGTATTCCCACGCGTACTAGCAGCCGCTGAGCGTGCATGGCACCGTGCTGATTGGGAAAACGACTACAAAGTGGGTGTTGAATACTCGCAAAGCTCTAACCTAGTAGACAAAGCTGCGCTAAACCAAGACTACAACCGCTTTGCGAACGTACTTGGCCAACGTGAACTGGCTAAGTTAGAAAAAGCGGGCATTGATTACCGCCTACCAGTTCCGGGTGCAAAAATCGAGTCAGGTAAACTGGCGATGAACGTTCAGTTTCCAGGTGTAGAACTGCAATACTCTGCAGACGGTGAAACCTGGCTAACGTACGACGATAACCAGAGACCAAGTGTTGAAGGTGAAGTTTACATCCGCTCTATCTCGGAAAGTGGTGAGCGAGCAAGTCGAGTGACCACGGTAAAGTAACCACATAATTCAGTTTAATAACAAAGCTCCCTTCTTATAGGGAGCTTTTTTTGTTGCTGGTTGAACCGGAAGCTTAAAGCTGGGCTGTGAGGTTCGATTATTCCTTGAACATTATGTTTTTGGTCTGATCCATAATCATGGTGATGGAGATCTCATTATTTTCGATAAAAAATAAGTCTGCTATAAAAAAGTCTCAAATCAGTGTGATAGAGCGATTCAAAACCGCCTGAAGATTTCGTATTTATGTGATCTAAAACGGTTTTTACATTGTGTGCATGGTTTTTATCTATTTTTACTTTTTATAACTAATTGAAATTAAAGTTAAAAATAACTTATTGTTTTTTGACGGTGAGGAAGATCACTGGGGTGATTCTTTTATTTTGAAACGCAAATTAATTCGAGCAACATAGATTTCATGCCAGGGAGGCAACCCATTACTCAAGCGGTGAAGGTGAATGATGTACCGAAGATATGCCGCTGAAAAAATCAAACTAAGGCAGTTTACTATGAAAAAAATTATCGCTCTAAGTGCTCTATCTCTTGCTTTCGCTTCTAGCGCTTTTGCTGGTTCTTCTTACGTGACAGGTAATGTTCAGCTACATGATGACGGTCGCATTCACGGTTCAAAAATGACTTCTACGCTAGAAGCTGGTCATACGTTTGACAATTCTCTGGGTGGCTTAACAGTTTACACTGAGTTTGATGGTATCCAACTGGGTGAGCTTGAAGGTCTAACTGCTGAAGAGAGCGGTACTACAGCGACTACAGGCCAAGCTAACGCATTCATTACTGTAGGTGGTGAGCAGTCATTCAACATCACTGACAACCTATGGGTAGCTGCGGGTTACCAACATCTTTACTCTGCAGGTGATAGCATTCAATACCGTCCACTTGTAAAGATCGGCTACAACTTCGATAACGGTATCTCGATTAGCAACCGTACACGTGCTCACATTGATGCGACTTCTAACGATGACAAAACAGACTACCGCATGGATAACCGTATCGGTTATACAGTGAACGAAGACTTATCAGTTAGCTACAACAACGTTTACATGATTGAGTCGGAAGCGATGGATCACGAGCTACGTGCAACTTGGACTCGTCAAGGTGTTCAGCCTTACTTTGAGTTCCGTAGCCAAGCGAACGGTGTAGATTTCGCAAATGGCGACTCTAAAACGAACAACGCATTCGTATTCGGTGCTTCTTACGGCTTCTAATTGAGCTTGAGCGGCAAGGTGATGGTCTTGCCGTCTCTTCTGCATAGCCGAAAGTAGAAGGGAAATCTGGTATCAACAGCCCGGTTGATGCTATAAAAATTTGCTTTACTGTCCAAAGCAAAGAGCCTAGTTTGCATACCAAGTCTTGGGTTTGCAGTTACTAGGCTCTATTTTTCGTTTTAGGTGCTGAGACTTCTCGCTTGATCTGCCTTAGCGCAAGGAAAGGTTAGTTTCCTTTGTAATGACGGTACTCAAATACCTGACCTTTCTCGTTGAAAGCGTATACCGAATACTCATCTTTCTGATCGCCATATTCCATACCCGGCGAACCCATTGGCATGCCCGGAACGGCAAGACCAACTGCGTTGCGTGGTGGGTTTTCTAAGAAAGCTTTGATGTCATCTGCTGGGATATGCCCTTCAAATACATAGCCATCGATCTCTGCTGTATGACAAGAGGCGAGCTCTGGTGTTACGCCTAGTTTTTGTTTAACAGCGTTCATGTTGTCATGGAGCTTTTCTGTCACCGTAAATCCAGCTTCTTGCATGTGAACGGTCCAATCTGTACAGCAGCCACAGTATGGAGACTTGTGGTTAAGCACGTTGGCAGCCAATACTTGGCCAGACATAAAAGTAAGCGCTGTGATAGTCAGAACTTTACGAATCATGGTGTACCTCATGAAGATAATCTTATTGGTTTTTATTATCTGTGGTTTTAAATAGTCGTAAGCGGTTTGCGTTACTTACAACGGTTATGGAAGAGAGAGCCATCGCAGCTCCCGCTACCACTGGGCTCAATAAGAACCCGAAAAATGGATAAAGCGCACCCGCAGCAATTGGAATGCCTAGCGAGTTGTAAACAAATGCCCCAAATAGGTTTTGTTTCATGTTCTTCACTGTGGCTTGCGACAACTCAATAGCGTTGCTGACTGAAACCGGTGACGAATTAAGCAGTGTCATTTGAGCACTTTCGATGGCTACGTCACTGCCGCTGCCCATTGCGATACCAACATCGGCTTGAGCAAGTGCAGGGGCGTCATTGATACCATCGCCAACCATAGCAACTTGATTATAGCGCTGTTGCAGCTTCACGATATGTTCCGCTTTTTGGTCTGGTAATACGTCGGAGATGACATCATCAATTCCTAATTGAGCGCCAATCGCTTGAGCGACCGATTGGTTGTCACCAGTGAGCAGCACAGTATGAACGCCACGATTTTGTAATTGTTGAATCGCTAATTTGCTGTCGCTTTTCAACGTGTCAGACACGCCGATAATGCCTTTGAGTTGATTGTTTTGCGAGACAAAAATAGGGGTCCACGCTGCTTTGTTGCACGCTTCAATGGCACTCATAGCGATATCAAGTTGAATACCGAGGTTCTTCATAAAGCTTAGCGATCCTACTTGTACCAATTGGTCATCAATCTTGGCTTTTATGCCTTGGCCGCGTAGGTTTTCAAACTCTGACGTTGGCTGGATATTAAGATTTAAAGACTGCGCGTGCTGACAGATCGCTTTAGCAAGTGGGTGCTCAGAAGCAACTTCTAGGGAGTAGGCGAGAGTCATTAGGTCTGCTGCACTGATGTCGTAACTAAACACTTGTTGTACTTGAGGTTTACCTTCAGTCAATGTGCCGGTTTTATCGAAAACTACCGCATCGACCTTGCTTGCAGATTGCAGTACATCGGCATCTTTAATCAGTATGCCAAGCTCAGCGGCTTTACCTACGCCTACGGTAACTGACAGAGGCGTCGCTAACCCAAGCGCACATGGGCAAGCAATGATAAGAACTGTGGTTGAGACAACCAACATATAGCTTGCGCTTGGCTCAGGACCGAAAATAAACCAAATACCGGCTGCAATGGCGGCAATAGCGACAACAACAGGTACAAATACCGCGGAAATAGAGTCGGCCAGTTTGGCAATCGCTGGTTTGGTGCTCTGTGCTTGGCGAACCATCTGAATAATACGAGCAAGCATGGTGCTCGAACCCGTACCCGTCGTTTCTATTACAAGGGTGCCATCACCATTAATGGTGCCCGCTGATACCTTATCGGCAACTTTCTTAATGTTCGGTAGAGGTTCGCCAGTAAGCATCGACTCATCGACATAAGATTCGCCTGAGATAACTACACCATCAATCGGCATTTTTTCACCGGGTTTAACGCGGATCTGCATACCGACTTCAATAGCTTCTACGGCAATAGGCTGCTCTTTGCCATCAATAATCACGGTCGCTTGTTGAGGCTGCAGGTTGATCAGCGCCTGCAACGATTGAGTTGTGCGAGCCTTAGCTTTGGCCTCAATATAGTGACCTAAAGAGATAAGACCGATGATCATTGCGCTCGCTTCAAAATAGACATGGCGCGATGCTTGAGGGAACCAGCTCGGTGCGATGACGACCAACATTGAATACAACCATGCAGCACCAGTGCCAAGCGCGACCAAGGTGTCCATTGTTGCTCGTTTATGCTGCAAAGATTGCCACGCATTGATAAAGAACTGTCGACCCGAGGTCGCAAGCAGTACCAAGCAGATGAAACCCATCAAGCCCCAACCGATCTGGTCATTGGTGCTTTTGATCATCATGCTACCGCCGAATACACCCCATGCCATCATAGGCACACCCAGAGCTAGTGCTGAGATCGAGTTGATCAGAAACGATCGCTGCAGTTTTGCATGCTGACGCTGCTGCTGTTCTTGCTGAGTTTGCGCATCTTCTACAAAGTCCGCTTGATAGCCTGCATCTTTTACGGCTTGCAGAAGAGGTTGTTCTATCTGATCACGGCTGCTCGAACTAAAGACGAGCGCGGTTTGCTCGGCGAGGTTTACTTGGACTCGTTCGATATGAGCGACGGACTTAAGCGCTTTTTCGACTGAAGAGACGCAGCTAGCGCAGGTCATCCCCTGCAAAACTAGATGATAAGAGTGTGCTTGCTCTGTTGCATCCAGAACCGGAATATTCTCTGAGTTGGCTTCTTTTCTATCTTCAACGCTTTCCGCATCTTCTGAATATGGGCTTGCTTGATAACCAACTGACTCTACACACTCGATAACCTCATCCTCAGAAAGCAGGGTGGTGAGTGTCAGTTCTGTTTTAGAAACATTGAATGAGCTAATCTGCGGGCGTTCTTGCAGAGCTATTGTGAGCTTGTTGACGCATTTGCCACAGCTCAAGCCAGACAGAGATAGGTGCCACTGATGACCAATTGAGTAACCTAGCGTACCGATTTGCTCTGAAATCTCGCGGTAGCTTAAAGGTGTAACCACATCAATATAAGTAGGAGACAGGTCGTTGATGTTGGTATTTTCAACGTCACCGAGTAGATTACGCACTTTTTTCGCGCAACCCATGCAGTTTAAGCCGCTCAGTGGGGTCATGTAATGGTTCATAGTGATACTCCAATTCTCATCTATGGCTAAACATAAACCTTACCGTAAGGGTAAGGTCAACATTATTTCTTAAAATGTTGTTGAGAAGAGCTAACTGAAACGTGGAAGTGGGCGTCTGTTGCTATAATGACTCAACTTGGAGGCAAGGTTTCTATTAAGAACCGAGTATTTATCGCTCACTACCGATTGTAGAATTGGATGGGAGTGATAAAATAGCGCCCAAATTTTAGGACTGGTGAGTAGCGCTCTATCCACCAGACACTGAACTGATCACCTACACAATCAAGGTATTTAAATGACGGTTAAAACTCGTTTTGCTCCTAGCCCAACTGGCTATCTTCACGTTGGTGGTGCACGTACTGCACTTTACTCTTGGCTATTCGCTAAAAACCAAGGCGGTGAATTCGTTCTACGTATCGAAGACACAGACTTGGAGCGTAACTCTCAAGAAGCGGTAGATGCAATTCTAGAGGGCATGCAATGGATGGGTATGGAGTGGGACGAAGGCCCTTACTTCCAATCTAAGCGTTTTGATCGTTACAACGAAATGGTTGATAAGCTGCTTGCTGAAGACAAAGCATACAAATGTTACGCGTCTAAAGAGCTGCTTGATGAAATTCGTGCAGAGCAAGAAGCAAACAAAGAGATGGCTCGCTACGATGCAAACCACCCTAAAGTTGTTGCAGCGAACGCAGCAGCAAAAGAAGGTGATGCTTGCGTTATCCGTTTCCGCAACCCGAAAGAGGGCAGCGTAGTATTTGATGACCAAATCCGTGGTCGCATCGAAATCGCTAACAGCCAACTTGATGACCTAATCATTCGTCGTACAGACGGCGCTCCTACTTACAATTTCGTAGTAGTAGTGGATGACTGGGACATGGGTATCACACACGTTGTTCGTGGTGAAGACCACATCAACAACACACCTCGTCAAATCAACATCTATGAAGCACTAGGCGCGCCAGTTCCAACGTTCGCTCACTGTGCAATGATCCTAGGTGATGACGGCGCGAAACTGTCTAAGCGTCACGGCGCTGTATCAGTAATGCAATACCGCGATGAAGGTTACCTGCCAAACGCACTAAACAACTACCTAGTACGTTTAGGTTGGTCTCACGGTGACCAAGAGATCTTCTCTCAAGAAGAGATGATTAACCTATTCAGCCTAGATGCAATCAGCAAGTCTGCGTCAGCATTCAACACTGAAAAGCTACTTTGGTTGAACAACCACTACATCAAGACTTCTGAGCCTGAGTACGTTGCAAAGTACCTACAATGGCACCTAGACGCACAGAAGATCGATACAACAAACGGCCCAGCTATTACTGAAGTGATCAAGCTAGTGGGCGAGCGTTGTAACACGCTTATCGAACTTGCTGAGCAGTCTCGTTACTTCTACGAAGATTTCTCTGAGTTTGAAGCTGGCGCGGCTAAGAAGCACCTACGTGGTGTTGCTAAAGGCCCACTAGAGCTTGCTCTTGCTAAAGTTGAAGCGCTTGAAGAGTTCACAACAGCAAACATCAAAGACGGTGTGATTGCTGCAGTATGTGAAGAGCTAGAGATCGGCATGGGTAAAATCGGTATGCCACTTCGCGTAGCAGTAACAGGTGGCGGTCAGTCTCCTTCTGTTGATGCAGTGATGGAACTTGTTGGTAAAGAGCGCGTTATCGCTCGCATCAAGATGGCTCTTGAGTTTATCGCAGAGCGTGAAGCTAACGCTTAATTGAGCAATTGTTAGATTCAAAAAAGGGTCAGTAACTTAGTTACTGACCCTTTTTATTTAACTGAAACTTTTAAAATTAAAGCTTCTCATCGGCAATCATTTGAGTCGCTTCTTGAGCCGTCTTCTTATCAAATAAGATGTCCATCATCGCTTTTATGCGTTCCATATCGTCGCCGAACTTAGATAAGTTGGCACTATTTGGTGCTTTAAACTCAACGTTACCCACGCGCTCTTGGCCTTGGTAAGCTGAGATCTTTGCGTCTGCAACGAAGGTTCTAAAGTCCCAGCTCCAGCGAGAGACATAGTCTAGTGTGACTTCTTCTGGTTTGTGTTCAGAGCCGTCTGCGACAACCTTACATTTCACTTGATTGTTCAAACACCAGTCGAGCATGGAATCAAGAAATACCGTGCGCGTCTTGGTATCTTCTACAATGGTGATGTTTTCAATGTTATTTGCTTCTGGTAGGGCGTTGCCAGAGTATTTAGGTGCGCTACAACCAGCCAGTAGCGCTACAGCGAATAGGATTAATGCATTCTTCATTATCGAACCTAGATTTTCTTAAAGATGATAGAGGTGTTGATACCACCGAAGGCAAAGTTGTTGCTCATCAGGTAATCAACATCTAACTCGCGACCTTGCCCCGTGATGTAATCAAGCTTACCGCACTGTTCATCTACATTTTCAAGGTTAAGCGTTGGACTGAACCAACCACTGTGCATCATCTCTAAGCTGAGCCATGCTTCAATTGCGCCACACGCGCCTAGCGTATGACCAAAGTAACTCTTGAGCGAACTGATAGGCACTTCACCAAAGATGTTCGCGGTCGCGTTACTCTCGGCAATGTCACCTTTCTCTGTCGCGGTGCCGTGTGCTGAAACATAATCAATTTTGTCTGCAGCAAGATCTGCATCTTTGAGGGCTTTTTCCATACAGATCTGCATGGTTTCCATTTGAGGCTGGGTCACGTGGGCGGCATCACAGTTGCTCGCAAAGCCGATGATTTCAGCATAAATCTTAGCGCCACGTGCTACCGCATGCTCGTACTCTTCAAGGATCAGAGTACCTGCACCTTCACCAATTACCAGGCCATCGCGCTCACTGTCGTATGGACTTGGTGATTTCTTTGGTGTGTCGTTTTTCAAACTGGTTGCAAAAAGGGTATCGAACACCGCAGATTCTGTTGGGCAAAGCTCTTCACCACCACCAGCGACCATCACAGTTTGGTAGCCATGTTTGATCGCTTCATAAGCGTAACCGATGGCTTGGCTTCCGGACGTACATGCGCTGCTGGTAGGAATCACGCGGCCTCGTAGACCAAAGAACAGACCCACGTTCACCGCAGCAGTGTGTGGCATCATCTGTACGTATGTGGTTGCTGTAATTGCTCGTGTCGATTTCTCGTTGAGCATGACACCAAAAGCACCAACCGCATCAGTACTGCCAGTTGAAGAGCCGTAAGCAATGCCAGTTTCACCGTTGGTTAATACGTCATGGCCAATTAAGCCTGCTTGCTCAAGAGCGTTCTCGGTCGCTACCGTTGCTAGGCGGGATACACGACCCATGCCACGAACTTGCTTGCGCTTGTAGTGCTTAGGCAGTTGGAAATCGTCAATCGGGGCAGCGAGTTTGGTATTGAGACCATCATACTGCTCAAAGCTTGGCATGTATTGAGTCGCGTTCTCGCACGCTTTTAGTTTTGGTTCAATTTCTTGCCAGTTGTTGCCAAAGGCTGTAACACCTGACATCCCCGTTACTACTACACGGCGGGTCATACTAAACCTCCATTTACCGAGATCACCTGACGAGTGACATAAGCGGCAATATCAGACATTAGGTAGCTCACTAAACCTGCGACTTCTTCCGGCTCGCCCATGCGGCGTAGTGGAACTTGTGGTAGCGCGTGCTCTTTCACATGTTCATCAACCATACCTGTATCAATCAGACCCGGTGCGACACAGTTAACGGTAATTTTGCGTTTTGCCAGTTCTAGCGCTAGCGATTTGGTTGCACCAATAACACCCGCTTTCGCTGCACTGTAGTTAGTTTGACCGCGGTTACCCATGATGCCCGATACAGATGCTAGAGTGACAATTCGACCACCTTTGCGCTTTTGAACCATCGGCATCACACAAGGGTGAAGTACGTTGTAGAAGCTATCTAGGTTGGTATGGATAACGCCATCCCACTCTTCTTCTGTCATAGCTGGAAAAGCCGTGTCACGAGTAATTCCCGCATTGTTTACCACGCCGTAGTAAGCACCGTGCTCCGCAATATCTGTTTCAAGTGTCTCTCGGCACTGTTCACGGTTACTGATATCAAACTGAATCAGACGGCCTGAGCCTCCTTCTGATTCAATTTGGTCTAGAGTCTCTTGAGCACCCTGTTTGTCACCCATATAGTGAACGGCAATGTTAAAGCCATCTTTGGCAAGTTGAATAGCGATCGCTTTACCAATACCTTTGCTGGCACCGGTGACTAATACTTGGCGAGTCATGACTGGCTCCTCGTTTTCATTTCTTGTAATTTTTGTTCTGTTGGCACGTAAACATTAAGTTGGCATTGAGCCACCAACTCACCTTGGTGCTCCACTCTTGCTGTGAACACCGCCATGCCACTATCTTCCATCAATTGTTCTGCATAGATGTCTAAGGTTTGACCCTTAGTAAAATGGTCGCAAAGCGATTTGTATCGACGCGAACCTAAAAGAAAACCGATGGGAGGCTGCTCGCCTTGATTCAATGCATGATACCCAGACCATGCAGCGACAGACTGAGCCATAAACTCAATGCCCACATAAGCAGGCATAGTTTGAGATTCTGAATCGTAGAATAGATGGTGTTCACCAATATCCACCTGGCAGTGAATCGCTTGTTCTTCAATCTTGATCGCTCTGTCGATAAGAATCATCGGATCATCATGGGGAAGAAGTTGGTCTACCGAAGGTATATTAGTCATTTACTACACCAAAAATCAGGCTAATGTTGTTTCCACCAAAGGCAAACGAGTTGCTTAAGATGTTTTTTGATTTGAGCTTTTGGCAACAGTCTACCAAATCAATATCGATATCTTCAGCTTTATCCTGACATTTTTGTAAGGGAAGCGATAAATCGAAATTAAGGATATGCCATGCGATGGCTGCCTCGACCGCACTGGCCGCCCCTAGGGTGTGACCTGTCAGTGGCTTGGTTGAACTAACTGGTACCTTGTTTGGAAAGACACGTGAGATAGCTTTACTTTCCATTGAGTCATTGAGTGGCGTTGCTGTGCCATGGGCATTGACATAGCCAATCTGTTCTGGCTTTAGCTCGGCATCACTGAGTGCTTTTAGCATTGCTTGCTCTGCACCATTACCCTCCGGGTGTGGTGCTGAAATATGGTGAGCGTCGGAGCTATCGCCGCAACCGAGCAGCGCGATGGATGGCTGTTTCGGTGTCTCTTTGCTCAGTAACATGAAGGCCGCTGCCTCACCTATATTGATACCTTTACGCTGAGCACTGAACGGCTGACAATGCTCTGTAGATAAGGCTTCTAAGCCATGAAAGCCGTTTAAGGTTAGTCTGCATAGGGTGTCAACACCACCAGCAATGACAGCATCGACTATGCCTGAGTTGAGCAGTCGTTTGGCACTCAAGAATACGCGACCACTTGAAGAGCAGGCGGTAGAGATAGCGTAGTTTGGACCTTGCAGGTCGTAATAGTGGCTTACGAACTCGCTGATATTGCCGAGCTCTTGCTTGGAATAGTGGAATGACTGAGGAAATTGTTCATTTTCTAACCTCTCAGTGAAAGCGAGTTCGCCATCTGAAATGCCGGATGTACTTGTCCCTATGACAACGGCAATTCGCTCATGGCCATATTTGGCTTTAGCTTGCTCGATCTCTGACTCTATTTGCGATAACGCAGATAAGGCAAGACGATTGTTACGCGAGTTGTAAGCCTCAAAAGGTGCGCGGATGCTTGGAAGCTCACCTTCAACTCGCCCGACGATAGTTGGCTGCCCATCATTTAACACGTCGAGTGCTTCCACCATATTAGAGCCTGCACCGCTTTGTAAGCGCTGATGAATCTCGTCGTGGTTGGCTCCCAAAGCGGAGTGAAAACCACAAGCATGAATGTAAATCGTCATAGTGTTTCGTTCTTCGTTGCTGGAGTGGTTAGGTTTGAGCTTAGGGTTTGGATATTGATGCGATAACCCTGTGTGAGATGTTCAAACACAATGTCTCCCTCTACTTTCTGTTGTTCATCTGTCGCAAAGTAGCGGATTTCGATGAACGGTGTGTTGTTCTCATCGTAGACGACACGCTGGTTGGCTGTTTCAACAATGTGCCAACCTATGTCGCTCATCGAATTTTGCCATGCCTCGATTGGCCATAGCGTTAGCATGAGATTGAACAGTACTTGTTCTGGTGCTGGCAGGGTGTCATCTAGCCCGGTTAATACCTGCGTCTCGATTGTATCATCTTGATACTGAAGAGATAAAATTCGGGTGCCCCAAGAGGAGAACCCTGCGAGTACTACCTTGTTTTGATTAACTTGCAGTTGTACCGGTAGCTGTTGTTGTGTTTCACCCCAGCTCGCCGCAATCAGTTGGCTCGCCGTCAATTCATAGCCGAGCTGTATGGGCTTAGGGAGCGCAACTTGTGTGCTTTCGTCAATGGTGACCATGGCTTGGCGAGTATTCTGTGGGCCAAGAGAACAAGCACTTAAAGTGATAGCCAGTGCAAAGGCTGCACAGATCTTCATCGTATATCGCCACGTTTTAAGATGCGGTAGAACCATTATTTTGCCCTTCTTTTCGCTAGATTACCTTCAGTTCCTATCGCCATTGGAGACAGTAACCAAGCCACAAATATGCCCGTGAGCACCGTGACACCAAAACTATGAATAGCGTGAGTCTGGCTTAGGGATAACAATCCAAAAGAGAGGAGAGTGGTAATCCCAGAGAGCGATATCGCGAGTAGGGTGCCAAGCGATCTCTTCTGCTCTGCAAAGAATAGGGTGTAATCGATACCTATACCTAAGATCAGAATTAGGCCGAGTAGATTGAAGAGATTGATGCTTGAGCCGACAGCAGCAGTAACGCCAAGCCCTGCAGATCCGGCAATGATAGATGGTAGCAGCATGATGATGGCTCTTTTAGGACCATAGCGCCAACCTAGAACTAGCCCAATACCAGCCAGTGCTACCAGCAATAGCTCCAGTACTTTGACTCGATACTCAGAAAATAGTGAAGAGATTTCATCTGCTTTGTTGAGGTACTTAATGCCTAAAAGCTGAGTTTCTTTACTGTTTAACCACGCGTCAAAACGCTGCGCGTCATGAATGTCTTGGAGCAGCACGATTGCGGCTTGTTGACCATTGATTGGCTCAAGCCACAATGAACGCATGGGTTCTGACACTGGTGAACGTAAGAAGTTGGTCACCGTGATCTCTTGATACGCAGGGAGTTCAGGAAAGCTTGCCCAGCCCAATCCGCTTTGCAGAGATTGGCTTTGATTTCGATACAACTCACTGACCAGTTGATAGTTGAGCTTCTGTTCATGAGTCGTCGGCAGGAGCTGGTGGATACTTCGATAACCAGAAAGAGTCCCATTGCTGACCAGTTGATCCAGCTTACCTCCAAGGCGCTGCAGTGATTTAAGCAGCGCTTGATTGTTACCAGCGGTCACCAATAGCATCGATTGACTGCTGCCAATCCCCGATACTGATGTGATGGTTTGCTCTTGCGCCTTTAGTGTCTCGGGCATTGCCTGCAACTGACGAATGTCATCATCGTATTGAATCTGGGTCAATGCGACGATGCTGGCCGCGGCAATGAGTGTTGGCAATGCGTAGCGCAGGGCTGGTTTGTTCCAAAGCTGAAGCCATGAATTCAGTAGAAAAGCCAAAGGTAGCGGTCGGTCTTTGCTTGGTCGTTTAGCTAACAGCGGATACCAACAAACCACAGTCGCGTAGGCAGCAAATAGGCCAATAGACGAGAACATCGCCAATTGTTGTAGACCGGGGAACGGGGCAATCAGTAATCCTAAGTAGCCGATTAAGCTAGTCACTAAGCCAAGACTTATCGCCATTAAAATATGTTGTAACCCCTTATCACTCTGCCAGCGAGACCCTGCAACTAGCCGGTCGGTAAGGTAGTGGAAAGAGTAATCAATAGAGACACCGATTAAGCTCGCGCCAAAAACCAAACTGAATAAATGCACTTGGCCAAAAATAGCGACCGTACTAGCCAGCGCAACCAACAATCCAGTGCCGATAGAGATTAATGACAAGGCTAGGGGAAGGGCGCTGCGGAATGTCACCCAAATCAGAATTATGATCCCGGCTAAGGAGCCAAGACCAATGGTATTGATTTCAGATTTTGCACTCTTGGTCCCATAGTCGGCATAAAACACTACGCCAGTATGCGAAATTTCAACACCGAACTCTTTCTCGATATTTTGCTCAATCGACTCTATTAGTGGCAGTTTCTCTTGCGTACTCAGGCTATATGGAGACTCAGCCAAAGTGGCGGTTATCAATACATGAGTTTGCCCTGCGGACTGCGTTGTTAGGTAGTGCTCTTGAAGGGTAAAGTTACTGGTGGTCTTGCCGACTTCACCGATGTAATCACGGAACAGCAAAAATGGGTCCAGTGATAACTCTGTTGCGGTCACTCCTGAAAACGGGTTGTACAGAGATTGGATCACGTATTGAACTTGGTTCTCTGGCGCGTGCTCTAAGGTCTGCTTCTGCTGTTCTGTGAGGAGCTGGGCTCTATGCTGAAAATAGAAATCACTCCATTGGCTTTGCGTATTGGCACTGACTTTCCCCTGAACTTTAGAAAACAGCGGGGACTCGTTGGCAAACATGTCATGATTTAAACCACTTTCAAAACTTGCAGCAGCAGCGATCGCTTGCTTGGCCGATTCGGAAGAGACTAAAAACAGCACCTGCTCGCTCATTGAGTTTGAAAGTTGCTGGAAAGCCTGCTCTGCCAAAGGATCTTGCTGATTCTTTGGAAGTAACTTCAGAATATTGGTTTCAATCGGTACTGCAGAAGAAAAAGCGAATTGTTTGATTAACAATCCGCTAAAAAAAATGACGAGGATAAGCCAGGTTAAGGCAAATTTAGAGTTGGAACTGCTGTGCTTCGTCATCCGTGAGTCTTTGTGGTTGGTGGTTGAAGTTAGAGAATTCGATTAGCGTGCTATCGCCTCGAATCTCCTTGAGTTCGATGCGTTCAATGTCGCTCTTCCCTTGCAAAATAATGCGCTCAAAAACGGCATTCATTGGTGCATGCTTTGGCGTTAATGAGAGAGTCCAACTTGTATTTGCGTCGCTTGGTGAAAAATCCAACGCAAATTGCTCTGTCAGTTTTTGAGTATCGCCATGAAACACCGAAAGAAATATGTGGCTGAAGTAAAATGCCATCGGGTTCTCTTTATCGGTGATCACCTGCGCAGGTTGCTCACCAAAGCGTTGGCTAAGCTTATTGTCAGTCAGAACCAAATGCACAGGGAATGGTGTGGCTTGGTTCCACAATAGACCGTTTGCTTTATCAAGCAGAAAGGAACCCTGTGATAACAGCGGCTGATCGAACATCTCCATCGTGCGAGTTTGAGTGAAGTCGCCACGAATGATGGATTGGTGACTCAATGTTGTCTGTAAATCAGCAAGTGTCTTTACTTCAACTTTTTCTGATTCAGCCCATACATTAGCAGCAACGAACAAGCTCAAAAAACAGCACAACAACGCTCGGGTATAGGTTGTTAATGAAGTCAACGAACGAAAGCTAAGCAGATTCATGGCAAGATTTCTCTTTAGTGGCGGTAAAGGAGTGGTCTTCACTCAAGCAACCGTATTGATGCCAGTGTTCTACCTTGTCGGTGAGAGTACTCGGAGATGCAAAACACATCTCTTCTGTCTCAATTGCGACAGCAACTTGCATAGTGTGAGCACGAGTCATTCTTTGGCCTGTCTTTGCATCATGAATCTCGTAGTCGACACGCAGTCGGTTTTCCCATTCAGTGAGGCGTGCAGTCACTGTAATCTCATGGTTGAATGGGATCGCCTTAACATACTTCACACGAGTATCAATGATCGGCCACATGTAACCTGAGTCCTTCATCTCATGGTAGTTATACTTTAGCTTGTTCATCATGATGCGCCTTGCTTCCTCAAAAAACCGGAAGTAATTGCCATGATAGATAACGCCCATTGGGTCGGCGTCTTGAAATGAGGTCACAATGGTAACCTCAGCTGAAAGTGGATGAAGGATGTCAGACATAGTTGGCTCTTTTGTCAATACAGTTAGGCGGCTTAGTACAGTGTCCAGTGCTGCTGTTGGATACGCTGGATGAACAAGCGCAGATCGCTTTCTAGTGGGCGATCTTCAACAACAAACTCAAACTCTTGCATCACTTGGTCACGGATCTGCTTCAAGTTGTCACTCATGTGGTGTTCGTCGAGCTCATTGGCTCGCTTACGTAGCTCTAGCGCTTGTGTTGCAGCTAAGAGTGAAGCTGCAGTAACTTGCTCAGTCAGCTCTAGTACTCGCAAGCAATCACGAGCGGCGATCGTGCCCATGCTGACTTTGTCTTGGTTATGACACTCAGTTGAGCGAGAGAACACGCTTGCTGGCATAGTGTGTTTTAGTGCTTCTGCCGTCCAAGCTGAGATACCAATCTGAACTGCTTTAAAGCCGTGGTTGATTGGCTTACGCTCACCTTGAGCACCAGTTAGGTTAAACGGCAGGCCATTGTTGAATTTGTAATCCATCAACTGCGCCATTTGACGGTCAAGCAGATCAGCAAGGTTAGCGATTGCAGTTTTTAATGTATCCATAGCCATTGCGATGTGACCACCGTAGAAGTGACCGCCATGCAATACACGCTCGTTATCGCCATCAATGATTGGATTGTCGTTAGCGCTGTTGAGTTCGTTCTCAATCATTTGACGCAACCACGGCAGTGAATCTTCCACTACACCAATAACGTGCGGTGCGCAGCGCAGTGAATAACGGTCTTGCAGACGGTCGCTATTGCGCGGCGGACGATCAGCTTGCAAGTCATCACGTAACCAAGCGGCAACCTGTTGCTGGCCTGGATGAGGCTTCACAGCAAACAGCGCTTCGTCGAAGTGGAAGTCATTACCGTGCATACCTACTGATACCATGGCGGTGATTTTGGTCGATAGCTGAGATAGGTATTCAGCACGCTTGTAGGCGATACATGCAAGCGCTGTCATTACCGATGTCCCGTTCATCAGCGCTAAGCCCTCTTTTGGCTTCAGCTTAATCGGTGTAATGCCTAGTTCGTTGTATACATCGCTCGTTGGTCGCACTTCACCCTTGTACAACACATCGCGTTCGCCAATGAGCGCAGCCGCGAGGTAGGAGAGTGGTGTTAAGTCGCCGCTTGCGCCTACAGAGCCTTCCTGAGGAATGCGCGGTGCAATGTCATTGTTGATCAAAGTTACGATTTGGTTGAGCAGATCGTGGCTAACTCCAGAAACACCTTGAGAAAGTGAACAAAGGCGAGTCGCCAATACCGCACGAGCCTGATCATGAGTCAGCGTTTCACCTAAGCCACAGCCGTGGAAGCGAGTCAGGTGTAGAGGCAGCTCATCCACCAAGTTAGGTGGGATAGCAACGGTACACGAATCACCATAGCCAGTTGTTACACCGTAAATTACCCCTTCTTCTTTAAGAAGGCGCTCAAGAAATGCCACGCCTCGGTCAATCTTAGAGGTGAAGGCTGGGTCGGTGTTCATGCTAGCTGAAGCACCTTGAGAGATCGCAACAACGTCTTCGATCGTTAGGCGTTCTGCACCAAATGTGATGCTATTTTGATTCTTTTTCGTCATGGTGCTGATTGCTCAATGTCCAAAAATTAAAAAAGTTATACCACTGAAGGGGTACCTTCAGTGTGTAGTGCTGAAGTCGGTCAGCGTATTGCTGCACCACTTCTTGCAATGTCTGTTCACGTGTCTTTCTTGGTAAGACTATTTTGTCGCTAAAATGTTCAAAGTAGACGTTAAAGTGCGGTTTTTTACTGCTATCGTCTCTTAGCCCAAAGAGTAGAAATACGGGGGCTTTAAGAACAGAAGCGAGCATAAATGGCCCTTGTGGGAATGGCGCTTCTTGTCCCAAAAACTCCGCCCATACTGAGCGACTCTCTTTGCTGGTGGAGGTACGATCGCCAACAATCACGATCCACTCGCCTTGCTCAAGCTTCTGTTGAAGCAAGATGGCGGTATCAGGTCCCATTGAGCTGACTTGGATAAGGTTTAAGTCTGAGTTTGGGTTTACCGCTTTCATTACCGAATTAAAGCGCTCGGCGTGCTCAGTAAAGACCAGTGCGTTGATCTTAATGTTTGAGTGTCTGCGACCGAGTGCGCGACAGAGTTCGATATTACCAAGGTGAGAGCCTAGGATAACAACACCTTGCTCATTGTTGACCATATTTTCAAACTGGTCTTGGCCGTGAATTGTTAGATTCTCAACTGAGAAGTCTCCCTTCCAAGCGGCAAGCTTATCCAGCATGGTGTGACCAAACGAAAGCAAATGATGGTAGCTGGTTAGGTTACTTGGCAGATCAATATTGTGCTGCTCAGCATAGATTTTCAATGTATGTAGATAATGCTCAGATGCTTCGCGGGCGCGTTTCCCGGTTAGGTGGTAGTAACGCATCACGCCTTTGAGAATCAGGTTAAACACTCCGCGTCCAAGCAGGGTGTAGATCATCAACAGTAGTTTTATGCCGAGTACGGTGCCGCGCTCTTGTGTACGTGACCAGTGTGGCTGATTGTTCGTATCTGCTGGTGTTGAAGCGGGCTTGTTGAAGTGTCGGGCAATCAGTTTTGGTGCGCGTGGCAGCATGCCGAAAAACAGTCGCGTGTGCATCCAGCTAATTTTTACGTTGTCCCACAAGGCATCAAAGTGCGAGATACCACCCTCTGGATAGATCACGCGAGTATCGATGAAATCAATATCACAGCCTTCCCAATAGAGACGCACCAGAACCTCGATATCGAAGTCCATGCGTGAGCCAACATCGTATTTATTGAGTACCGCTTGGGTAATCGCTATTGGGTATGCTCGAAAACCGCACATACTGTCTTTGATTGAGAAAGAGAGAGTTTCAATCCAGACCCAAATATGCGTCGCGTAACGTCCGTAAAGACGTGATTTAGGCACACTGTCATCATAGACAGGCTGCCCAGAAATAAGGTGGGTTGGCGATGCTTGCGATTTTTCAAGAAGTTTAGGTAGAGCCTCTAGATCGTGTTGACCGTCAGCATCAATCTGAATGGCATGGCTGAAACCCAGCTGTTGAGCTCGTTCAATTCCCGCTTTGACTGCGCCGCCTTTGCCTTGGTTTTCGATTAGAGTCACCAAAGTTACGTCATCAAGCTCAGCCAATGGTTTTAGGTGCTGCTTGGTTTCGGCATTGCTCCCGTCATCGACCAAAATAATGGGTAGTGTATAGTTTTTAAGGGATTCAATAACCGCTGCCACTGTCGAGCCATGGTTATAGCAGGGAATCAAAAAACAGGCTTGGTAGCTTGTTTGGGTTTCAATGCTCGCCACGCTATTCACCTTTTTCTCCTAGCTTCATTTTGCCAGATGAGTGAGTGCAGTCGCCGTTATCAGACGTGTAGCTAAACGCCAGTTTCTGTTTGTCTGAGTCCCACTTTAGCGCCAATGTAACTATCGCATCGGGTAAAATCGGCTCTTGGAACTTGATCACTTCCATGCCTTTAAATTGAGATGGAACAGCCAGCTCCTGGATCGCATAGGCGAGTGCCCAATCAATCTGAGTGACGCCGGGCAGGATAGGAAAGCCCTTAAAGTGGCCTTTAAAGTCGGTTAAATCGGCGTCCACTTTAAAGGTGAGTGTCGACTCCGTTGTTTGGGTCTCAATCTGTAAGATGGTTGGCTTTCTTTTGTCCATAACACTGGCTTTACTTTATTGTTTTAATGACGTCGCTAAAGGCGAGCTATTACGCGTTTATGATTTGTTCTATCTGCGGAGTGAGTCGCTTTCCTTGGCTATTGAGCGGGATCTCTTCAACTACTCTAAAACGCCTTGGTACCGCAATGGGTTCAAGCCACTTTCTAAGCTCATTGCGTAATAGTAACCAAAACTTGCCTTTGCCGACACTATTAAGCATTTGTTTTCCCTCATCGGAAAGTACGATGACAGAGGCGAGAATCAAACGATTTGGCTCTTCAAATGGGATAACGGCGCACTCATTAATCCACGAAAGCTGCTCAAGGCGCTTCTCTACTTCGACCAGAGAGATACGTTTTTCTTCAATTTTAATGATTCGGTCGGTACGTCCTTTAAGAATGAATTGGTTGCTAGACACCATTTCACACTCATCAGCCGTTTGGTACCAGTTGTCTCGGTCAATATAAGGCGACAGCAATTTGATGCAATTTTCTTGGTTCAACTCAGCTTTAATGCATGAAAAGAGTTGCCAAGGGGTTTGAGCATTAACTTGTTGGCGGTAGGCGATTCCGCCTGTTTCTGTGCTTCCAAAAACTTCGATGGGCAATTCACCAAATAGAGTGCGAGCTTGCTGGGCTGCTTCTAATGGAAGTGGACCACCAGACGAGAAAACGCCCACGAGAGGCTTCGCACTTTGCTCTTCTGAAAGACGTTTCAAAAGCGCAGGGCTGCTGACCAATACCATTTGTGAGTCGGCATGCGAAACAATTTGCTCTGGATACTCTAAATTGAAGCGCGAAAAAGGTACGGATGAACAGAGTGGCCACAATATACGAAACAACAAACCATAGATGTGCTGGTGCGAGACCGTGCTATGAACACGGCTGCCTGTCAGCATCGATTGCCAGTTTTTACTGAGCTCTGCAATCTCAATATCAAGTTGCTCCAGTGTTTTGTGTATCGCTTTCGGCGTGCCGCTTGAGCCTGAAGTGAATAGAACCAGTTTTACAGCACCAAGATCGATAGACTCATTGATGGTATCGTTCGTTTGAGTATCAAAGAGTTGGTTAGATAGGAGCAGTACGTTGGTGTTGTTCACCACTTGAATACTTTCATCAACCAATAGCAGGTCATATTCACTACTGAGCTCATATAGCGCTTCCGGCTGATAATTACCCGGCAGCACAATCTGTTTGCTGGATAAAGCACAAGCCATAAATGCGACAGTGAATAGGTAGCTATCTTGAGTACAAATAGCGGTACGTTGTGCAGGTGAATTGGATAACAGATAACAAAGTTTCGCTACATCATTGTGAAACTCTTGCCAGCTGATCTGTGACTTATCATCAAAGCAGATAACGGAATCTAGAGATCTGTCCGCTTGGAACAGCTGAGCGAGAGAAGTATAGCGGGGACTTTGGTTCATAATTTTAGCTTTGGCGTACGCGTTGTCGGACTATCCACTCGACGGCAAACAAAGCACCAGCTAGTAGGTAACTGATTAGGCCGTTGTAAAGTGTCCACAACTCAAGAGATTGGAAACAAGTATAGAGTGCGATGGCACCATTGAGCACAAAGAAGGCACACCACACCTTGGTCACCTTTCTTGTGTAGTCGATGCCGCTTTGTGGTAGTTCAGGCTCTTGTAATCGAGCAAGGCGCTCAATAATCGTTTGAGGTTGAGTGAGGCTCAGGGCAAACACAGTGAACATACACAGATTGACGATAACCGGATAGTAGGTCAGCCAACCGTGCTGTTTAAAGACCATGCCTAGCAGCAGTAACGTTAAACCGGCGCCACCACTCACCCAAGCAAGGTGTTTAAGTTCTTTGATCTTAGCTTGACCACCGGTCATGATTCTTACCAGAAACACGGTGGCCAATACGCCTCCTACCGCTTGTAGGCCAAATTTATTGAGCCCAAAGTAAATGGCTATTGGGTAGGAGAAGATGATCAGTGCCGACAGTAAGGTCAGCAGGGGGCGCACTATGCGTCCTTGAGAAGTTCAACGACAGATTCAACCACGTCATTCACGGTGCGTACTGTTTTGAACTCTTCAGGTTTGATCTTTTTGCCTGTTACATTTTGCAAGTGAACAACCAGATCCACAGCATCAATGCTATCAAGGTCAAGATCTTGATAAAGGTGTGCTTCTGGTGTGATTTCTTCAGCATCTAGCTCGAATAGCTCGATAAGCGCATCTTTAACCTGATTAAATACTTCTTGTTGGTTTGCTTGTGTCATAAGGAAATCTTTCTAGTTGTTCGTTTGAGATGTGATGTAGTTTGCTAGATTAGCAACAGAAGCGAAGTGCTGACGTGTGTTTGAATCATCAGCGTCAATCACGATGTTGTATTTCTTCTTAATTGCTAGGCCAAGCTCAAGCGCGTCAATCGAGTCTAGACCCAAACCATCACCAAACAGTGGAGCTTCAGTTTCAATTTCATCAATGCTCATATCTTCAAGGTTCAGAGCATCAATGATCAGCTGTTTTAGTTCGTTATGTAATGTTTCCACTTTGGCCTACTTGTCTATATTAAATGCGAGTAAATGCGAACGAATAGAATCACATTTACCCAAATCAAAAGTGTGTTGAGAGGCTTATTATTCTTGCTCTGGAAAAATGTTTTCCGCAAGGTGCCGATTTAAGCGCCTTGCCGCAGAAGTTAAATTATTTGAGCTCTCAATAAAGGGTGTCACTTCTATTTTACCTTTGACTGAGACATGAAAAAAGGGTTTCGTCGAAGGAACTTGGTACCACTTCTTCTCTTTAGTGAGAAATGAAGGAGTTACCGTGATGTGAATGACACGTAAATCGGTCTCAGTTCGAGTAGCAATTTGCGCTGCACCGCGCTGTAAAGATGGTGTGATGCCGGGAGTTGTTCGTGTTCCCTCAGGAAAAACCAGTAACACGTTGCCACGAGAAAATCGCTCTTCGCAACGTTCAAGTAAATCATCGGGCGCTTGATTAGGGATATATCCCGCAGCTTTTACAATACGCTTCATAAACGGGTTTTCCCAAATCGCGGCCTTAACTAGGCAATCGCACTGAGGCAGTTGAGATGCAATAAGAACGTAATCAATGAGACTTGGGTGATTGGCAACAATGATGCAGTTGCGATCTTTCTGTAGAGTCTCGATACCATCAATGCGGTAATCAATGGCACCGGTGAATTTCATGATTCGGCAGAATGCATTAAACGTAAAACGGATTAAACGTTGCGCTTTGAGCTCACGTTGAATGGTATTGGGTGTGGTGATAGCAAACAGAGGCAGGATGATAAAACTCAGAACTAAACCACCTAGGCCAAAAATCGAAAAGCACAGTCCCGTGGCGAATACTCGCCAATATTGATTCAGCTTATTCACAATGCTTAACCCACGACCAAGTTTGACGTTTGCCAGAGATTTGCCAGCTTGATTGATTGTTTAGGTAGTGCTGGAGGAATAGCAAACCTTGAGGAAGAGGAGTTTCCTGTGACTCAATATTTGAGGTTTCTCTGTTGAGAGAATACGCACTCCCTTGGCTTAGCACCAACCCTAGCGCGTAATCTGAATACACTTGGGTTTCATACTCTTTGTAAAGCTCAGGCAGGGGCTGGTCGAAATCGATGACCATGACTTTATGCTCAGGGTACTGGCTTAAATAGAGATAGGCTTCAATCAATGCACTATGAAATGTGTCGACGCCAGAAGCGATTGAACTTAGAGGAATCGGGGCCTTAGCGGCAATCGTCGTCAACCCAGCTGCTGTGTTGTGCACTGATTGGGAAAAGGCCATTGGAGAGGCATCTTCACCTTCGAGAATGGATTGAATCAATGTTGCGGTTCGGTGTAGTTCACCATGACGGCTGGCAAAGACTAAGAAGTGGATCTCGTTGTCTTCAAGCAATGTTAATGCGGTTTGCACCGCAAGCTTACTTTGCAGACTCATGCGGCGGCGCATCATCGGAGGGATTGCTTTGAAGTTAGTGGCTATGTCTTCAGGCCACTGCGTTGTCGTACTCCATGTCTGCCAATCCGATTGAGTCATGAGCCCCGGCGAATTCGCACACCACTTTTCAATATTGAACGACATTAAATGAGATTGATTTGACATAGAGTATTGATTTGAATTGGGTCTAATTAAATACTATGCGAGATAAAGACAAATATAGGTAAGGAAATACAATGAAATTATTCAAAATTGCAGCTTCGATGTTATTCGTTTTGGTTCTCGCAGGTTGTGGTCGTGTACAGCCAGTTATGAACGTTGAGGATACTCCAGTTGCACATAATCTTCAAAGTAAACAGGTAAAATCAGCGATTTATGAGTCGGCGATTGATCGTGGCTGGCTAGTTTCTGAAGTGAAGCCTGGTCTTATTCGTGCAGAGCTATATGTTCGCTCTCACCACGCGGTGGTTGAAATTCCTTACAGCGATAAGTTCTACTCGATTCTGTATGTAGAGTCAGAGAACCTAAAATATGACGACGGCGAGATTCATCGCAACTACAACCGTTGGGTAAACAACCTGAACGTTGATATTAAACGAAAGCTAGCGCAAATGGCGGCTGAATAGTTTTAGAACAAATAAGTTAGGTTTTTTGTGTCCAATTATAATTTAGATCCATTCAATGCACTTCAGGCTAAAACAGAGGCTCAAAAGCTCTCTTTTGCGCCGATAGTGTTCCACACTGCACGCACATTGCGTGACTTAGGGATATTAAAAGCCCTCGATGAGGCGGGTGAACAAGGTTTAGACGCTAGCGATATTTCAGCTAAAACTGGCGTATCCGAATACGGTGTTAAAGTACTACTCGATATGGCATTAAGTGCGCACATTGTGTTGTGGGAAAAGCCAAATTATCGATTGGCAAATCTTGGTTTTTATCTGCTGCATGACGGCATGACTGAAGCGAATATGGATTTTACGGCGGATGTTTGTTACGCCGCAATGATGCACCTAACCGAAGCCATTCAAAAGGGCACGCCTGCGGGGCTGAAAGAATTAGGCGAGTGGGAGACTATCTATCAAGGTTTATCTCAATTGCCTCAACAGGCGAAAGAGAGCTGGTTTAAGTTTGATCATTTCTATTCCGATCGCTCGTTTCCGATTTTGCTGGAAAAAGTCTTCGAAAAGCAGCCTAAATCGCTGGTGGATATTGGTGGTAACACGGGGAAGTGGGCACTGCAGTGTTGTGGGCATGACTCGGATGTTGAAATCACGATAGTTGATTTGCCGCAGCAATTAGAGATGGCAATGGCTAATGCCAAAGAACAAGGCTTTGAAGATCGCATCACACCTTATCCCGCGAATATGCTGGATAAACAGCAAGCCTTGCCGACTGGCGCAGATGTATGGTGGATGAGTCAGTTCTTAGATTGTTTCTCTCCGATGGAGATCTTAAGCATTCTTAAGCGTGTACGTTCACATATGTCAGAGCAGGCGACCGTTTATATTCTGGAACTATTCTGGGATGCGCAAAAATACGATGCAGCCTCTTATAGCTTGAATGCAACATCGCTGTATTTTACCTGTTTAGCCAACGGCAATAGCCGTTTCTATCGCAGCGAAGATTTCTTAGAGATCGTTGCTGAAGCAGGATTTGAAGTGGTGACTCGTACCGATGATATCGGGCTAGGACATACACTCCTTGAACTTAAAGGCGCTTAACGCTCAACGCTTAATTTTGGTGATGACAGTAATGAGAAAAATAAAGACTCAAGTTGTGGTTATCGGTGCAGGGCCTTCGGGCTCGATTGCCGCGGCTCTGCTCCATAAAAAAGGGGTGGAGGTTCGTGTGATTGAGAAGAGCGTTTTCCCTCGCTTTTCCATTGGTGAAAGTCTATTGCCAGCTTGCATGGAAGTCGTTGAACAAGCAGGAATGACTGATGTTGTGAAATCTGCTCAGTTCCAATACAAAGATGGGGCTGCGTTTCGAAAGCGTGGGGTATATACCGCTTTCGATTTCCAAGACAAGTTCTCCAAGGGGCCTGGTACTACGTTTCAAGTTCAGCGAGGCACTTTTGATAAAGTACTTGCCGATGAGGCACAAAATCAGGGTGTGGCTATCGATTACCAGCACGAGCTTATCGATATTCGTTTTACTGACCAGCACGCCATTTTGGATGTTCAACCTGAAGGGGAAGACGCGTACCAAATCGAGGCTGATTATGTATTAGACGGCAGTGGCTTTGGTCGTGTGCTGCCTAAGATGTTAAACCTAGAAGAGCCATCTAGTTTACCTCCTCGTAAGGCAGTGTTTACCCATATCAAAGATAATATTGATTTGGCGGAACATGGATTAGAGTACGATAGAAACAAGATCCTTATTTCTGTCCATCCAACCAACCCTGACGTTTGGTATTGGCTAATTCCATTCAGTAATGGTGTCTCTTCATTTGGTGTAGTGGGTGAACCAAGTTTCTTTGAAAACTACCCTGAAGATAAGATTGCCTTACTCAAGCAGGTAGCCAGTGAAGAGCCGGGTTTGGCCAATGTTCTAAGCCAAGCGGAGTACTCTAATCCTGCTGGCGAGATTGGCGGCTATTCAGCAAATGTGAAGCACCTAGCGACGGACAGATACGCTCTGCTGGGTAATGCTGGCGAGTTCCTCGACCCAGTGTTCTCTTCAGGTGTGACTATTGCAATGAAGTCTGCCGAGTACGCAGTAGATTGCGTCGCAAGACATGTGAACGGCGAAGAAGTGGATTGGGATAAAGAGTATGCGCAGCCTCTGATGAAAGGGGTGGATACATTCCGTACCTATGTAGAAGGTTGGTATTCGGGTTCGCTGCAGGATGTAATTTTCTATGAGAAACCTAATCCAAAGATTAAGCAGATGGTCTGTTCTATTTTGGCTGGTTACGCGTGGGATGAGTCGAATCCGTATGTGAAAGAGTCTCAGCGACGCTTGTCTGCTTTGGCGGAATTGTGCCAAGAGTCTTAGTTACTTAACATCGATATGAAAAAACAGCGACTTCGGTCGCTGTTTTTTATTGCGGGTAGAGAATACAACGGCTTCGTAGACGCATAGCTATCTAAAGAGAGGCGTGACTATTTGAGATCAATACTGTTTAGGCGTCCCATAAACACAAGCAGGTCAATCACATCTTTATGTGCCTCTAATAGAGCACGCTTGGTTTGGCTGTATGCGGCAAGTCTGCCATGTTTTCTGATTGAGCAGACCTTAGTTCGATACTTATATTCACCGTTCTCGGCAAACACTCGCCACTTGGCGATATAGCATTCGTCGCGATGTTCAGGATCGCTCTGAGTGGGATTAGGCTTGAAGACAATTTTAGGCTCTAGGCTGTGTGGTAGCCGCGTCATTAGGTATGGGTCTTTGAGCACCTTGCCCCAGAATTTTCCCCATAGCTGTTTGCCAAGTTCATCGCGTAGCTTTATGGTTTTTTTGAGCGCTTTCTCTTCTCCAAGACGCACGAACCCCACCGACCGATGCAGAACCGTATCGTCAGGTGTGTGAATATGGATCTTATATGCAGTTTTGCCTTTTGAAATGAAGCGGTAACCGGTGGCTCCAATCAGGTTATTCTCACTCATAGCTTACTAATTGATGGTTATGTTATTAGTAAGATTACGCCAAATATCAGAAAAACAGAAACCAATTGAGCGGAAAAAATAAAGCCCTGAATTTTACTTCAGGGCTTTGCTATATATCTTAATGGCTTACATGATCTTCTGCATTACATCGCCAATTTGAATGCTGCCTGCTAAGTTAGGCTGCTCAATGGTCAACTCTGCTTCGTTCTCATAAACTCGAGTCACGGTAAGGGTGATGTCACTCTTAGATACCTTGTTACGCGGCAAACCATTTTGATCGATAAATGAGCCTGTGTGCCACAGCTGTAGCTTGTCGCCCTGTTGAACGCCGTGTAAACGACCTAGATCCATCGTCACTGTATTACCAAAGACCGCAGCCACTTCTGGTAGGGTGATTTTACAAGACACTTCCGACTCCAAGTCGAGCATGATATTTCGGCTTACTCGCAACATCATGCTGCCATAGGTTGATGCCCAAAAACGCGCACTCTTGGTATCCACTTCACTGGTTTTCGGAAATGGCCATTTTGCTACCTCGCGGTAACTGCGGTTGTAAACTTGATGGCCAGTTTTGCCGTCATACACTTGCATCTCTAAAGCGAATTGACGGTTAATTATATCGTCTTGCAGGAGTTTAGACTCGATAGTTGCCGTTAAATCGGTAATGGTGCCGCCAATCACGTATTGCGCTCCATGGTCTTGCGCGATCATTTTCAGTGTTTCTGGCTGGCGTCGGTCTATCTCGTAATCAGTGGTACCAACAGAAACAAAACTGCGCGACTCTTGAGACAGCTGACGGTTTATCACATGGCTGAAGTCATCACCAATGTTGTAGACACGCCCCATTACCGCCTGTTGTGGAGAGGCAAGGTCAACGTTGCCGACTAAAAACGTCTTCTTGTACTGGCTTTCATGGCAACCATTTGCCGAAGGATAAATATCGATGCGAGCAGTGATCATGATGTTGCCGCTGCGCTTTCTCTCTTTATCGACAAGGATGTATCTCACTTCATGGTTAGTGAATTGATACTCTTTTTGTCCTGCTTGCAGATAAGGTGTTAGGTTCGCGATACTGCCAATATCTCCCCCTGAGAACTGCATTGCTTTGTAAATGGCATCTTCAAGTGCATGAACTCTTGCCGCATCTTCAGACGCAACGATCGCCGCTGTACCGGTAACTTCAAACCATGATGCATGAGCATTGAAGGTCATAGTGAGCAGTGAAACTATTGAAAATAGTGTGGAAAATATTTTTTTCATCTATTCGTTACCAGTTGGGTATAAATATTGCTTAACAAATTATCAGAAGCGAATTGCTGATTTGAGTGCCGCTTTTATTAATGTGAACGATTAATCAAAAGCAAAGACTGTTCCAACATTGTAATCCATTAAAGGAAAGAGTGGTGAGAATAGGTTGCACAGTCTGGTACTAAAACATCTGGAGATAACACAATGAAAAAATGGCTTGTAGTAATCAGTGTAATGCTAATTACATCATGTGCTTATTCGCCTATTTATAACGGTAAGTCTGAGTACGCTGGTAGTCAGTTTATGTTAATGGATAGCCCACGTCATACTATGGACTTCTTCGTCGAGAGTATGACTGAAGACTTGATTATGTCTAACACCAGCGTGTCGGCGCGTACGCCTATCGCCGTCACCTCGTTTGTTGACCTGCAACATATGGATTCGACCAACTGGCTAGGCAACTCAGTCTCTGAAGGCTTTATCCATCAGTTTCAGCGTCGAGGCTTTAAAGTGGTAGACTTTAAGACAACCGGTTCGATTCAGGTGACTCAACAAGGTGACTTCGCGTTGAGCCGAGACTGGAAAGATCTGGCACAAGAGCAGGATGTTCAGTATGTATTGACTGGTACTATGCTACGCCAAGAGGGTGGTGTGTTAGTTAATGCTCGTGTCGTAGGTATGCAAACGCGTATCGTTGTTGCAACGGCGCAGGGCTTCTTACCTGCAGACCGCATTGGTCGTGACCTAGACACATTGAACAGCATCCGCACTCAAGATGGCGTGATCATTCGTTCAGACCCAACTATTAAGCAACCATATACGGTTATTCTTCGTCCATAGGAGCCTGTCATGAAGAAGGTGATATTTTTAATCGCAGCATTGTTACTTGTTGGCTGTCAGCCACTGCAAACCATGCGACCAGACGACTTCTTGGTGGCGGTTGGCTACGCAAGTATTAGCGAACAAAAAGGGCGTAACGACGAAGAGAAACGTATTCGAGCAATGCGAGCTTCAAAGATTGATGCGTACCGAGAACTAGCCGAGCAAGTATATGGTATGCGTGTTAGTGGCCGTGCTGAGCTTGAAGACCAACGTCTAGGTACTGAGCTGACTTCCGGTGCGGTTGATGGCGTTATTCGAGGTGCAGAAGTGGTACGTAGCTACCCTGTGGGTGACAGTTACGTGACTGAACTGCAACTTGATATTAAGAAAATGGACAAACTGCGTGACTACGGTGAAGTTCAAGCCGTACCAGAAAAGAGACAACAAACACTTTTCTAATATCACTCGGTTGATACTGTATTCTGCTGCTGGCTTTCCAGATGGCAAGTGGCAGACACAATGACTAGGTTTGATGCAAAAAGCGGCAAGTATTGGATACTTGCCGCTTTTTTATTTTCGATGGTTTACGCTATTTTTGATTGCTGAGACCGGAGCTTGTTACTCAAAGGGAAGAATAGAGCTACGCTTTTACGTTGGTTCCTAACGTAGATATGGTATGCGTTTGCCCACCGGCATTGTATGTCATGCCTATTTTTCCATGGCTTTGTTGCATCATGTTGCTGAGTTTGTTGAAGCTCAAGTGTGCGCGGTTAAGTGCTTCACCATTAACAAGGTTTGCTTGTTGGCAATCGTGAATGATAGAGCGAATTTTGGCGACGAGTTCGATAAGCTCTGGCTTTTCGTTCAACTCGGCCACGTTAGTGTGCGCTGCTATTCTCTGGTCTGTACTTCTCAGTTGCTCAACCAGCACGACTTTTTCTTTAGCAATACGTTCAATCTCGCTCGACTTTCTACTGGTAATGGCACTCTTTTCCGAACTAAGCAGTTCAGAGAGAGCTTGGGCGCTTTGAAGTTGAAAATTAACTAAATCTGCGAGTGCCGCCATACAAAAACCTAATCGAGCTTATAGTCAGTTGAACGAAAAACGAACTTATAGGCCTTTAAGCTCGTTTTCGAATTTGATCATGTTGTCCGCCAGTTTTTCTGGGTCAACAGTGTATGAGCCGTTCGCGATCGCTTCTTTAATCGCTGCGACTTTTACTTGGTCAAAGCTTGGTTGTGCAGCCATGTCTTGGTGCATTTGACCAATTGCTTTGCTTTGTTGGCTTAGTGACACCGCATCTTTACTTGCGGGTTTTGCCGATACTTCAGAGCTCGACGCTTGCGAACTGCTAGTATCAGTACGCGCTGTAGAGCGGTTAGTTGTCGTTAGGGTTTGGCCTGAACGAATGTTATCAATGCCTGCCATAGTTGAGCCTTTATCTACGAATATGGGAACCTGTACTGTCACTATCGACCGCTGGTTCGATTACTTTAGAGATTTTTAACTCGATTGTTGAAATCGCTAACAGAGTACCACTTTGGCAGGATAACGTGTTAACAAAGAAACAAATCTCTCATGTCGAAACGGGTTTCCTCTAACTTATTAGAGAGGACTTGCAACTCATTTATTAGAAATGAACGGTTACTTCCGACATATCGGTAACAATCCCTTCAATTATACGTTGTGATTTATCATTTTTCACTCTTACTTGGTCTCCCATTGAACCATCCGTTAATGCAGTGCCTTTTGTGGTAATGGTCATGCCACCTTTGACAGCTTGTATGATAACCTTCTCATTACGACAAACGACGCAAATATCACCTCTCTCAATAACATCACCAGGGCGCAGGTTCTTTTTTACTTTAGCTCCGATGACTTGTTCAGGTAGGGTGTAACCTTGTCGGCGAAATTTGTTAAGTGAAATCATGGCGGTTGTGACATCATATTGACCGATTATCTCGCCTCGCGCGATGGTTCTTGTTGCAGTGACTAGTGGTGCAGATATAGAGAGTCGAACCGGAACGTATACTCGCCATTCATCAGGAATACATTGCACAAGAACGGTAATGCTACTGCGAGTATTGGTGGCGGTAGAAGCACTGGTTTCTAAGGGAATAGGGCAATCTGTAGCCTTGATCCTTGAGTCTACATTGGCAGATTGAACCAAGAGTTCACCGCCCATTGGCTGCTCAACCGTGTCGAGAATATGTTGCTCAGCTGCGGTTTGAATCGCCTCAATTTGTTCTGATGTCGCACCTTGTGCAAAAAAACTAAACAATATTGATATAATGCCGATAAACTTAGCGACAATTTTAAAAAAAGCTCTACATGTTGTTATGGAAAATGGTTGCAGATTTGAGTTATGATACGTCATTCTGTTTCTCTGATGGTTCGTAGCCTGTAGTAGATTAACACTTTTTAATCAAAAAAGTTTGATATGGAGATGCGCTCATGACGGGTATTCTGGATTCAGTGAATCAGCGTACGCAACTCGTCGGTCAAAACCGATTAGAATTACTAACCTTTCGCCTAATGGGGCGTCAGCGCTATGGTATTAACGTATTTAAGGTTAAAGAAGTACTACAGTGTCCTAAGCTGACTTCAATGCCAAACTTAAACCCGCTGGTTAAGGGTGTTGCGCACATTCGTGGTCAAACCATCTCAGTTATTGACTTAAGCTTAGCTATTGGCGGTCGCCCAACAACAGACGTAGAAAAGTGTTTTGTTGTAATTTCTGAGTTTAACCGTACTATTCAAGGTTTCTTGGTGAGCTCTGTTGAGCGTATTATCAACATGCACTGGGAATCTATCTTGCCGCCACCTGATGGCGCAGGTAAAGCGAACTACCTGACTGCGGTAACGAACATCGATAATGAACTGGTTGAAATTCTCGATGTCGAGAAAATTCTTGCAGAGATCTCTCCTGTTGATGAAACAATGGACAGCAAAATTGCTGAAGAGATTGCAGAAGTTGAGCAAGAGAAACCACTTGTTCGACGCATTCTCATTGCGGATGACTCTACCGTTGCTCGTAAGCAGGTACAGCGCGCAATCGAGTCTATCGGCTTCGAAGTTATTGCCGTTAAAGATGGTAAAGAAGCGTACGAGAAGCTGATGCAGATGTCGGCTGAAGGCAGTATTTACGACCAGATCTCTCTCGTTATTTCGGATATCGAGATGCCAGAGATGGACGGCTATACACTGACTGCAGAAATTCGCCGCCATGCAGAACTAAAAGACTTGTATGTAATTTTACACTCTTCGTTGAGTGGCGTATTTAACCAGGCCATGGTTGAGCGTGTGGGTGCAAACTCATTCATCGCGAAATTTAACCCAGATGAGCTTGGTTCAGCGGTGAAGTCCGCATTAACTAAATAGAAAAGAGACATTAATGACTGCTATAACAATTAGTGATCAAGAGTATCGTGATTTTAGCCGCTTTTTAGAATCTCAATGTGGCATTGTACTCGGTGATAGCAAGCAATATCTTGTACGCAGTCGCCTTAGTCCTTTAGTTGCAAAGTTTAAACTGGCGTCTCTGTCAGATCTATTGAGAGATGTAGTAACGGGTAGAAACCGCGAGTTGCGCGTGGCGGCTGTAGATGCCATGACGACCAACGAGACACTTTGGTTCCGAGATACTTACCCGTTTGCCGTGCTTGCGGATAAACTCCTTCCGGAAATAGCGGCAAATAAGCGTCCAATTAAGATTTGGTCTGCGGCAAGCTCTTCTGGTCAAGAACCGTACTCAATGGCAATGACAGTGCTTGAGACTCAAGCACGTAAGCCGGGTATGCTGCCAAATGTTTCGATCACAGCAACAGACATCTCTGCGAGCATGCTCGATATGTGTCGTGCTGGTATCTATGACAATCTTGCGTTAGGCCGTGGTCTGTCGCCTGAACGTCGCCGTACCTTCTTTGAAGACGCGGGCGATGGTCGTATGAAGGTAAAAGATAATGTGAAGCGTATGGTTAACTTCCGTCCGCAAAACCTAATGGACAGCTACGCGCTGTTAGGTAAATTCGACATTATCTTCTGTCGTAACGTACTGATTTATTTCTCGCCAGACATGAAGTCTAAAGTGTTAAACCAGATGGCTAACAGCCTTAACCCTGGTGGCTACTTACTGTTGGGTGCGTCTGAGTCTTTGACTGGTCTGACAGACCGTTTTGAGATGGTTCGCTGTAACCCCGGCATCATCTATAAGCTCAAGTCGTAACAACAGTAAAGACATTCCAGTTTTTCTTATCAAACCCAGCCATCGTGCTGGGTTTTCTTTTTTGTCTCGCTCGGTATATCTTTAGATCAGAGTGACATTCCAATTTACTCTATTCTTGGCTTGTATATTGCAAGTTTAACAGCGAGTGACCGATAAAAAGCATTCATTGTTCTATTGGCTTTAAAAGTTGGTATACATATTGCTTTGGTTATTTCATAACAGTCAGTTCTTGAGTTGAGGTTTACATGGCTATTTCTTTTGACAACGCATTAGGCATTCACCAGCACACAGTTGGTGTACGTGAGCGCAACGCTGAGGTGCTTTCCACCAATATCGCGCAAGCAAACACGCCTGGCTATAAAGCAAAAGGATTAGACTTTAAAAAATCACTGCAGGCGGCAAGTTCTGGGGCAAGCATTGGTCTTAGCCGCACGGACGGTCGGCATATTTCTGCCTCAACGACGGTGAATGGGGAAACTAAGTATCGTATTCCTACTCAACCTGATACAGGAGATGGCAACACGGTGGATTTGGATTTAGAACGAAACTTGTTCATGCAAAACCAAATCAGGCATCAAGCCTCTCTAGACTTCTTAGGAAGTAAATTCAAGAACTTAACTAAAGCGATTAAAGGGGAATAATTAGATGAGCTTATTTAATGTATTCAATGTGACTGGTTCTGCGATGAGTGCTGAATCTGTTCGTCTAAACACGACCTCAAGTAACCTAGCTAACGCGGACAGTGTAAGTAGCTCAGCTGATGAGACTTACAAGGCACGTCATGCTGTGTTCGGCGCTGAGTTGAGTAAGGCACGCAATAGCGGTCATACCGTGCCGGTGAAAGTATTAGGTATCGTAGAAAGCGATAAGCCGCTTAGCGCGGAGTACAACCCAGATCACCCATTAGCAAACGACGAAGGCTACATCTACAAGCCAAACGTTAATGTTATGGAAGAGATGGCAAACATGATTTCAGCTTCACGTGCGTACCAAACAAACGTACAGGTTGCTGACTCGAGTAAACAAATGCTGCTGCGTACGCTGCAGATGGGTCAATAAGGATAAGGAGGTAGCATATGGCCGGAATCAATAATGTTGGTCAAAGCGGCTTGTCCTATGTTGATCAGCTTAAAAATCTTCAAGACAGCAAAAAGCCTGATGAAACAACAGGTAAGCAAGATCTTAAACAAGAAGACTTCTTATCGTTATTGACCAAGCAGCTTGCTCAGCAAGACCCTTTTAAGCCGGTCAGCAATGACCAGATGATTGCGCAAATGGCTTCATTTGCGACCGTAGATGGCATTGGCAAGATGAATACTCAGTTTGAAAGCTTGAATTCATCAATGACATCTAACCAAGCACTTCAGGCCTCATCTTTAGTAGGGCGTGATGTGTTAGTTCCTGGCGCGGCAGGTGTGAAACCCGGCGATGGCGGCATGGCGGCAATGGTAAAACTTCCTCAAGCTATGGATAACTTAATGATCCGTGTTGAGAACGAAGTGGGCCAATTGGTCCGTACCTTTGATGTCGGCTCTAAGCCTGCAGGTGACACACGTGTTGAATGGGACGGAAAAGACGAAGACGGCAACCCATTGCCTGCTGGTAAATACAACGTGAAAGCGGCTGGTTTACTGGATGGCGAGAGCGCAGAGTTCCAAGTATCAACATATGCGAATGTGAACAGTGTGCTTCTTGGCAAAGGTGATGGCAACGTACTACTCAATCTGGCTGGTTTCACATCGCCAGTACGACTTGCTGAAGTACTAGAAGTTGGCAAAGCGTAGCTCTAGATAGAGTGAATATGCTAGCTAGATAGATTAGGAGAATATTGGAATGTCATATGTAGCTTTAAGCGGTCTATCCGCAGCTCAATTAGATCTGAACACAACAAGTAACAACATTGCGAACGCAAACACATTTGGCTTTAAAGAGTCGCGTGCGGAGTTTGGTGATGTTTACTCAAGCTCTCTATTTACGAACGGCAAAACCACTCCAGGTGGCGGTGCTCAAGCAAATAAAGTGGCGCAGCAGTTCCATGAAGGTTCAAGTATTTATACGAACAACCCAATGGATTTACGTGTAAGTGGCACAGGCTTCTTCGCTGTGGCAAAAGACCGCATGGTACCTGAGATTAACGAACTAACACGAAATGGCGCATTTCACCTAAACAAAGATAACTACATGGTTACTTCTAACGATGAGTTTCTTCTAGGTTACGATGTTGATCCAAACTCGGGTGAAGTTCTTTCTTACGCACCGAAGCCACTGTCTATTCCAGCTGAATTTGGTAAGCCAAAACAGACTGAAAACATTGAAGTAGGTGTAAACCTGCCTGCAAACGGTGATCTTAAAGACCCAGCTGCATTTAACTTCAATGATGCAGATACCTACAACCGTGCGACCTCTTCAACGGTCTACGACTCTATGGGTCAGTCTTACAAGCTAACCACTTACTACTTAAAAGACCAAACCCAGCCGAACACATGGCAGACTTACTACACTATGACTGATAGTGAAGGCGAGAAGCCATTGAACATTGCTGGTGGTGATGCGACAAACGCGACAGGCCATGTTGGTCACACTATGCGCTTTAACAACGACGGTACTCTTGCGAGCCTAAACAACGGTCAACCAATTGTGTCGGAAGCGTTAGGTGCGGGTGCTGTACCGATGAACCTAAACGGCGCGGACGTTACTCAAACACTGAACTTTGGTCTAGACTCTTCGACGCAGTTTGCGGCACCGTTTGAATTGACGAAATTCGATGAAGACGGCGCGACAACAGGCTTCCTAACTAAGGTCGACTTCGATGAGTACGGTAGTGTTCTAGGTACATACTCAAACGGCGAAAACGTAATGCTAGGTCGTGTTGGTCTAGTGCGTGTTCCTAACGAGCAAGGCCTAGATAAAAAGGGTGGCACTCAGTGGGATTCTACTAACTACTCAGGTGATAAAATCTGGGGTGAATCGAACAAGGGTTCATTTGGTGGCATCAACAACGGTTCACTAGAGCAATCGAACATCGATATGACTCAAGAGCTAGTGGATCTGATTTCTGCTCAACGTAACTTCCAAGCGAACTCGCGTTCTCTAGAAGTTCACAACCAACTACAGCAAAATATTCTTCAGATTCGTTAATACCTTCTTGGTCTGAATCATCTGCGAATACCCAATTCAATCCGTTTGAATTGGGTATTGTTGCTTGCCTATCTATTTGCCGCCTCAATTGCCGCGCGGTAACGTTTGTTCTTGCCACCCCCTGGCAGAAAGGATCACTTTGATCTCTGTAATTCCTTTTTATCGACTTAAAACATTGATTATAAACATCATTTCATAGTTGGCACAGTGATTGCTTTATTGGCTCTAGATAATGATTTTTTGGAGCAAAATTATGGATCGCGCACTGTTTTTAGCCATGAGTGGCGCAAAGCAAAATATGCAAGCTTTGCAGCTACGTGCCAACAACCTCGCTAACGTAAGTACAACAGGCTTTCGTGCTGACCTAGCACAAGCTCGTTCAATGCAAGCGTACGGTGAAGGTATGCCAACACGTGTCTTCAGCATGACAGAGCGCCCTGGTCATAATTTTGAACAAGGCAGCGTTGTGACGACCGGCCGTGATTTAGACGTAACCATTCAAGGTGATGGCTGGATTTCAGTGATGGATAATTCAGGTCGTGAAGGTCTAACCCGTAACGGTAATCTCAAGATCGACCAAAACGGTCTACTGACTAACGGCAGTGGTCATCTCGTTCTTGGTGAAAACGACGCACCTATTACCCTACCAATTCCATTAAGCAAAGTAGAAATTGGTACAGACGGTACGATTTCGGTGATTCCTCAAGGCGCTCCAGCTGAAGAACTTGCCGTTGTTGATCGTATTAAATTGGTTCGCCCAGATAATCAAACTCTATTTAAAGATACGAATGGTCTTTTCCGTTCGAAAAACCCAGATCAGGCATACGAAGCTGATGCAGCCGTTACGCTGCTGACTGGTGCCATCGAAGGCAGTAACGTGAATGCCGTCGGTGAGATGACAAGCTTGATTGACCTACAGCGTCAATTTGAAATGCAAGTCAAGATGATGAGCACAGCAGAAGAGATGGACAAGTCGTCTGATTCACTGCTTCGTATGAGCTAATAGAATTTAAAGGAAATTACTATGCATCCAGCATTATGGGTAAGTAAAACTGGTTTAGACGCCCAACAAACCAATATCTCAACAATTTCGAACAACCTTGCCAACGCATCAACGGTTGGCTTCAAAAAGAGCCGTGCTGTATTTGAAGATTTGTTCTATCAAAATATTAATCAACCGGGTGGTCAATCGTCTCAAAACACTGAATTGCCAAGTGGCTTGATGTTGGGTGCGGGTTCCAAAGTGGTAGCAACGCAAAAAGTGCACACTCACGGTAACGCACAAACGACAACCAACAGCCTAGACATGATGATTGAAGGTGATGGTTTCTTCCAAGTTGAAATGCCAGATGGTGAGACAGGTTATAGCCGTAATGGTCAGTTTACATTGAATGGTGACGGCGCAATCGTAACTTCGGGTCAGGGTTACCCGCTACAACCTGAAATTGTTATTCCTGAAGATGCAATTTCGATTACTGTCGGTAACGATGGTGAAGTTTCAGTACGTATTCGTGGTGAGCAGAACAACGTTGTCGTTGGTCAGATTACGATCACTGACTTTGTAAACCCTGGTGGTCTTGAGCCAGTTGGTCAAAACCTTTACCTACCAACGGGCGCAAGTGGTGACCCACAAGAGGGGGTACCGGGTTTTGACGGCCTAGGTAACATTCGTCAATCAATGTTGGAAACCTCTAACGTAAACGTAACCGAAGAGCTGGTAAACATGATTGAAGCTCAGCGTGTATACGAAATGAACTCAAAAGTTATCTCGTCAGTAGACAAGATGATGAGCTTTGTTAACCAACAACTTTAATCGTTAGATTAAGTAACGTGTAATTGTCCCTACTGCTGACTAAGAGAGTATCACCATGAAACGTATTTTTTGTTTAGCCCTGTTAGCTTCGATGACCGGTTGTACCATGTTGGATCCTATCGAAACGCCAGAACAAGAAAATGCCACGACCGTGGTCGATGCGGTAGAGGGTGATAAGTCGAGTGATGAGAGCTCTGGTATCGTGGATACACTACGTGGTCGCACCGACCCAGTCGCGGGCGATCCTGCTTGGGCTCCAATTCACCCTAAGCAAAAACCAGAACATTACGCAGCAGCGACCGGTTCTCTATTTAACGTGAACCATATCGGCAGCATGTACGATGACTCTAAGCCACGCGGTATCGGCGATATCATTACAGTGGCACTTGATGAGAACACGCGTGCGACCAAAAAAGCCAACGCAGACATGTCTAAGTCGAATGACTCTTCAATGGAGCCATTGGCTGTAGGTGGACAAGAGCTGACTATTGATAAATACAACTTCTCTTACGATTTAAGCAACACCAACACCTTTGCTGGTGATGCATCGGCTAACCAAAGTAACAGCATCAGCGGCTACATTACGGTGGAAGTGATTGAAGTGTTGGCTAACGGTAACCTAGTGGTGCGTGGTGAGAAATGGATGACGCTGAACACTGGTGATGAATACATCCGCCTAAGCGGCACTATCCGCCCGGACGATATTGGCTTTGATAACACCATCGCTTCGAACCGTGTTTCCAATGCTCGAATTCAATATTCTGGTACTGGCGTACAACAAGATATGCAAGAGCCTGGATTCTTGGCACGATTTTTTAATGTAGCTCTATAGCGATAATCACAGTGCCGATTGTTTGACCATTAACGAGCGGCATTGGATTTAGAAGAAACTTAATATAAATCAGAGCAATAGAGACAGGTTACTCCCATGAAAAAGCTAGCACTTGTACTTTTCGGCATGTTATTTCTTGCCACCACTGCTCATGCCGCTCGTATCAAAGACGTGGCAAAAGTTGCAGGTGTTCGTAGTAACCAGTTGGTTGGCTATGGTTTGGTAACGGGTTTGCCGGGTACTGGCGAAACAACACCCTTTACAGATCAAACATTTAACGCGATGCTGCAAAACTTTGGCATCCAATTGCCACCCGGCACTAAGCCAAAAACGAAAAATGTGGCAGCGGTAATCGTTACTGCCGAGCTTCCTGCTTTCTCTAAGCAAGGTCAAACCGTTGACGTTACTGTTTCTTCTATCGGCTCAGCAAAAAGCCTACGTGGAGGTACGCTACTGCAAACTTTCCTGAAAGGTCTTGATGGGCAAGTGTATGCCGTCGCACAAGGTAACCTAGTCGTGAGCGGTTTCAGTGCTCAAGGTAACGATGGTTCTAAGATTGTCGGTAACAACCCGAACGTCGGTATCATTTCAAGTGGTGCGACAGTTGAACAAGAAATCCCAACTCCGTTTGGTCGTGGCGACTACATTACCTTTAACCTAATTGAATCTGATTTCACTACTGCACAGCGCATGGCTGATGCGGTAAACAACTTCCTTGGGCCACAGATGGCATCCGCTGTAGACGCGACTTCAGTGCGAGTTCGTGCACCGCGTGAGATTAGCCAACGTGTTGCTTTCCTATCTGCGATTGAAAATGTTGAGTTCGACCCAGCAGAAGGTTCAGCAAAGATCATCGTTAACTCTCGTACAGGTACCATTGTTGTTGGTAAGCACGTGCGCCTGCGCTCTGCGGCTGTAACTCACGGTGGTATGACGGTAGCGATTAAAGAGAATTTAAACGTTAGTCAGCCAAATGGATTCTCTGGCGGACAAACCGTTGTTGTTCCAGACTCAGACATCGAAGTCACGGAAGGTGACGGCAAGATGTTTAAGTTTGAACCTGGCCTGACTCTGGACGACCTTGTAAGAGCGGTCAACGAAGTGGGTGCGGCTCCTTCTGATTTAATGGCAATCCTTCAAGCACTGAAACAAGCGGGTGCGATTGAAGGTCAGTTGATCATTATCTAAGGAGTGGGTCATGATTAAGAACAACAACGACATCGGTTTTATTCACGACATCGGCAGTCTTGATCGACTTCGTCAGCAAGCGGTCAATGGTGAAGAGGGCAGTGAGCAAGAAGCACTTAAAGCAGCAGCAAAACAGTTTGAATCTATTTTTACCTCTATGCTGTTTAAGTCGATGCGTGATGCCAACTCTAGTTTCAAGTCAGACATGCTCAACAGCCAGAATGAACAATTTTATCGTCAGATGCTTGATGACCAGATGTCGAGTGAGTTAAGTGCATCGGGTTCGCTAGGTTTGGCGGATATGATTGTCGCTCAGCTTAGTGCAGGACAAGGTACAGACCAACAGGAATCGAAAGTGCGCCAAGAAGGGTTTGACCCAGAGCTTGAGCGTCCTAAGTACTCTAAGAAAGTTGATAGAACAGAACGTCCAGAGAGTGTGGCAAAAGTGGCGGCACAACCTGTTTCGTTCGACTCGCCAGAATCTTTCGTCACTTCAATGAGTCCGTATGCTGAAAAAGCAGCGCGTGCTCTGGGTGTCGACTCTTCACTGCTTCTTGCTCAAGCCGCTCTAGAAACAGGTTGGGGCTCTAAGATGGTGAAAAACTCTTTGGGTAACAGTAACAACCTATTTAACATCAAGGCTGACAGAAGCTGGAAAGGCGATAAGGTAGCGACTCAAACCCTAGAGTTCCACGGAAAAACAGCGGTGAAAGAGCAAGCTTCATTCCGTTCATACGCTAACTTTGAAGAGAGCTTTAACGACTACGTGAAATTCCTAAATGAGAACCCACGTTACCAAACAGCACTTCAGCATCAAGGCAGCTCAGAAAACTTTATCAAAGGCATTCATAGCGCAGGATACGCAACTGACCCTAACTACGCCGACAAAGTGTTGAGAGTTAAAGCTAAGATCGACCAGATGAACTAGATTCACAAAGAGCTCGCCAATTGGCGGGCTCTTCTTTTATGTGTTTCTATTTTCCTATCTATGACTCACCTCTCTATCATCGATTCCCTTCTTTTAGCTCTTGATAATTAGCTTGGCACGTAAATTGCTTTTTAGACGTAAGGTTAATCAGTTTTTGCTGATTTTATTAGGTTTTTTGGGGGCATTATGGCGTCAGATCTGTTGAATGTAGGTACACAAAGTGTGCTTACCGCTCAAAGACAGTTAAACACCACAGGTCATAACATTTCTAACGCGAATACAGAGGGTTATAGCCGACAATCTGTGATTCAAGGTGTTAATGATCCGCGCCAATACGGTGGCCAAACCTATGGCATGGGCGTGCATGTGGAAAATGTTCGCCGCTCTTGGGATCAGTTTGCCGTTAATGAGTTAAACCTGTCGACAACTAATGCCGCTAATAAGAATGACACCCAAAGTAACATCGACATGCTCTCGGGTATGTTGTCGTCTACAGCCTCTAAAAAAATTCCAGAGAATATGAACGAGTGGTTCGACTCGATCAAAACCCTGTCTGATACACCGAATGATATAGGTGCTCGTAAAGTAGTACTCGAGAAGGCGGGGATCATTTCTCAGACCCTTAATGAATTCCATGAAACGATTCGTCAGCAGTCGGATGTTGCCAACAAAAAATTGGACATGGGTATCGAACGTGTTAACCAACTTGCAATCGAAATTCGTGATGTTCAGCGTCTGATGATGCGTACTCCAGGTCCACATAATGACCTGCGCGACCAGCATGAAAAGCTGATCAATGAGCTATCTGGATACACCAAAGTAACGGTAACACCACGCTCAAATGCAGAAGGTTTCAACGTGCATATTGGTAACGGTCATACCTTAGTTTCAGGTAGTGAGGCGAGCCAGTTGAAGTTGGTTGATGGTCTGCCTGATGCCCATCAACGACGCTTGGCGATTGTTGAAGGCAAGGCGATAAAGCCGATTACTAGCGCAGATATCGACGGCAAAATTGGTTCGATGCTGGATATGCGTGACGAACACATTCCAGAGGTGATGGACGAGTTAGGCCGTATGGCTACAGCGCTCTCTTATCATGTCAACGAACTACAAAGCCAAGGTCTAGACCTTAACGGTAATGTTGGTCGCAATTTATTTACTGATGTGAACTCAGAGCTGGTGGCGAAATCGCGCGTAGTGACGAGCGGCAATTCGCAAGCCGATGTGGCGGTGTTCATTGATAACACCAATGCGCTTAAAGGTGGTGAGTACGGATTAAAGTACGACGGCAGTGATTATGTGGTCACCAAGCCGAGCGGTGAAACCGTTAAAGTTACCACTGACTCGAGTGGCAGTGCTTTCTACCTAGATGGTATGCGTGTTGAGATCCGCAATCCACCTGAATTAGGTGAAAAGGTTCTACTGCGACCAACGCGCAGTTTTGCTGCACAGATGCAAATTGAAAGCAATGATCCTAAAGATATTGCCGCACAGAGCTATGAAGCCTCGACAACTTTTGCCCAAGGTGATGCGGAATTTAAGATCCTTGCCGCAGGACAACTACGTGAATTTGAGGTGATTGTCTCGCCACGTGGTGAACAATTTGCGGTGACGGACACCAAAGGCAATGTATTGATGCAGCCACAGCCGTATCCACCATCTGGTCCAGTGACCGTAATGGGGACGACTTTTGAACTGACACCTGGTGCCATCGCCAACGATAAGTTTACCGCTAACCTTGTTCCCTCAGAAGGTGATAACGGCAACCTGCGGAAAATGCAGGACATTCAGACTAACAAGTCGTTGGATGAAGGTGAGTCGACTCTGCTTGATACCTATCACAACCTGAATACCAATACAGGTTTGAAGGCGTCGACCGCTAATCGTCTTAGTGAGATTGCGACGTTAGAAAAGCAGTCAGCACAAGAACGAATTGCTTCTATATCTGGAGTGAATCTAGATGAAGAAGCGGCAAACATGATGAAGTTTCAACAAGCCTACATGGCATCGTCGCGCATTATGCAGGCGGCAAATGAAACCTTCGATACCATCTTGGCCCTAAGGTAATAGGAGGGAACCATGTTAACTCGTATCTCCAGTTTCCATAATTACCAATCGGTTCAGAATGACCTGCGTCGTCAAGAGAACAAGGTGCATCATAACCAAGCACAATTGGCGTCGGGTAAAAAATTGCAGTCACCTAGTGATGATCCACTTGCGACTCACTACTTGCAGAATATCGGGCAACAGTCTGAACAGCTTAAGCAGTATGTAGATGCCATTACTTTGGTGAGAAACCGCTTGGAGCACCACGAAGTGCTGATCTCTAACTCTGAAGGCTTTGCTGATGAAGCGAAACGTACAGTGATGGAGATGATCAACGGTGCGTTGTCTCCAGAAGACCGCTTGGCAAAACAGCGTGAGCTGCAAGAGATTGCCAACAACTTTTTATACATGGCGAACTCGCAAGATGAGTCGGGTAACTACACCTTTGCTGGAACTAAGCTTAAGAATCAGCCTTTCTTTCGTGACAATGAAGGTAACGTGATTTACGGCGGTGATGACTATCAACGCAAGATGCGCGTGGCCAGTAGTTTTGAAATGCCAATGAACGATCCGGGCAGCAAGCTGTTCATGGAGATCGACAACCCATTTGGTGACTACAAACCGACGTATGAGTTGCAGTCAGCATCTGAACTGCTTCTAGAGCGTGCGACAAATAGTGAGTTCCAGGATCCTGCGACCTACAAAGTCACTTTCGTTGATATGCAGAACGGCAAGTACGCTTATCAACTAGAGAAAGATGGCAGTGTTGTTGCGGCAAAAGATTTTGATCCAACCGAAGGGATTAAATACGAAGGCCTACACATTGAGTTGCGCGGTCAAATCACTAAGGGTGATTCGATTGTGCTTGAGCCAAGAGAGAGCTTTTCGATATTTGATACCTTTCGTGATGCTGCAGCATTAGCAGAGTCGTCGGTTTCTGACTCATCTGCGACTGCACAGCTGCATCAGGCAACAGAAGAGTTTCACGCTGCTTTTATCCATTTAACTAAGGCTCGCACAGATGTTGGTGCGCGTTTGAATACACTGGATATTCAAGAGCAGCAACATGAGGACTTCAAGTTGTCACTGGCGAAAGCCAAAAGTAACTTTGAAGATTTGGACTATTCAAAGGCAATTATTGAGTTCAATGAGAACTCTCGTGCACTGCAGGCTTCTCAGCAAGCCTTTGGTAAAACGAAAGATTTGACCCTGTTTAATTACATCTAACGTTTGTTCGTATGAATTGAGCCCTGCTTTATGCCTTATGTGCAATGCCGTAAGTGCGAGAGGGTTCTAAAAATTGCCGCTTTCTTACTCGTTTTGAAATGTAAGCAATGTAAGCGGCAAAAAGCGGCAACACACAGGTTAGAGAGATTACATAACAATAATCTATAGGTTAAGTAGACGATTAGGTTATTTTTAAGTGATTGTTTTTGAATGAAATAAATTTATTTTTCGTCAATTTAAAAATTGGCACACAACTTGTATCTATGTAAGTCAGAAATGATTTATACAGGTCTTAAACCCTAACTTAGGGTTTAGCAAGTAATATACGGTCAGTGCTTATCCATATGAGAGTAAAGCTGGCCGCTTCGCAGAAAGCTTGCGAACTCATAAGGAGAGCAAAATGGCAGTTAATGTAAGTACTAACGTTTCCGCAATGACAGCGCAGCGTTATTTGAATAAAGCGTCTAATGACCTCGCAACTTCAATGGAGCGTTTGTCATCAGGCCATAAGATCAACAGCGCAAAAGATGATGCGGCAGGTCTGCAGATCTCTAACCGCCTAACGGCACAGTCGCGTGGTCTTGATGTGGCAATGCGAAATGCTAATGACGGTATCTCGATTGCTCAAACGGCTGAAGGTGCAATGAATGAGTCTACTAACGTTCTACAACGTATGCGTGACTTGGCAATCCAATCTTCAAACGGTACTAACACGGCTGCTGAACGTACAGCACTGAATGAAGAGTCTATGGCTCTTCAAGATGAGCTTAACCGTATTGCTGAAACAACTTCATTTGGTGGTCGTCGACTACTAAACGGTTCGTTCGGTGAGGCGTCTTTCCAGATCGGTTCTAACTCTGGTGAAGCGATGATCATGGCGTTGACCAGCATCCGTGCTGATGACTTCCGCATGGGTGGTACGACGTTTGACTCAGAGAACGGCAAAGACAAGAACTGGGAAGTACCAGCAGATGCTCGTGACCTTAAGCTTGAATTCGTAACCAAGTCTGGTGAAGAAGTGAAGCTTGAGCTGATGACCAAATCAGGTGATGACATCGAAGAGCTAGCGACATACATCAATGGTCAGTCTGACTTGATCAATGCGTCGGTAACTGATGACGGTCGTCTACAAGTGTTTGTTGCTGAACCGGATCTACAACAAGGTTCTATGTCTATCTCTGGTGGCTTGGCTTCTGAGCTAGGTCTTAAGAGTGAAGGTCGTCAAACGACGGTACAAGACATTGACCTAATGACGGTTGCTGGCTCACAGAATGCAATCAGCATCATCGATTCAGCTCTGACTTACGTTGATTCACAGCGTTCTGATCTGGGTGCGAAGCAAAACCGTCTAAGCCACAGTATTAACAACTTGGCGAACGTACAAGAAAACGTAGATGCGTCTAACAGCCGCATCAAAGATACCGATTTTGCGAAAGAGACAACGCAAATGACGAAATCTCAAATTCTGCAACAAGCAGGTACTTCAATACTTGCTCAAGCAAAACAGTTGCCTAACTCTGCAATGTCACTATTGCAATAGTTATTGGTTGACCTTGCTGTTCGTGTCCAGACGTGGGCCATACAGCAAGGAAAACTGGCAAGCATACTTACTATTGAGTGTTTAGCTCTCTCATCTCTCACCTGCTTCACATTTTTACGGTAAGGATGCAACGGTAAGTCAGAATGTGTTCATTTCTCGATGATCTCCACACAGGCTCTGGCCACCACCTAGCCCCAGTTCTCTCAAAGGAAAAGGGGCTTTTTCCTTTCTAGCGTTCCTGTTTTTCCCCTTTTAGCTTTCCTGATTTTTAACATACTCCACTCATTTTCTTTCTGAATCCTGACCCTGTCAAAATTTCTCTGGTTAAAAATTGCACGATCATTAAACGTCTCTTTTCTTAAATTTGCCCAAAATCCACCTTTGAAGTGCCCAATAGTTGAACTCTTCTAATTTTCAAACGCGAACTTTAGATCTTTGTAGAATAAAGAGATCTTGTTTATCCATTTGTTTTTATTGGGTTTATTAAATTATTTGGTTTTTTTTGAAGTTTTTTCTAAAGCTATACAAATTCGCGCCGTTATTAAAAGTAACTTTGAGAGAACTACTTGGTTTTCCGAGACGTCGGAAACCGCAACACCGGAAAATCAATTGGAGAAATCACCATGGCAGTGAATGTAAATACCAACGTTTCAGCAATGACTGCGCAACGTTACCTAAACAATGCAAACAGCGCTCAACAGA
>NZ_JAHGAN010000031.1:0-61939 GCF_030248625.1 Vibrio sp. D420a | reverse complement strand
AACCTGCGAAGAACCTAAAAAAAGGCCCTCACCACAAGCGAGAGCCATTTATCAATCAAGCAAAAGTTCAGACTATTCGTTTGATACTTTTTTGTGACCTTCTTGTAGGTGAACGAAGTCTACCAGATCATCGCCAGACACTTGGTATGCTTGACCAAAGCCTTTAACGAACAGGCCGTTTTCAGCTTTAAGGTTAAACAGTGAGAAATCTTGAAGTTGGCTTAGACCATCAATGATCTCGCCAAAACGGTCCTTCATTTGTCCGATAACTTGAGTCCAAAGCTCACTCTCACGCTCAACGACTGATGCCGTTGCATCAAACGTTAGACGCTTGCGTGCATAAAGCTGCTTTGAGCTCTCTTCGTCTTCGATCATCATCAATGACACGTTCGGGTTCGCTTTCAGATTGCGAGCGTGACGTGCGATATCAGAAATTAAAACAAAATAGCCCTCTTGGTTTTGAACAAACGGCGCGTAGCTCACGTTTGGACGACCTTCTTCATCAACAGTAGCCAGTTGCAGCGTACGACGCTCTTGACGGAACTCTTTGATTTCAGGACCTAAACGACCTTGAAGACGTTCTTGTTTTACTTGCTGTTCCATGGTGATTCCTTTATTTACTTTCTCTAAATTATTATATTTTTAGCCAAGGAGAAACTCCGATGCCTCTCCTTGGTTCGCTCTAATCGTTGCTTGTCTCAAGTCGTGAAACTTGAAAATTAGCCTTGCGCCTTCAACGCGTTGAAGCGTTCTACTTGGTCAGCAATAAGCTCACGTTTCTCATCACGGCCTAGGTAGATCTTAAAGATGTTGTCGCCAGTCTCACTGAAGAAACCAAAGTAGTGACTCTCACGCCCCATGAATGGTTTGCTTACTAACGCCACATGTTTAACGTTGTCTAGTTTAAGGTGACCATGAAGCTCGCCCTCTTTGCCCATTAGGTTGTAGTAACCACGCGCCACTTTACCTTTAGGGAAAGGCGCTTTAACTTCAAAGATTGAACCGAACGAATGCACGATCGTCGTTACTGGGCCCCAGCCAACAAGACCTTCAAGGATCTCTTGAGCACGAGAGCCGTCTAGCATCACAGACATATCGCCTGGAAATGCAGCGACGACTTCTGCTTCTGTCACGTTCAGCTTTTCAGCAATAGCTGTAGGAAGTAGCTTTGGTTCTTCTTCAAGAATACGAGCGACGCTTTGCTCTAATGTGTCGATCATCTCTACCGTTGTATCTGTCATTGAATTCATTTCCATTATTAATTATGCGTGTTTCTTTACAGCATGAGGGTGATGAGCAGGACGCGACGGTCTTGCTTGTGGATTCGCTTCAAAGTATTCCGCATTCAAAACTTGAATAACGCTTTGCGCTAATGTCACAGCCCAAAAGCTGCCCGCAATGGTTAAAGTTAAGTAGTCTTCAGACAATTCGACCAGTCCGTTACTTTGCCAATGCGAAAATAGAGGTTTTAAATAGTTAAACGTGTCTTGTCCCATGAAGGTCGGCAGTAAGCTTCTGCGTACCACTCCAGAATCAAAACCCGCTTTAAGTGAGGAGAAAATAGGTTCAAGTTCGCTTTGCTTAGTCATCATGGCGATTGGAAGCTCACCACGCTTAACCGAGTCCATGTAGGTCTCTAGCGTTCGATGCTGCATGATGCCGTGACCGCCTACATTACCACCGGCACCACAACCGATAGGCAGTACTTCGGCGTATGTCTTAGCTAAGCTGTTGTAGATGCTGCGTTCACGATTGTCGCGAGCCCAATGGTTCACACTCAGTTTCTTAACCTTGTGTTTTTCCATAAACTCGACGCCTGCCAAATACATGCTTGCTTTATCAGGCGTTGTCGCAGGAGGCGGAATCTTACCTTTATCAACCAAGTTCAGCATTGGTGCATCACCACCCACGATCAATTGATATAGGTCGATACCGTGTGCGCCTGTCGACATGTAATCGTGTAAGTCTTGCTCGAAGACATCCATGGTTTGGTGTGGCAAACCATAAAGCAAGTCAAGCACGATTGGTGCTTGCTCGGTTTTACTCAACGAGCTGATTCTCTCTAGAACCACTTCGCGATCATCTAACCTTTTTGCGCTACGACGAACTTTGGTATTGAAGCTTTGAATACCAAAAGAAAATCGGTTGAAGCCACCTTCTAGCGCTCGGTCGAACATTTCATCACTGAAACGGTTAATTCGCCCTTCGAGAGTCATTTCCACGTCGTTCGCTAATGGGAAATGCTCACGAATCGCTTTGCCCAAGAGTTCAACTTGCATTGCAGACAAATCCGTCGGAGTGCCTCCACCAATGTAAACCGCATGGAAAAGACCAGATTGAGCCCAGGGTGTTTTCGCTTTTTGCTTCAACTCACAAAGCAAGGCTTCGAAATAGTCGTCAACAAGTTTGCGGCTGGCTGCGTTCTGGAAAAAATTACAAAAAGTACAACGCACTCGGCAAAAAGGAATGTGGATATACAAACAACGTTTATCCTGTTTCTTTCCTTCCGCTAGCATCAATTCGTCGAACAAATTCAACTTCTTATCTTGAGCGATTGGAGTCGCACTTCCACCAGCGTGTGCCGAGTGCTTTTTTGCAAACGCAAAACGCAGCGGATCTGGCGTTGAAACACCCAAAATAGATTCGTCAAATTTATAAATATCGAGAGTCATATAAATTACCTAAACGCTTACCGAGCCAAGCTTGGAAGACTATTCGCTAAAAACTGAGAGAATCATAAATAGCCTGAAATGATAATGCAATTGATAATTGATCTTATTTAGATTCTAGGCAATAATCGGTGCCAGATTTTCGTTTAGGTGAAGGGTTAATTGTGAACGTTCCAAGGTATGTCATAGCAGGGGGAGCCTCATTGGTGATTCATGCTGCGTTGTTGTTTGTCGCGCAAGAATCAAAGGTATTTGCTATGCCAGCTGGCGCAGAATCTAAAACTGTTGCTCTAAACTTTAAGCCACAAACTCAACGATCCGTTGAACGTGAAGAAACGGTCACCGAACCCGTTGAATCAGAAGTCACTCCTGAACCTGAAATTACAGAAACGCCTGTAGAACCCACACCACCTCCAGTAGCAGAACCGAAAAAGGTTCAGCCGAAAAAAGAAGCAATCACTAACAAGCCAAAACCTGAGCCAAAAAAAGAGCTCGTCAAAAAGCCTGAGCCTAAACCGCCAGTTAAAAAACAGGTAAAGAAAAAACCTGTACAGAAAAAGCCCGTCGAAAAAAAAGTGGTAGAAAAGAAACCTGAGCCGGTTAAGCCACAACCGGACAAGAAAATCGCTGAGAAAAAAGTTGAGTATAGTGAGCAACAAGACGCGCAACCGGCTGCGGTTAATCAAGGCGTTGAGAACCCTGAGCCTGTTCTCATAACCAAACCAAGTTTTAGTGTACGGCCTACTCCACCTAAATACCCAAGACAAGCTAGACGCAGAGGCGTAGAGGGTGTCGCAACCTATGAGATTTGGCTTGATGAAGACGGCAAGCAAGTTAAGCAAGCATTAGTGAACTCTTCAGGTGCACTACTTCTTGATAAGGCCGCACTCGACGCAATCAAAAAATGGAAATTTTCACCACACACCGTAAATGGTCGAGCGATCGCTCACCGTGTACGAGTACCTGTTCGTTTTAACTTGGACTAAGAAATGCAACAAATCAGTTATTTACAAGAGCAATTGGGCCTAATGACGTGGCCACTGCTTATCTGCTCAGCGCTTACTGCAATGATCATCGTTGAGCGTATTTTCCAAGTGATGCTGAGTATCGGTGTTGGACGCCGCGCTATTCGTAAAGAGCTTCACCAGATCTCACCAACCGACACTCATCAAATTGAAACGCTAGCGGCGGACTTGTCCAACAAGCGACCACTGCTTTACAAAGGCGTCTCGATGGTACTGGCTCATCACTCTTTTTCTAAGGGGTTACGTGAAGACGCCGCTGGAATCTGGCTTCAAGAGAAACGCCACCAGTTACATGCAGGTTTACGACTGCTTGGTTTGATCGGCGTTATCAGCCCACTGATCGGCCTACTGGGTACAGTTCTTGGATTAATCGAGATGTTTAAAGGCGTTGCTGCCACAACGGGCAGTATCACACCCAATGACCTAGCCGATGGACTTGGCCTTGCGATGCGCACCACAGCAGCTGGTTTGATCATCGCTCTTCCTGCCATTTCAGGTGCACAACTGCTAGGTCTATGGGCCGACAGAGTATTGGCTAAATTGGAGCACACTCTGAACTACGTCAATGTGTGGCTAGAGGGTATGTCGATGCAACCAACCACGACTCAAGTTACCGCATCACAGCAGACCGCTACAACGGAAGGTGCGCGCTAGTCATGATCAAAGTCTCTCAGAATCACAATGCATCAAGTTTAACGCCTGATCTGACACCTCTTTTGGACATCATCTTTATCGTGATGGTGTTCTTGCTTCTTACTGCTTCCGTGAAGTTGGAGTCATTGGACGTTGAGTTACCGAGTAATGACAGCAGCAATGTGTCTGAGGTGCATAAAGACTCGATCAGCGTAAACCTGCTTAACCGCGAACCCTACTGGGCAATCAACGGTAAAGAGTACATTGATTGGGAGAACTTTAAGTTGGCGCTACTTGAAGAAGTCGGTTCTGGTGATAACAAGAAGCCAATCATCATTGGTGCGGACAAAACCGCGGATGTGCAGAACCTCGTTAAGTTGCTCTCCTTCCTACAGGACAACGGTATCCCAGCAACGCAACTACTGACTGAAGGCGAATAAACAGCTGACGTTAGGCGGCAAACCTCAAAGGCGTAGGCACCAATCTACGCCTCGTAAAGATTTCAAATCATGTCGGCCATATATGCGAACCGACAAAAACAGACAATAAGAATAGAATTATGAATACAATTAAAGAGCTCAATCACAATCATTCAATTAAAAAGCCGCTTAAGAAGGGGCTACTTTCGATGGCAGCGCTTTTAGGCTTTTCCCTCGCAACTCATTCAGCGATTGCGGCCGACGATGCGCACCAACAACGTATTATCAGTGCCGGTAGTGCAGTCACGGAACTCGTATTGGCACTTGGCGCCGAAGATCAACTGGTCGCAATTGATGTTACCAGCCGTTTCCCGCAATCAGACAAACTTCCTAAAATTGGCTACCACCGTAATTTATCAGCAGAAGGTCTTATTGCTCTGCAACCGACCACTCTGATCGGCTCTGATGAAATGGGTCCAGATACAGCAATATCTCAACTGAAATCTGCAGGGGTTGATGTTGAAATCGTTAACACAGAGGCAAGCGTAGAGGGACTACTTAAGCGTATCGACCAAATCGCAGAGATCACGCATACAGAAGAGAATTCTAAAGCGGTAAAAGAGAGCGTGAATAAGAAAATCGCTGCGCTTGAAGCTAACCAAGTTCCTCAAAATGAAGCTAAAAAAGTGCTGTTCTTATTACTTCACGAAGGTCGCCCAGCGAATGTTGCGGGCAGTGAGACCTCTCCAAACGCGATCATCGAGCTTGCGGGTGGTATTAACCCAGCGGCTGAAAGCTTAACATCTTATAAACCATTGTCTATGGAATCTATGGTTGAGATGCAACCAGACGTTATTCTTGTTAGTGGCCGTAGCTACCAAAAAATGGGCGGAGCAGACGCTATTTTGAAATCACTGCCAATGCTAGCGGCTACGCCAGCGGGTGTAAACAAGCAGTTCATCACCGTTAACGGTAGCGCACTAGTTGGCGGTCTTGGCTTAGCGAGTCTTGCCGAAGCAAAACGTTTAAACGCACGTATTTATCCACAATAACTTACTGATTGTGCGTTTAGTTTAAGGCTCTCATTATGCTGTTAAGAACCGTACCTTTAAAAACATCAATGGTAGGCTTTGGTATCGCCCTAGTCTTCATTGCCCTGTTTTCGATTACTGTTGGACCAATGAACATTAGCTTGAGCGACAGTGCGGCAAGCTTGTTCAATCCAAACAATGAACTCGCGCCTCACATCAATCTGGTTATCCAAGAGATTCGATTGCCACGAACCATTCTGTGTATGGTGATTGGTGCCATATTGGCGCTATGTGGCGCAGTGATGCAGGGTTTATTCAGAAACCCATTAGCAGAGCCGGGAATCATTGGTGTTTCCGCTGGTGCTGCGTTAGGTGCTGCGTTAGCAATCGTTCTTTTTTCTGAACTGAGCCTTAACTACCCAGGTTTCATGAACTTTGCAGCTGTACCAGTGTTCGCCTTTCTTGGCGGCGCATTAACGACTCTTTTAGTTTATAAGCTGGGTACAGGTAAATTCGGTACTTCCGTGACCATCATGCTACTGGCAGGTGTCGCAATTAGTGCCCTGTCTGGTGCTGGCATTGGTTTTTTAAACTTCATCGCTGACGATCAAATGCTGAGAGATCTCTCATTGTGGTCGATGGGGTCATTGGCGGGCGCTAAATGGTCTGGAATTGCATTGGCCCTTGTCACCTTGGTTGTACTGTTTATCTTGTTCTATCGCCAAGCTATGTCGTTAAATGCACTACTCCTTGGTGAGTCAGAAGCGCAACACTTAGGTATTCCCGTTCAAAAGCTCAAACGCCAATTGATCTTACTGACTGCGGCAGGCGTCGGCATTACGGTAAGTCTCTCAGGTATGATTGGATTCATTGGCTTAGTGATTCCTCATCTGGGTCGCATGCTTGCAGGTCCTGATCACCGTGTACTACTCCCTCTATCCGCAGTCCTAGGCGCACTATTATTGACAGCTGCTGACATGTTTTCACGTGTGGTATTGGCACCAGCCGAGCTGCCCGTTGGTATCGTGACTGCCATTATCGGCGCACCGTTTTTCCTATATCTACTATTCCAACAAAAAGGGAGAATTCTGTAATGCACTCCCCAGCCCTAAAAGCCAGCGACATCCATGTAAAGTTTGGCAGCAAAGTGATTCTAGATAATGTCTCTATCGAGATTGAAGCGGGTAAAGTAACGACACTTCTTGGCCCAAATGGCGCCGGAAAAAGCACGTTACTCAAAGCGTTATGTCAAGAGATCGAAAGCCAAGGTAACATCAATTACTTTGGCCGAGACAGAGCACTATGGTCACCGAGCACACTGGCGAAGCATTTAGCGATGCTCCCACAGCACAGCACACTCACTTTTCCATTCCTTGCTAACGAAGTGGTTGAGCTTGGTGGCATTCCACTACAAGAATCCAATCGAGCACTGACTAAAATCGCACAAGAGAAAATGGATACGGCGGACGTGTCTCATCTGGCTGACCGTCTCTACCCATCACTTTCTGGTGGTGAAAAGCAGCGTGTACATCTAGCGCGCGTGTTGACTCAACTGCATCACTCTGGTGACCAATGTGTATTGATGCTCGACGAGCCCACTTCAGCGCTCGATCTCGCTCATCAACACAACACACTGAAAATCGCTCGTAAAATGGCAGACGAACAAAACGCGGCAGTCATTGTGGTGCTACACGACTTGAACCTGGCCGCGCAGTATTCTGATCGTTTGGTCGTATTGAAAGGCGGGCAGTTAGTGTGTGATGGAACACCATGGGAAGCACTAAAACCAGAGATGATTGAAGATGTCTATGGGTATCGGAGTATTGTTGAAAAACACCCTACTATGAGCTTCCCTCAAGTCCACCCTGCTGGCTAATAAACAAAAAGAGCACTAACGGTGCTCTTTTTAGTTTCTAAAGGCTTAAAACGCCATTCACGGCCATTTAAGCTATTGTCCAGATTAACAATAGGTATTATTGCTAGAGATTTACATAATTCTGAACGATTCCATGTACCTAATCAGGTGCCTCTAAACGTTAGTCACCTCGCTACTTTTGAAGCCACAATGAGAGCCAAATGATTGTTGACCACAAAAACAGCAGGCACAAAAAAAGCTCCTAATAAGGAGCTTTTCTTTCAATGGATTATTTGCTCATTTGAATTAGAGACTTACCAATTAACCATTCTAGTTCTTTACCACTTGTGTCGCCAAACTGAGTTTCAGTCAGTTTGTACAGGCGGTCAATACCGTTAGCAGCGAACTCGTGTGCGCTTTCTGAAGTAACGATATGGTGGAATAGCAGGCGTAAGATTGCTAGGAACTCAGCATCTTCCAGGGCTTTAATCCAGCTATCAGAAAATGCATCTAAACCATTTTCGAAATCAATGTGTTCCATGAACATTTTGAAGATACGACCATCAAGCGCTGCCGTAAAATCTGTCTTCTTTGGAAAGTGGTGGCTAATACCAGTACGAGAAACACCCGTTTGTTGACTCAACGTCGTGTATGACATCTTGTCGTAACCCAGTCTTAGTAGCTGGTCAACTACGGCATCCATGATTTTCTGGATAGTGATTTCTGTATCTTCTTTACTACGCTTTGGCATATTCAGGCTCTTCTTTTTGTAAATCCATCTAACTCATCAAATGAAGTCAGAATGAAAATCGTTATCAGCATTATGTGAGTAAGGCGATTTTTCGCAAGTATTTGCGCCCAATAACACGAGAATACTCTGTACGACCAATTTTACAGTGTTGCGTCTTTGCGCACTTTGTTTAATTAGTCTTCGGAATTCACCTTACCGTTCTAAAGCAGTGTTTTAAAATAACCGCTTAGAATATGAAATGCGAAACAATAAATTCATTATATAAATACCTATCAAGCGATAGATACTCTTATAAAATCATTCAGGGTGCAACTAACTGAATGATGTTCTGACAAATTAATGACACTAATTTTCAGAAAAATATGAGCTTGATCACACCCATATTCACATTTATAAAACGCCATGCTCATTGTTTTCCTCAACAAACAACATAGCATACCAATGCAAGATAGGCCAAAGGATTTAATTTTTGTAGATACAGATCAAATTGCTCGGTAAAATAACCTCAGATTTTGTAAGAGGATTATTTATGAACCAAGATGTTGGCACTAATGATGTATGCGAAGCTTGCGGTTGCGCAGGCGAAATGGGTTTCATCATTAAAGAAGGCGACGATGTAGCGGAAGTTGTAATCTACGGTAACTCGAAAGAAGCGATGGAAGCAGAGCTAGCTAAGTACATTGATTTAGCTAAACAAGTTTCAAGCAATGTTGAGTTTGAATCAACAGAACTGACAGAAGAAAGCAACGAACTACGTACACGTTTCAAGTTCGAAGTGAGCGCAGAGAAAATTATCTTTGAACTAAAAACACGTTCAATCGCACGATAACGCGCCCTACTCTATTGATTAAGACGAGCCTATTGCTCGTCTTTTTTTTCGAGTGTTTTCCATGAAAGAGCGCCATTTGTCTCGAAATCATTCTGTTCTGCACACTGAATCACTACTCCTGATATTTCCAGAACAGCACCTAAACTGTAAGCCTTATCATCGTAATAACAGACCCGTGGGTGCGTATTCTTTTGCGATACAACCACCGCCTTTTTCGCCGGTACAGAAATAATATTGTCGGCATAAACGTTTGCATTATTCCCAAATAGACCTGAGATTACTGTCAAAGATATGACTTTAATTGCATTTAATCTTTTCACTTATATTTCGCTCTCTGTTTAACTGGCTAAATTTAACAATTATCGGCAATATTTCTGGGCTCGCATGCAATTTCCGATATAGTAAGCGCAACTCTGTTAGAAGATCGTCATTATGCTCAGAATTGTCACATTGCTTGCGTGCTTACTCACCATATCAAATAGTTACTCCCGGCCCCTCGATCACTATCAAATATTGAATCATCTCGACAATTACGGAAATCTTTACCTGCGTAATAAGCCTTATACCGAATTACCGACAGGGTTAGTCGTCAAAGGTAATTTAAATATAGAGAAAACGTCTATCAAACAACTACCAAAAGAGCTCGAAATTGGTGGTAGTCTACAAGCGGCGAATAGCTTGCTCAGACGTGTACCCGCCGGCACCTCTATCAAAGGTTACGCCAACTTACTTGGAAGTCAGATACAAAGTTGGCCGAAGGGCGTCAAGGTTGGTGGCTTTATCAACTTCACCGATACGCCACTGAAAAAGCTACCGAATGGTTTTCGAGTTAAAGGCGACTTGAGTTTAATTCGAACCCCGCTGACCGAACTGCCAAATGGCATTGTGGTTGAAGGGAATCTTTATATTGGTGGTTCTGCGATTACACAGTTCCCCGATGTAATGACGGTGAACGGCAATATCTATCTCGGTGGAAATGTCATTAGCAAATGGCCAACGACATTGAATCTGGGTGGCGCGGTAGCCCGCTAGGCAGGAAAGTAGGAGCATGACGAGTTGCCATGTATTGCGATCAAAAAAGGAGCACGACGCTCCTTTTTGTTTTTATCTGCAGTCGTTAAATCATTAGACTGAATTTAGCCGACATTCTTTACTGGGTTAGCGTAGCTATCAATCAGGTACTGATGCGCACCTTGAGGGATGCTTGATAGTTTCTCTTCAAACTCACGCTTCACCGCTTCAGTAATGCTGTCGTCTTCTTTATCTGCTGCCAGTAGGTTCACAGGGAACAGCTTGTAGTTCTCATGAATTTGACGGTCAATCTCTTCAGCTAGTGCTTCTGGCGTCTCAAAATCTTGGTCAATCACAGAACCAAAGCCAACATGTACATGGCCTTTATTGCCCACGATACCTTGAATGATGCTTTCGATATCTTCAAATTCGCCTTTCTCATACGAACCATTGACGTCTTTTTCGAACAACTCTAGCGCTTTTGCCGTATCACACGGGTCATTTTCGTAAGAGATCGCAACCGGTACGATCTTCAATGACTTAACATACTCAGCGAAAGCAACTTTCTGTTTACGACCTTCAACGTGGAACATCTTCAGGATAGCTGGATCAGTGAAGTCGTTACCGTCTTTTGCACGCCCTTCTTTCTGCGCAATCCAAATAGAGTTACCCGTATCTAGAGAGTGCTTAATATAAGAAGAGAGTTGGCCAAGCGCTTTCATCATCTCACGCGGCCCTTTAAGCGAGCGCTTAACAATAAAGCTCTTGTTCAAACGCATAAGTTCAGTCGCGCATGGCTTCTTAAGCAGGTTATCACCAATCGCAATACGGCATGTGTTGTGGTTTTGCTGATGCAGTGCATAGTTAACTAAAGCCGGATCCATGGCGATATCGCGGTGGTTTGAGACAAACAAGTAAGACTGATTTTGATCTAACGATTCAAGCCCCGTGTAAGTCACACCTTTAGTGGTATTCGCTAAGGTATCACGAAGGTACTTTTTCACTTCGATCTGAATCGCTTCTACGCTCTGCAGCTTGCTCCACTTCATTTTTAGGTAAACACGCAAGATTGGGCTCATGATTGCTTGGAACCAAGCTGCGTGATTAGTGAAGCGATAGTTTAGGATCGCGCTGATGAATTCTTCATCATTGATTAGGCGATCGAGTGCCGCAGGAATTTCGTCGTCATTATAAGGACGGATATCAATATATGGATCAGTCTGAGAGGTCATTTTTCACTACATCTAATAAAAAGCTGGCTCATTCTACGCATTGTTTTGCTTTCTCGCAGCTACAGAGCCCATACTTTTGACAAGGTCAGACCAGAAACATCGGATTTACCTGCATTATTGTTGGCATACGTTAAAATTAACGGTAATCTTAGCGGCCGCAAAACTAAGGACCTTCTATGAACTTCGCTATCGAATACACATCGGCTTACTACTCCCACCTAGAAATCACTCCTAGAAAAAAAGTGGTAAAACATAGCCTTGTATCCGTTGAAAGCGGATTAGTTTTGATTAAGATTGGTAAACAGGAACACGCCATTGAGCCGGGTCAAAGCCTTTGGATCCCGTTTGATTGCTTAACTTCCCTCACCTACTTTCCGAACACGCGAATCGCACGCGTCGACTTTTCAGTGCGCCTAACCGATGCCTTCCCTAAGCAAGCGGGCTACGTGAATCAAACACCACTTTCACAAGCTTTGCTCGATAAGCTCGCAACCTTGGCAGTTAAAAACAAAGACACCAACAATGCGTCTTCAACATTTAAAGAGCTATTAGCGGTAGTTAAGCAGGAAGTATTGACCTTTAAGCCACTGCTGTGTGAAAGCGAATTGTCGCAACGCTTCAACCGTTGGAACATTGAAGACTCACCACTATCTCAAGAACAAACCCTAGTGATGGTGATGCGTGAAGCGAAAAAACGCATGCAGTCAGGTCAGAAGAAAGAGAAGGTAATTGACGAGTTATTCTCGGGGCAAACCGAAGAATTCGAGCAGCTGTGTATGCTGGTGTTTGGCGACACGCTGTAAACTGACATAGTCTGCTCAGACAACGAAAAAGCCGCGAACTCTATGAGAGTCGCGGCTTTTTTAATTTGGTATGTTTTTCTAGAGCCTATTTTTCCGGAAATGAGCTCTTTTAGAACGGAAACTCAATCTGCATCATCATGTCGGCTTCTCTAGCATCATGCCAGCGATAATCGAATCGCATGCGAGGTTCACCCACTGATTTCTCACCAAACCCAATGCTGAGCTGCAAACCATGGTTTAGGATCCACTCTTCTGTGGTCATGTCGTACTTTTTATCTTCCAGATCTTCAGGAAACCACATCCCCAAGCCAACATAGTTCGAGCTAATGCTTTGAGTAATGATTGGTGAGTCTTTGGTTTGTAGTACCCAATCAGACCAGTAGTCGTTTGAAGAGGCTTCAGGTTCGTCACTAAACCCACTCAGGCTCAGCATTCTTTGGCTGAAAGATTCAAGGCTGTCTGAAAAGTTGAGGCATGTCGTCTGTTCATCCGAATCAAACATAATTGAGTCTAAGCTGAATAGATCACACTCAGCATGCGCATGCAAGCTGAAGGTAACGACGAAGCTGGTCGTTAAAAGTGCTCTTTTTAGCATAGTGCTCTGACCTCTAAGAATTAAGGACTACATTGTCTTATACAGCCCACCGTCTTGCAAGATGTTTGTAACTGACTTTGTACTCAAATTTGCAAAGTCATTACCATTTATAATCGCATTGCGAATATCGGTGCTACGAACTTTTACTTTTTCTGGGCAAGCCATTACAGACCAGCGTTCAGTGATCTCGTCAGACTTATAAAAAGACGAGAACTTAAAGAAGTTATCCGGCCCGATGACAAAAGTTATATCGGCCGTTGGATGAGATTCTTGAAGCTTTTTTAATACTGCGTACGTTGTGACGCTCTCACCCGGGGTGTACAAACTTTGCTCTACTAAAGATAGTTCAACTTGCTCAATAGCCAAGTCATTGATAAATGCCTCAACAAGCTGACATCGAATATCATAATCCAGCATGGTTTTTCCCCACGCGTGAGCAATGCTCGGAACAAGTAAAATTCGGTCGAAGTGCACCAAAGACTCAATGACACTTTTATGCCCTAAACTTGGTGGGTTAAATGCACTACCAAAAACCGCTATTTTTTCCATCGCTTGTCGCTGCCTTCTTTTATCTCACTGTGTAAAGAGGTTTTTATCTCTCTTGATTTCGGTATGATAACACTAGATTTCAATTTGCTTGCAGGAAAGGAATACGAATGGAACAGTTAATTCGTGATGAAATGCGCGTTCTACCATCAATTGACGCTCAATTTGAAGTAGATCGTCGTGTAGAGTTCATCAAAACCAAATTACAACAATCAGGATGTAAGTCTCTTGTACTGGGTATCAGCGGTGGCGTTGACTCAACAACATGTGGCCGACTCGCTCAGCTAGCAGTAGACAGTCTTAACGAATCAAGCAACAGCAACGATTACCAGTTTATCGCCGTTCGCCTGCCTTACGGTGAGCAAAAAGACGAAGATGAAGCGCAGCTTGCTCTCTCTTTCATCCAACCATCTCAATCTGTATCAGTAAACATTAAAGCGGGCGTTGATGGCCTGCACGCCGCGTCTCATGTTGCGCTTGAAGGCACAGGTCTTCTTCCTACTGATTCAGCTAAGATTGATTTCGTAAAAGGTAACGTAAAAGCTCGTGCTCGCATGATCGCTCAATACGAAATCGCAGGTTACGTTGGTGGCTTAGTTATCGGTACTGACCACTCGGCAGAAAACATCACAGGTTTCTACACAAAGCACGGTGACGGCGCATGTGACCTTGCACCACTGTTTGGTCTAAGCAAACGTCAAGTTCGTGAGCTGGCAGCAACGTTAGGTGCACCAGAGCTTCTAGTGAAAAAAGTACCTACAGCTGACCTTGAAGAGCTAGATCCTCAGAAAGCAGACGAAGATGCACTAAACCTAACTTACGACCAGATCGATGACTTCCTAGAAGGCAAAGAGGTGTCTAAAGAGATATCTGATCGTCTAGTAAGCATTTACCAAGCGACGCAGCACAAACGTCAACCGATCCCAACGATCTACGACTAAGCTCAAGTTGGTTGCGCAGTAATCTGCGTGCCTACCTAGCTCAAGACTCGCTAAGCAAAAGGCCGACAGTGAACACCGTCGGCCTTTTCATTATGTTTTATCACCAGAATCTGTTGACCTTTGGCGATTAGTCGACCACTTCGATATCGGTTTGTGGTACACAGCAACACGCTAGTACTTGCCCCATATTACGCTCATGATCTTGCAGCGCAGGAACATCAGGTTGATGCACTTGCCCAGACTCTAGAGTCACCTTACACGCCCCACAAAATCCAGCTCGGCAGCTAGACGCAATTGAAACACCCGCAGCTTCCGCTTGGTCAAGCAAAGTACCTTGGTTGTTGCCCTCAAACAGATAACCATTAACGCTTAACTGCAGAGTTTTCACCACTTCTTCCGTTGCTTGGTTAACACCAAACGCTTCTTGATGATAATGCTGTGGATTTAAACCCATTTGAATCAGCATCTTTTTAGCATTGTCCATAAAGCCATCTGGGCCACAAACAAATGCTTGGCGTCGATGCAGGTCATCGATCTTCGCTATATGAGAAACGCTCAAACGCCCTGACAAACCTTGCCAATCTTTAGCTGGCTGACTAAGTGAGTAGATCACCTTTAGACCTGGGTGCTTATCAGCAATTTCTTGAATCTCTTGTTGATAAGGGATATCTAGCTCGCTGCTGCACTGATGATAGAACACCACGTCTTCTACTTGGTCGTGGTCGGCAAGGTAACGCAGCATAGAAAGCATAGGCGTTACACCGCTGCCTGCAGAAAGCAGCAATAGCGGGTGATTTGGATTATCTTCCAGATAGAAAGCGCCATCTGGGTTTTGTGCCACTAACGTATCACCCACTTGGAAATGGTCATTAAGCCAGTTTGAGATTCGGCCATCATCGACACGCTTTACCGAGATCGCAAGGCGACCTGCGCGTGATGGGCTTGAAGACAGTGTATAACGACGAGAAATCTTTTCGCCATCGATGGTCATCTCAATCGGTAGGTGCTGACCTGGCTGGTAACTAGGTAGGACTTTGTCACCTTTGGCTGGCTCTAACCAAAACGTTGTGAAATCACGCGCGATCTCTTCACGCTCAACACACGTAAGGTGCAATGACTCAACCCACGTATCTTCATACTGCTCTTTAGGTTTGGTCTCTAGCACTTCAATCTTATCGCCTTCCTTAATCACACCTTCGTTTTTCGCTACAAGGTTCTGACCAAAGAAAACACCACCAGTCTTATCAGCGCGAAATTGAGAGAAGGTATTCAGTGGCTCTTTTGAAGGGCGGAACTCACCTTTGTCTACATCAACTGTGGTTAAAATACAGCGCTGACACGGTTTCACCGCTTCAAACTCGACTTCACCGATTCGAATGCGCTTCCAACCATCTTCACCAAACGCTTCGGTGTTCGAGACCACTAGGTTGGTACGAAATTGATCCATGGTATGCAGCTCTGGGCTGCGGCGATTAAGTTCCGCTAGCGATGCTTCACTAATAATAAGAAGTGGGTAACCATCAGCGAAACTCACATTATGTCCGAGCTTCTCACGCACGCGATTAGACTGCTCACCCGTAAACAGTAACTCGACACGTTGTCCGAGCACATCACTGAACCAATCATCTGCGGCATCATTGGTGGTGTATGCGGTGAAGTTGTCTTTCCAAACCGTGGCTGGTGTTTCCTGCATCTTGAACTCGCTGTATTTCACGCGCAGCGCAGGCTTACCTTCACATGTGAAAATCAAGCCATCCGGTTGCAAGCTAGAAGACACTTTTACCATTTGCGGATACTTACGAGCCGTTACCATTGAGCCATCCGCTAACGCCAACATAAAGCGTCGGTCAAAACTCAGACCTTGTTTTTCTACCCATGCACTTGATAGCGAGATCCCGCCAACTGATTTAACAGGATAAACATTCACCTGAGAGAGATAAGGACTTTGAGCTTCCGAGGACTTTGACATAACGACTCCAGTGTTATTAGATTTTTTACAATGCTAACAAATGCACCTAGTTTTAGGAACTCGCTCGCACTAAACACTTGATACTCAGCTATTATATTGAGAAGTGAGCAAAATATACTTTTAACCATTAGTCGTGTTATAAAAATCAGGAGCCTTGTGGTTGCGTATTTTTTATCAAGCTGCAAGGTGAGACTTTTGAAACGTCATTGAATAAAAAGGAATTATCATGAATAAGCTTCTCGTCATCATCTTATGTGTTCTTCTTCCACCACTTGGTGTGTTCGTCGCTCGTGGCGCAGGCAAAGACCTATTGATCAACATTGTACTCACGATCTTCTTCTGGGTTCCGGGAATGATTCACGGCTTATGGGTGGCGACTCGATAATCGAGCACATTTAATACAAATCAACCCTTTGCTTGTACAGATCGAAGCTTCTACCGATGAAGTAGTAAAAATAGGATGAAATAAAACGGCTTTTCCACTATCATCCTGTCGCCTAAACGTAAGCGATTGCTTTCACAGATTTCGCACTGTTTAGGCTCCAACTACATAACATTTCAATTGGTGGGAGCTTTCAATGACACAACTTACGATTACTCGTCCTGACGACTGGCACGTTCATCTACGCGATGGCGAAGTACTGAAAGATACAGTTCGCGATATCAGCCGTTACAATGGTCGAGCGTTAATCATGCCAAACACTGTCCCACCTGTAACTGATACAGAAATGGCGCTGGCTTACCGCGAGCGCATCATGGCAGAAAAGCCCAGTGAGCAGTTCGAGCCACTGATGGCACTTTACCTAACAGACAACACAACTCCTGACGAGATCCGCAAAGCGAAAGCGTCTGGTGCAGTGGTAGCAGCGAAACTTTACCCAGCAGGCGCAACAACGAACTCGGATTCTGGTGTGACGTCTGCAAAGAACATCTACCACGTACTAGAAGCAATGCAAGAAGTAGGCATGTTGCTATTGGTTCATGGTGAAGTAACCACTCATGACGTTGATATCTTCGACCGTGAGAAAGAGTTCCTAGATACCGTTCTAGCACCTATCGTTAACGACTTCCCTAACCTTAAGATTGTTCTAGAGCACATCACAACGGCTGATGCAGCGACATTCGTTAAAAATGCTAACGAGAACGTTGCAGCAACCATCACAGCACACCACCTACTGTACAACCGTAACCACATGTTGGTTGGCGGCATCAAGCCACACTTCTACTGCCTACCGATTCTTAAGCGTAACACCCACCAGCAAGCGCTAATTGAAGCAGCAACAAGTGGTAGCAAGAAGTTTTTCCTAGGTACAGACTCTGCACCTCACGCAAAAGGCGCGAAAGAGTCGGCATGTGGCTGTGCAGGTTCATACACGGCGCATGCTGCAGTAGAACTTTACGCTGAAGTATTTGAGCAAGAAGGCAAGCTTGAAAACCTAGAAGCTTTTGCAAGTCACAACGGCCCTGATTTCTACGGTGTACCTCGTAACACCGACACTGTAACTCTTATCAAGGAAGAGTGGAACGTAGCAGAAACTATGCCGTTCGGTTCAGACATTGTTGTGCCAATCCGTGGCGGTGAGACAATCGGTTGGACAGTTAAATAAGTTCTTAATTTGTCGCAAAAATAATACGCCCTGCACTATCTGTGCGGGGCTTTTTTGTTTGTGAACAAAGTCACTTGCGAATCCATTAATCGTATCTAATCTTATATAAATAGTAACCACACTTATTAAATGGTTTGCATGAATTTAGGCTTAGATATCCGCACACTCTGTTTAATCATGGTCTTTTTATCGGGCACCTATTGTGTCGGGTTGTTGATCAAACAACACAGTCAGCCTCAAACCACAGGCGTACGCACGCTTTTCTATGCCATCTTGTTATTTATGATCGGCTTTTCGCTGCTCAGCTTCGGAAACGACATCAACTTATGGGTTTCCAAGATCCTTTCCAACGCGACTATTGCTGGCGGATTTTGCTTAATCGTACTGAGCTTATGCCAACTCAGACAATCCCCAAAACACTATGCTGTGAGTAGTGGACTAGCACTACTGATAACCATTGCCGCTCTTATCTACTTCACCTTTATTGCCCCCTCAACAAACGCTCGCGTGATTGTAATGAGCCTGTACATTACGCTCTGTAGCCTAGCGAGCATCAAAGTCATTAATGTTGGTACAGCCAAAGACCCTAGTTCTTCGCTAAGACTTTTGCTCGTTGTCTTAATCCTCCATTCAGTGTTCATGATGTATCGAATCTGGTTCACTCTAAATGAGGGCAACATAGGCGATTTCTTGTACGCAGGTAGCATTCATCAGTTTGCCATCATTATCACTGCGCTTTTGATTAGTACTCTCGGGTTTACTTATAGTTGGATTCTTAACACTCGGCTCATGCAGTCTCTCTATAGCTCATCACTCAAAGACAGCCTTACCCAAGTCTATAATCGCGGTGCCATGACTGAGCTGATTCCTCGTGAGATCATACGCAACACTCGTTTTAACAACTCCATCTCTTTCATTATTCTGGATATCGATCATTTCAAGGAGATCAATGATAGATACGGTCATCAAACAGGTGACAGGGTATTAAGTGGCATTGGGCGATTATTACTCAATGAACTAAGAGGCCATGACCTTGCTTTTCGCTATGGCGGAGAAGAGTTCTTAATTGTGCTCCCTGAAACCAACTTTGACGGCGCTTGCCAAGTCGCTGAAAAACTCAGATTGCTGATTGAGCGCCAAAGGTTTTGGCTCAAGCAACCAAAACCTATTACTGCTAGTTTTGGGGTAAGCCTTCACCAAAAGGAAAACAGTCTCGCTCGTACCGTTAAGCAAGCGGATATTGCTCTCTATTACGCCAAAGAACATGGTCGGAATGCCGTTGGGTGCTTTGACCAAAATCACAATACCTCTTCAGCGGTAGACGAGGCTTATTTGCTAGGTACTTCATCTCATTAATACTTAAGTACTTCGATTAAACGGCGTAAGTTAAATGCATCATTAATGACTTCGCCACCTCATATCACTGATTCCAATAACAGTTGCTATCCAGTTAACAGCTGACTATTCTCTCTGCTTGCAATGGATTACACAGAGAAAGAATAATGAAAGACAGCTACTCCTACCCTATCGGTGAACCTGGCAAAAAGTGGACAGACGTTGAGCGCACAGCTTGGCGTGAAAGCCAAACAATCAAGCGCGAATACCAACAAGAAGTTGTGCCAAAGATCAAAGCTCTTGCAGAACGTTTCGATGTAGAGCAATACGGCGCACTGAGCTATGACGAAGCTCGCTTCCCTCTATTCGCCATCAAAACGAAAGCTTGGGATGAGAAAAAGCCAACGGTACTCGTGACTGGTGGTGTTCATGGCTACGAAACCAGCGGTGTTCATGGCGCGCTGAAGTTTGCAGATACACAAGCTGAACACTACAGCCAATACTTCAACATCGTTGTAGCGCCTTGTGTGAGCCCTTGGGGTTACGAAGTGATCAACCGTTGGAATCCAAACGCTGTCGATCCAAACCGCTCTTTCTACGACAATACGCCTGCAGAAGAGTCAGCGAACTTACGTGCACTCGTTGCTTCACTTCCACAAGAAGTACTGATGCACATTGATCTTCATGAAACAACAGACTCTGATGAGACCGAGTTCCGTCCTGCTCTAGCTGCGCGCGATGGCCTTGAATACATCGAAGGTATGATCCCAGATGGCTTCTACACAGTCGGTGACACAGAAAACCCGCAGCCTGACTTCCAAGCAGCAGTTATCGCTTCTGTAGAGAAAGTTACTCACATCGCGCCTGCGGATGCCGACGGTAAGATCATCGGTTCAGCGGTGACTCAATACGGCGTGATCAACTACCCAATGAAAGAGCTTGGTCTATGTGGCGGCGTAACCAGCTGCAAGTACGGTACAACAACCGAGGTTTACCCAGATAGTGACAAAGTGACTGACGAAGAGTGTAATGATGCTCAAGTTGCGGCAATCGTGGGTGGCTTGGAGTATGTGATTAAGCATGAGCTAAGCGCTTAACGTACTCTATAAATAAAAGAGCGACTCGCATCAGATGCTGTCGCTCTTTTATGTATCTGCTATTCAGGATTATCCCTTATCGCTAAAGTCACCTTACAGTGCGAAACTAAAACCTAGGCTGTAATCATCGCCGTTTTTCGCAGTGTACTCTTTGTCTTCACTGCACGCAGTTGGTCGGCCTTTCTCATCACCTTGTACCAAGCTAACCCAGTGTCTGATGCCTGAAGAGTAGCTCTCTTCCGTTTGACCAAATGTGGTACATGTCTCTAGCTGAATATCTTCGATATTTACAAGTTCTAGACGACCAGTGCCGGCACGAGCACCAATGGTAACCTCTACGTGTGTGCCGCTTTCGTCACGGAACAGGATTGCTGAAGGCTTAGATTTGTCGCCTGCGTAAGCCACAAAGTGCTTCGCTCTTTTCAGACCCGTGTGTTCACCATTCTTAAAGTAAACTTGCACGTGACGGTAATCGATCTCATAGCTAACTGCATCTTCATGCGAACCACTCTCTAAAGGGAAAAGCGTGTCTAGCAGTTGCTTCGCCATGCGTTGCTTTTCCATCTGTTTATCCGCTTTAACCATTTCGACAGCAAAGACAGCTTCAGCGATAAAGGTAGAATGGTTTCTGTGAAGTTCTGTTTTATCCAATGTAAGCATGTTCATAGTCTTTCCCTCGTACGGCTTTAAATTCCATCTAGATCAAAAAGCTTAATCGACCCGTTTTTAATTGATTATTGCGTTGTGTTTTGCAGTAACTAAAGACTACATCGATTTTAGAAACAATTTCACAACAAAAACTTCACAGTGTTAATTTTACAGATTTTGTCAATTTTACAGCGCGAGATCATCCTAATCAGAGAACCTAAAACTGATTCAAAACCCTTCCTATATCACTGAAATTAAAAACAAAAAAAGCCGCACTAATAAGTGCGGCACCTTGGGCTTGGTAAATAACAGGGATTTTACAGTTTCACTTTTTTTGTGAAATTCGTTTTATTAGATTTCTGTTATCTGGTCGATTCCTTTAACTTCAGGCGCATCGCATGAAGTACAGGTTCAGTGTAACCACTAGGCTGAGCACAACCTTCGAAAACCAACTGACAAGCAGCAGAAAACGCAATGCTATTTTCAAAATCATCCGCCATGTTGCGGTAATTTGGGTCTCCTGCATTTTGCTCATCAACCACTGCAGCCATGCGCTTCATTGTGGCCATCACTTGTGCTTCATCACAGATACCGTGACGAATCCAGTTTGCAATGTGCTGACTTGAGATACGCAGTGTTGCACGGTCTTCCATCAATCCAACATCGTTGATGTCTGGCACCTTAGAACAACCAACACCTTGGTCAATCCAGCGCACTACGTAACCCAAAATACCTTGGGTGTTGTTATCAAGCTCACTCTGAATATCTTGAGCAGTCAGCTTTTGGTTACCTAGCAATGGAATCGTTAGGATGTCGTCGACATTCGCTCTTACACGCTCACGGAGTTCTTTTTGACGACTCGGTACGCTCACTTGGTGGTAATGAAGTGCATGCAGTGTTGCTGCAGTCGGTGATGGTACCCATGCTGTGTTCGCACCCGCTTTAGGATGACCTAATTTAGCTTCCATCATCTTGGCCATGTTGTCTGGCTCTGGCCACATGCCTTTACCAATTTGCGCCTTGCCTTGTAGGCCACACGCTAAACCGAGATCGACGTTTTGATCTTCGTACGCGCCAATCCAAGTCATGGTTTTCAGTTGTGCTTTTGGAGCAAACGGGCCTGCTTCCATGCTGGTATGGATCTCATCACCAGTACGGTCTAGGAAACCGGTATTGATGAATACCACACGGTCTTTCGCAGCGCGGATACACTCTTTCAAGTTAACCGAGGTACGGCGCTCCTCATCCATAATGCCCACTTTAATCGTGAAACGCTCAAGACCTAGGGCATCCTCAATTCGACCAAACAATTCGTTGGTAAAAGCCACCTCTTCTGGGCCATGCATCTTAGGTTTTACGATGTTGATGCTATTGGCTGTCGAGTTTTGGTATGGGCTGTTACCTTTCAAATCATGCATTGCGATAAGCGAAGTGATCATGCCATCCATGATGCCTTCTGGTACTTCATTACCGTTTTCGTCGATAATGGCTGGGTTAGTCATTAAGTGCCCAACATTACGCACAAACAGCATGCTTCGACCTTTCAGAGAAATCTCTCCACCGCTAACACTGGTGTACTGACGATCTGGGTTGAGGCTGCGAACAATAGTCTTACCATTCTTCTCAAGTGACTCTTGCAAGTCACCTTTCATCAAGCCTAACCAGTTTCGGTAAGCAAGCGCTTTATCTTCACCATCTACTGCTGCAACAGAGTCTTCACAGTCCATAATGGTCGTCAGTGCTGCTTCAACCAGAACGTCTTTAACCCCAGCAGCATCTACGCTGCCGATAGGTGCACTCGGATCAATTTGGATTTCGATATGAAGGTTATTGTGTTTAAGAAGAATACAAGAAGGTGCACTTGCCTCACCTCGGTAGCCGATGAACTGACTGTGCTCGATAAGCGTAACTTCTTCACCGTTCTCTAGCGTTGCGGTAAGAGTATTACCTTTGCTGACATTACTGATGCTGTATTTGGTGACGTCTTTGTGGGAAACACCGTTTAATGGCGCTGCTTCGTCTAGAAATTCGCGAGCATACGCAACTACCTTGGCACCACGTACTGGGTTGAAGCTACCCCCTTTCTCTGCGCCATCTTCTTCGCTGATCACATCCGTGCCGTAAAGGGCATCGTATAGGCTACCCCAACGTGCGTTTGCGGCATTAAGTGCAAAACGCGCATTCATAATAGGCACTACAAGTTGTGGGCCTGCTTGAGTTGCGATCTCTGGTTCTACGCTTGCTGTGGTGACTTCGAAATCGTCACCTTCTGGAACAAGGTAACCAATCTGCTGTAGGAATTGCTTGTACTCAACCGGATCCAGCGTTTGACCAGCACGCTCTTGGTGCCACACATCAATTTGATGCTGAAGGTCATCACGCTTAATCAATAATTCTCGGTTCTTTGGGGCAAGGTCTTTGAGGATATCAGCAAAAGATTGCCAAAAATCTTCGGCGTTAATGCCTGTTCCCGGAATGACCTGTTCATTAATTAACTGGTAGAGGGTGCTATCAATGTTCAAGCTTCCCTGTTGAATACGACTGCTCATAAAATCTCTCTCAAATTAACCGATGACTACTCAATAAACTACGTAACGGACCAAAATTTAGCTAATTTATGCCATTTATATTGAATATTCATGAAAAAAATACCCGTAAATCGGGGCTATCCTGTCACGCCGCTCTCTATTTCACTAGCGACACTTTTAATCAAACGACGCATCCATTGATGGTCGGGATTACTCTGCAATAACGGACTCCATGCCATCTTCACCTCAAAAGGTTCAATAGCAAATGGCGCAGGCTTGATCAGCAAATTAGGGTTATCTCTTTGCAGTTGAGCCGCCTTTGTTGGAATCGTCAGAATCAGATTCTTCTGTTGGGCAAAAAGAATGGCCGACAAATAATGTCGCGTAAACACGGTGATGTTTCTCGTTTTACCGATGCGCATTAGTGCCTCATCTATCCACCCCAATTTCTGTGCTTCACTTGGGTTGATCCCGACGCCAGTACCCATTCCCGTCTTGCTTACCCAAATATGTTGAGCTTTTAAATACGACAAAAGGCTAAAGTCATCGGCAATTGGGTTGTCACAACTAAACAAACAGGAGAAGCCGTCGTGCCAAAGGCTCATCTGATGGAAGGACTGAGGGATGTTGTCAAAACGGTTGATAATAATATCAACGGTGCCCTGTTCTACGTCCTGATAACTCACGTCACTGGGCGTCATAATATCGAGACGAATCTTCGGTGCGATCTCACTAAGCCTTCTTAATAATGGCTGAATAATGGTCGATTCTGCGTAGTCACTCGCCATGATTCGGAACACGCGTTCGCTGTCTTCCGCCCGGAATTCGGTGGTTGGCTGCAACGTCTTCTCTACATTAGCCAAGATATTTCGAATCAACGGCTGAAGCTTTTGCGCGCGCTCCGTTGGTATCATCCCTTCACTGGTCCTCACCAATAATGGGTCCTCTAAAAGGTCACGCAATCGACGAAGCCCATTACTCATGGCTGGCTGAGTAATACCCAATTGTTTGGCTGCACGAGTCACGTTTCGCTCTCGCAATAACATGTCTAAATACACAAGTAGATTAAGGTCTATACGAGCAATATTCATATAAAAAATACCGAATATAATAACTATAAATTAACAAAATTATCACATGTGTGATTATTCTTTGTCCATAGCAAAGTTTTAATCCAAGCCAAATTTGGCAAACATACCCCACGTGAAACTAAGGAATAGTTATGTCGCAAATCACACAAGATATCGAAATGATCGAAGTTGCAAAACGTGCTGCTGGTGCTCCATGGGATGCTATCAACCCTGAATCTGCTGCTCGTATGCGTGCTCAAAATAAATTCAAAACCGGTCTAGACATTGCGCAATACACGGCAGACATTATGCGTGCAGATATGGAGGCTTATGACAAAGACAGCTCTCAATACACTCAATCTTTAGGTTGCTGGCATGGTTTTATCGGTCAACAAAAACTGATTTCAATTAAAAAGCATTTTGGCGGTAAAACAGATCGTCGTTACCTATACCTTTCTGGTTGGATGGTTGCGGCATTACGTTCAGAATTCGGCCCTCTTCCAGACCAATCAATGCACGAAAAAACAACCGTTGCTGGCCTAGTTGAAGAGCTATACACATTCCTACGTCAAGCAGATGCTCGTGAGCTAGGTGGTCTATTCCGTGAACTAGACGCAGCACGTGAAGCAGGTGATGTTGACCTACAAGACTCTATTCAAGACAAAATCGACAACCACGTAACACACGTTGTACCAATCATTGCGGATATCGATGCAGGTTTCGGTAACGCAGAAGCGACTTACCTAATGGCTAAGCAGATGATTGAAGCGGGTGCTTGTTGTCTACAGATTGAAAACCAAGTAGCGGATGAGAAGCAGTGTGGTCACCAAGACGGTAAAGTAACGGTACCTCACGCAGACTTCCACGCGAAACTACGTGCACTTCGTTACGCTTTCCTAGAGCTAGGCATCGACAACGGCATCATCGTTGCGCGTACTGACTCACAAGGTGCAGGTCTAACAAAAGAGATCGCTGTAGTGAAAGAGCCGGGTGACCAAGGCGATATCTATAACTCTTACCTAGATGTAGAAGAGATCGATGTAGCTGACATGAAGCAAGGCGACGTTTGCTTCAACCGTGACGGCAAGCTTGTTCGTCCTAAGCGTCTACCTTCAGGCCTATACCAATTCCGTCAAGGTACTGGTGAAGACCGCTGTGTATTTGACTGTATTGAAGCAATCAACGCAGGTGCTGACCTACTTTGGATTGAGACTGAGAAACCACACATTGGTCAAATCAAAGAGATGATGGATGGCGTTCGTGCAGTACACCCTAATGCGAAACTGGTATACAACAACTCACCATCATTCAACTGGACACTAAACTTCCGTCAACAAGCATACGATGCAATGGTTGAAGCTGGTGAAGACGTTTCTGCATACGACCGCGCTAGCCTAATGAGTGCTGAATACGACGAAACTGAGCTGTCTAAGCGTGCTGATGAGAAGATCCGTACCTTCCAAGCAGATGCGTCTCGTGAAGCAGGTATTTTCCACCACCTAATCACGCTACCAACGTACCACACGGCTGCGCTATCTACAGATAACCTAGCGAAAGAGTACTTCGGTGACCAAGGTATGCTGGGCTATGTTGCAAACGTTCAACGTAAAGAGATTCGCCAAGGCATTGCTTGTGTTAAACACCAAAACATGTCTGGTTCAGATATGGGTGATGATCACAAAGAGTACTTTGCTGGTGAGAACGCACTGAAAGCTGCGGGTGAGTTGAATACTTCACACCAATTTGACTAATCGCTTAACGAGCTTCCTCTCTTCTTCTCCTGGTGAGAGGGGAAGCTCATCTTACTCAGCTTTTATCCCCCGAAGGCTTGGTATCAAATAAACAAAACGCGATTTTTTCAAAAGCCAGATTTGCGTGATAAACCACTGTCCCTTCTCGCTCTTCTGGCTAAACTAATACCATTCATGTTGTTGAGAGTGCCTATGATTTCTGTACCTACCTACTTACAAGATGCAAAAGAACTGCTAACTGACGATGGCTTTGCAACCGGTGATATTTGGTATCACGGAACCTCTTCAGCCTTGCTTGCTTCCATTAAAGGTCAAGGGCTGAAACGCTCTGGAGACAAAGCACTGAATGAAGCAGCGCAGAAAACAATGGCCACGATTGGCAATAACTACACCGAATCGACTGAGCCTGTATTCCTGACTCAAAGTAAAGAGCTGGCATACTACTGGGCGCAACAAACGGTACGTGAACGTAGCGTACGTTTCGAAGGTGATGAGCAACCTATCGTACTGGCGGTTAACTTATCAGAAAAACAACGAGCGAAAGTAAGACCGGACGTGGGTGCAATGAGCCTATTAATGATGAGTATCGGCGAGAACTTCATGGCACACTTAGCTAAGGTATACCAAGAGTGTGGTATTGAAGGACCGGATATTGATCTTCGCTCCGCAGATCGTATGGACTACCAAAATAAGCTCGGCATGGCGTATATCAACGAAGACATCAGCCGCGCATGCATCAGCGAAGTGCTTGAACCAGAAATGGCTGACTGATTGATATCACATTAAGCTATATAGAATTAAAAAGAGGACTCATTGAGTCCTCTTTGTCGTTTTGGTGCTGCTAATTTTCTTAGCTGAATAACCTAGATCATTATCAGACCGCTATTAGCCGCCAATGCTATTTACCACCAATGCTTAGACGCGCGAAGCGCACATCTGGAGCAAAGAAGGTGCGACTATCATTGCTGAGCTGGCTATTACCTACAGCATCAATTTCTTGCAGCATCTTGTAGAAGTTACCCGCAACTGTAATACCGCGAACAGGTTGAACTCTCTCGCCATCTCGGCACAAGAAACCACTCGCACCAAATGAGAAGTCACCGCTCACCGCATCTGCTCCCGAATGAACACCTTGCAGCTCTACCAACTCCAAGTACTCACCCGCTTTCACTTCTGCTACACTACTTTGGCCTGTTGTAATCACACGATGGTTTGCTGATACATCTAAGCTCGATTTAGCACCACGCGCTGCACTTGCCGTCGATGTTGCACCTAGGTAGCTCGCTGTTTGGCTGTTATGAAGTAGTGTATTTAACTGACCATCGACAATAATCGCATTGTCTTGAGTCGCAAAGCCTTCGCTATCAAAGCCCGCGATCGCCATACCATTCGGCATATACGCTTTATCGGTGAACGACAACAATTCACTCGCGATACCTTGACCTAACTTGTCGCCGAGTGGCGTAATGCCTTTCATAGCACTCACCCCAGAAAATGCACTGCCGAACGCGCCGAACAAGCTGCTAAGCGCGTTAATGTTGAAAATCGCAGAATAGTTCCCAGTAGCAACTGGAGCACCATCAAGCAGATCACGAGCTAGGTTGTAACCTTCTTCAATGCAGTAGGCTGGCTGCAACTCATCGAAGCGACGACCTACTGACATTTTGCCCGCCATTGACTGCTTACCATCTTTCTCAAATAGCGTGTAGGCATAACAGTTAAACGAACGCTCAAAATGCTTACATAGTGAGCCTTGAGTATTGGCAATGATCAATTGTGACTCACCATCGCTGTAACCATTGTAAGGCGAGCTCTTCGCATGAGGTTGACTCACCACACCTTGCTCAAGCGCCAAAGAGAGCTCGATTTTTTCATCAACCGACGTTGTGTCTTGTTGAGCAATCTCAGCCACATCCGTCGTAATGGTACTGTTCACACAACTGATGGTTTGATGCTCATCCTGCTTAGAGAAACGAGCACTCTGCAATGCATTCGTCAGCAGTAGATCAAGGCTTGGTTGCTCTAGGGATTCCGAGTAACTAGTCGCGACACGTGCATCTTTGACCACACGCACACCCAGAACTTGGCTTGAGCTCACTTTATATTCATCAAGCTGGCCTTGGTTCGCTTTAAGCGAGAAACTATTGCTGCTGTTAACGATAACATCTGCTTCAGCACCTTGGCGTTTCGCTTCGGCAAGTACGTATTCAACGGCATTAAAAAGTTGTTGTTCTTGACTCATTAGTTACCGCCTCCTACTAGGATGTTATCGACCTTCAACGTAGGTTGGCCAACCGTCGTCGGTACCGAACCACTCACCGAACCACACATACCCGGTGCTAACGCCATATCTTGTCCAACCATGCTGATCTCTTTCAGCACTTTAGGACCAGTGCTAATCAAAGTCGCTGTCTTCAATGGCTTGGTGACTTTACCATTCTCAATCAAGTAAGCTTCGCGGACCGCAAAGTTAAACTCACCAGTGCCCGGCTGCACCGAGCCACCGCCCAGCTTCTTCGCGTAGATACCGCGTTCAATGCCTGCGAACATCTCATCAAGAGTATGTTCACCCTCTTCGATGAAGGTATTACGCATACGAGACGTTGGTGCGAACTTGTAGTTTTGACGACGACCCGATCCCGTCGGCTCATAACCGGTTTTCATGCCACCCATTTTGTCAACCATAAAGCTAGTGAGCTTACCGTCTTTGATCAGCTGAGTACGCTGTGTCGGCATGCCTTCATCATCAACGTGAATGGAGCCCCACTCATTAGTCATGGTGCCATCGTCCACTGCGTTTACAGCGGTATGCGCGATCATTTCACCCATTTGGTCATGGAATACAGATGCTTTCTTAGCAACAGAAGTAGTCTCTAGTAAGTGACCACACGCTTCATGGAAAATTACCCCACCAAAACCATTACCAATCACCACTGGCATTTCACCAGATGGACAAACATCCGCACCCAATTTGATCAGGGCTTGCTGGGCAATGCTTTGACCCAGCTCTTTGGCATCTAACTGCTCACTAAATTCCCAACCAGCGAGTGCCCCCGGCCCCTCCATACCAGAAGACTGCTCAGTACCCTTTTGCGCAACAGTGTTACCCGAAACACGAATGTAGTGGCGAGTATCGTCAACGTGAAGGCCTTCTGAGTTGAAGATAGAGACTTGCTGCTCGCGTTGTAGCGCACTGCCGATAAACTGACTGATGTACTCACTTTCTGCACGAGCCGCTTTGTCCGCTTGCAGTAAGAACGCAATTTTTGAATCAAGGTTCGCGTCTTTGCTCAATGGCATACGACAGCCATGCTGCACTGGGTAACGGTTCAGATTCAGAGCACCTGCAGAAGCAATTTGCTCACGTTTATCTTTTGCCGCAAGCAGTGATGTTACGCGTTTTAGTTCATTCTCATCGGTACTGTTGGTGTAGCCATAAAGGACTTTATGACCGAAGAAGAGGCGTATACCGATACCAAAATCGATACCCGAGTTAACCTTGTCCACTTCACCAGACGCAATTTGTACGCTGCTGGTTTGGTGGTGCTCAACGAATAGCTCTGCGAAATCAGCCCCTAAAAAGAGAGCGTGATCGATCACCGCTTTCGCCGTTACAGAATTAAGCATGAAATCTCCTTGCTCGTTGATATTCCTAGCCAATCTAGCCTACGCATCAGCACCTCTTCATTATGCGATTCAATCGTTTACGGCACTGAAGACATGTTGGCAATGCGTTAAATTTTAACATTATTTGTAGTATATGCTCTAAACAAAGCCGAATTTATTAAGCTACTAAAAAGCTAAATTCTTTACACTGAGTGTAAATCTTATGAACTCCACCCCCAGCGTATTCATACCTTTCGATACACATCTAGATAGACTGAATCCAAAAATAAAACGCTGACTAAGCAGCGTTTTACATGGATTACTAAAATCAGTTATGTGACTCGTTATGATTTAGCAGCTGGGGATTTTGAAGCAGCTTTACCATAGAACTTTATAAACGACTGCTCTGAAAATACGCTCAGCATTCGATTAAAGTTCTCTCGCTCTTCCGGTTCAATCATTCGCGATTTAACTTTGAGTTCGGTTTTGATAGAGAGCTCTGTCGGTGATACTAGAGTCACTTGACGTATCAACGAGCCTAGTGGGTGGCTCAATTCTAACGTTGGCGGCACGTCAGTAATTTCCCATACATCATTGGTATCATATTTGATAGTCGAAGTGATATTTACGCCATGGAAAAGCGCAGGATATAGCTCATTAAACATCTTTAATTCTGACAGCTCACGCTCAATCCAAGCGTCAGACTCTCCATAGCTCAGCTCTTCTCCAACAACTAGGAACGGTTCTAGAGTAGCTTCGGAATGAATCACAGAACCTTTAGTCATCGCATCAATATTCTCAACACGAAATTCTGGGTGACCTATTGATGAAATGACTTCGTGATACTCATCGGTCAATTTATTCAGACGGTCATCATCATTCAACTCAAACAAATTAGATCGCACAGCTGCAGCATACTCGCCAACATAACTGCGCTTCTGAGTCTCTTTTTGCCCGCCAAACTCATCAAACACAATCTTTGTTTGTGTATGTACCTTCCAGCGATAAGGACTTTTTTGTACCTGACCAAGTTGCGTGTTTACTGTTAATGGCAGCGAGACTTTCCCTTGTACCCATGCAGGCGTATATTGCCAGTGAGTTTGAGAGTCTGTTGGATCAACGCAATAACGCTGACCATCATATTCAAAACAGACGATGACATGATTGAATGCCAACATACTTGGTATGATAACTCTTTTAGGGTCATTTCGGTTTGTAGCTACCAATACTAATTCTGGTTCTAAATTGAGTTTCTTCAACAGACTCAAAAGCAAAGTAGATTTATCTTTGCAATCGCCAAATCGATTTTCTATCGTCTCTGCAATATCATGAGGCGTCATTGCATGGCCGAATTCAGAGCGCGAAACATATCGAATATCTCGAGAGACAAACTCCAAAATACGCTCTATCTTTTCATCCGTACTTTTCGCTCCTACTGTTAGCCTTAAAAAGAGGTTATCCAAACCAGTTTGGTCTGTCGAAGCTGCCGCCATCCTCGTTGACGCTAAATCTGCTACATCTTGCCAAGAATTTAACGAACCCAACGAAACACGGTTGATTCCATCACGCCACAAAACTTGATAGTCCCCTTCAAAGGCAGGAATATCCTCCCCCTGACAGTCGAGGGTGTTATTCAACTGTTCACACTCAACAACTTCGGTGTCTTTGGACCAGGATATCGAAGATTCATTACTCCAACTTACATTGAGTTTATACGCAGCAATTGGGTAGTTTTGTTGAGTAAATAACTCTTCAGCCCAGTCATGTTCCATCATCGAACGCTGAGTAACAACCTGATATTTCAGTATCGCAACACTTCCTTCCTCTAGGCCAGGAACAGCCAACGCGAGTTCTTTTCGACTGGAAAATGTGTTGTAACTACCAGTGTTCAACAACTGGACTTGTAAGGGTGAGATCTGTTTTACAACACCAGCAGGAGAAACCGAAGCGGCAGCCTGAATAACCACTTGTTGATAACTCGGGTCGAAATACAAACTCATCGTGCCATATGACTCAGTATCGACAAACCGAGGGAAATAATTGACTACAGTTCTTTGTTCAATAACTTGTTCTTTCTGAACATCGAACTCTATATCTCTGAGCAGCTGTACCATCTCAGAATATTGATTGTCTTGAGGGATCAACAATAGAGTATCTTTGAGGCCATCTTGAGAAAGATCCCATCCAACACTAGACAATTCATAAGCGTGAATGATTGAGAAATTTGACAAAGTTGCCAAGGCTAATGCCAATAACTGATTAAATCTCATTGCAGTGTAAACTCCCTGATCATCGCTTCAAATTGAGGCTTCCTACGATTGAACGACAACTCAGGTTGGGAGAGCACGCCAAGCAACTCGTATGTCTTATCTTGTGAATGAATTAATGCCAAAAAGGCAGCAGCGTCAGGCTTGAAGGTTTCTTCAACACAGATAACTTCAATCTTTACGACAAATTCATCTCCTATAAATCGACGTTCCTCCCTACAGCTAGAATTACCAATTTGCTCTCCGAACCACTGACGACGCCATTGTATATGATCATTGACGTCGTTAGCCGAGAACTTCCCATTTTCAAAAACCGTAAAGTAAGCATCAAAATCTTCACTTTCAAATTCAGCTAATGCGGTGCCATCAGAGTACGTACCGACTTCCACTTGTTGCCACCCTTTTCCATGGAAGGTCAACTGATAGTCATGATTTTCTTGTACGAATACACTTCCATCAGAGAAAGTATCCAACTTCTCTACCATTAATGGAGAGATAATAGAGAAGACAAATAAACCCAAAACTGTCGGTGTCATGACTAGTACGATCACCCACTCTAATGGATTGAAACCGCGCTCCTTGCCTGTGAACTCGATTCCTTTAACCTGTTTTTTATAGGCGTTTACACGATAGGCGATAGCACCAAACGCGATGGCAGCAAGTATGTATACAACAAACTCTAGCCATGCTGGGGTTGCCCATTTGGAAGTCACAGAGAAGTACAGCGTGGTTAGTACGAAGCCTAGACAGCCCAAGTCATATATGGTTTTAACCTTCGACTCAGTACTATCATCTTCTAAATCACTCAGTGCCTTACCTAAGTTTCGAAAAGCGAAAAACTGCACGATGGCAAAGTAAGGAACGAATACCCATAACCAAGGTTTAAAATCAGCTCTAGATATAAGCTTGATTTCTTTAACGCGACGGTAAAGCCAGAAACTGGAATAGAGGCCAAAGGTGCAGAAAAACAAGAGCGCATCTACGAACGGTTTTCTTGGATAAGAAGCCTTTATTTTTCCTGGCTTTTGTTCACTAGGTGAAGAGATATTTTGTGTTTCGTCGCAAGGCATATTGGTGATTTCTTGCATTTGTAAAAATCCATGTTTTATTTTCAAGCCAACACATCACAATCAACGATTAATGACGATTCTAAAGACATTGCTTCATCTACTAGATGAATAAATTTCATGCTAAGTAGTTATTATATTTATATTTTATAAACTGAGAATGTTAACAGGGATGCATTGAAACATGAATGAAAAATAACAAACAATAACTGACAGTTGTGATAGTTTTACAAAACGCACATCATGGATGTGATAAGGATAACTAACGAAAAGAGTAAATGGCTCTCTCGATACACCTTTGACTATTTTGAGACAACCATTAGCGACAAATATAGAGACACGAAGCCATTAAGAGTAGGGATAAATCTACTAGCAAAGACACTTCAATTTATTAAGTTACTAAAAAGCTAAATTCTTTACACTGAGTGTAAAAACCCTGAAAGGTAAGCGATAACTTGATCCGCTAAAGAGGAACACCGCTCTTAGGTCAACAGCATTTAAAAGACTTCCCAAAGAGCGTCATCACTACGAGAGGCAAGGGCTCTGCGAATCCCAAAGCCATGTAAACCTCATCTCTTTCATAACTTTTTCTCGATGTACTGAGCCAAAACTCGGAACAAAATAGGTAACGCTTTATACCGTATTTACACCAGTAATCAGCGGTAAAATAATCATCAGAAAAACAGCAAGACCGAACCCGGAATAGCCAGTATGAATGATGACGCCAAACACCTTCTTAACCAGCTTTGCGCTGAATACGATGCTCTTTCTGAGACATGCCAGTCTCGACCGTTTCCCGAGTTTTCCGAAACCATACACACCGAGTTTGGTCATTGCTTCGTGCGCTGCCCTGTGGGAAGCCAGCGCTTTAGCATTGTGTCGGTTAACTTCTCCCCCTCTGTCCGCAGTCAAGGTGTGCTGACTGAGTTCATCGACTATGTAAAACGCTCGCCTTACCACTACCGAGGCATTGAAGTCGCAATCATCGAAAACAGAAGATTAGCGCAGCATCTGTTATCACTCGGTTGGAGATACAAATCTCTGTTCACCAAACTCTTTCGCTCCAATACACCCACACTAGTACAAGATTTTTGAACTCAACCACGCGTATTTACGGCAAATTTAGTTCAATGGTATGACTAATTCATTGGAGCTAACCGACTGATACATAAGCTTACAACTTGCTCTAATAACAGTCAGCAATACTGATCTGAGTTAATAAATCGACTGCAAAATAACCTTACTTTTAAAATGGTTTAATAATAAAAATATAAGGAAGCAGTCATGAAAAAAATTCTAGCCCTCGCTATAGCTACAGCAGTCTCAACACCCGTATTCGCAGACCACACCACCATCAATGGTATGGACTTTGGCCCACTAGCGAAACTTGTCGGTACATGGAAATCTATTGATGCTGCAGGCGTAGATGTTTCCCCCGGCCAGAAAGGCACAGAAGTTGGCGCAGGTGGCCCAGCGGTGACCCCGTTTTATGAAGTGATGACGTTTGAAGTCGCAGCGGATGCAACCAATGCCAGTGATCAGTACCTTGTTGCGCTGTACTACAAGCAAGAGGTATTCAGAAAGTCGGATGATTCTAAGTTCCATGATCAGCGTGGTTACTTCATTTACGATCAGAAGAATCAAATCGTCTACAACTCATTTTGCGTACCAAGAACCACCTGTGTCACAGCAGAAGGGCCTGCAGGTGACAACATGACACTGGTTTCTTCGAAGCGCGGCATCGCAGAGTCTGAATACATGACCGACAACGCGAAGACCACTGACTTCACCATGAACTTAGTGATTTCGGATGAGCAAATCACTTACTCTCAAACCACGGGCTTAGAGATCTATGACAACGTGTTCGCTCACACCGACTCAAGCACTTTGGTTAAGGTCGACTAGCAAGATCAAGCCTTCGAAGTAATAGTTCCAGAACAAAACTAACGCCCAATGCACATCTGCTTTGGGCGTTTTCTCATTCCCTTCTAAGCTCGCTATTATTACCAAGTTATTAATAATTCGAACTAAATCGCGCCCTTCTCTCTGTTTGTGAGCTAAGATTTTAAGTAACTCAATTTATAAGCGGTACCGCTAAAACAAGCCCTAAGGGAGAGGTGATGGAAAGGCCACTCGTCGCACTTAAACGTGCCAGTAAAAGCTTTGTCGATGGCAAAGAAAACCATCAAGTATTAGAAGGTGTCGACTTTGCACTAAAGACAGGTTCAAGTGTGGCGTTAACAGGAGCCAGTGGAAGTGGGAAAAGCACTCTACTGAATATGATTGCAGGGTTTGAGCCGCTATCTTCTGGAGAGCTGTGGCTAGATGGCGACAACACCAACTTCTGGAAAGACCCACACTGGAGCCAGTTTCGCCATCAAAAGCTCGGCGTGATCTTCCAGCAGTTCAACCTATTAACGCCCCTGAATGTAAAACAAAACATCTCCTTTCCACTACATTTGAATCAACAACAATGGAATGACTGGTGTGACTATTTGGTCGAGACACTTGGCATCAACCAACTGCTAGAAAGACATGTATCTGCGCTATCCGGCGGCCAACAGCAACGAGTGGCGATCGCACGAGCCCTAGCACATCAACCCAAACTGCTGCTCGCCGATGAACCAACAGGCAACCTCGATCAAAAAGCCGGTATCGAAGTGATGAAGCTACTGAGTGAAATCACAACCCAAGGAAACACAGCAGTTCTATTGGTCACCCACAGCAACGACTGCGCCGATTTTATGCAAACACGTCTGCGCCTTGAAAACAGCGTGCTGCATAACGATCAGCGAGTGCGTCCACAAAGCCAAAGCGACGCCTTATATGAAGCACGCTAAAGTTAACGCTTTCAAATTCAGTCATACCAAACTTGCGCTGAATCTGTTCGCCGCCCACTATCGGCAAGCGCCCCTCCAAGCTGCAGCAATTTTAATTGGCATTGTATTAGCCGTGACCCTGTTTGTTGCAGTGCAAGCCATCAACCTCAACGCCAAGCGCAGTTATGCGGAATCTACCGAGCAGCTCAGCGCACAAGCTCAGAACCTAATTATTCCACCAGCAGGGCAAAACTACTTACCGGAATCACTTTACTTCACTCTAAGACAGCAAGGGTTGAGCGCCGCACTGCCTGTGATTGAAGGAAGAGTGAGAGACGAGCAAGGTCGCCGTTGGTCGATACAAGGCAGTGAACTGATCACTGCGATCACCTCACGTTCGCGATACGCATCTGACAACGATCAGAATGTTTCTCTATTCGATAGCCTATTACCGCTGCCAGAACTGTTAGCAAACGAGCCACTCGTGATGATGAGCCAATCGCAGTACCAAAATATCGGCGAACTCGACACGCTGGTTTTGGACGACAATAAAACGCAAGTTGCGGTTTTACCCGATGAATGGCAGCTCGGTAGCCGAATGTTGATGGATATTGGATTTGCGCAGACGTTGCTTAATAAACAAGGTCAACTCAGTTACATCGCCGTTTTCGATTTGGGGAATGACAATCAAGCCGCTTGGCAAAAATACATTGGCGACCAAGGGCAATGGATAACCAATAATCAAAGCACCGATTTAGGCTCTCTTACCGACAGCTTTCATCTCAATCTAACGGCAATGAGTTTACTCGCATTTCTGGTCGGACTGTTCATCGCCTATAACGGCGTAAAATACAGCTTACTCAAACGTAACCGGCTGCTCGTGCAAATTCAGCAAGCCGGAATAGCGCCCACTCTTGTGCTCTCAGCCTTGTTGGTCGAGCTCACCATCTTAGTGGCCATTGGTGCCTCAATCGGCTTTGTTCTGGGTATGCAGCTCAGCCATTGGCTACACCCAACCGTAGCTCTTACCTTAGAGCAACTTTATGGTGCGACGTTACTGCCGGGAACATGGCAGTGGCAATGGTGGGTTCAAGCTCTACTACTCACTTTGGCCGCGACACTGCTTGCGTGTTGGCAGCACTTTAAACAACGAGTGCAACAACCGCTCTCTTCCCATGGCGGATATTACCAAGCGCCAGATTCATCCAATGAAAACCAACTATTTATTGCAGGCGTGCTACTCACCATCATGGCATTAACAGGGCTTTGGCTGAGCGAACATCATCGTTTCACCATGGCATGGTTGGGTCTATTAGTAGTGTCGATTCCTCTATATCTTCCGAAAACACTGATGGTATTAGCGGTTTGGTGTGAACAGCGCACGCATTCTGGGTTAATGCAGTATCTGTTTGCAGAATTGCGAGAGCTTATCTCCCCTCTGTCTCTGGCGATGATGGCACTGCTTCTCGCCGTGACCGCCAATATGGGGATGAATACCTTAGTCGGCAGCTTTGAATCAACACTCAAACAGTGGCTTGAACAGCGACTTCATGCGGACATCTATGTCAGCCCATCTCAAAGGGAAATCGCCAATGTTGAGCTAGCTTTAGAGCAATTTGAAAACGTCCAAACCGTTTACAAACAGTACTACGTTGACGACAATCTGAATGGCTTACCCATTTTGCTCGGCACCAAAGACAAAGACACTTTAGAGCAGACCATGGTGTTTCAATCTCGGATAGATGACTTTTGGTCGCGTTTTTACCAAGGTGAAGTCGTCGCCATCAGCGAACCAACTGCAGTGAAACTTGGGTTATCACTGGAAAGTGAATTTAAGCTCGACGCGATTCCCAACAAAGAACTCATCGTCGGTGCTGTTTTCCATGATTACGGTTCCCCAAATGGAGAAGTACTCCTAGCGCCACAACTATGGCGACAAAGCGGATTCACTGACTTGCCCACCAGCCTTGGAATTAAAGTCTCTAGCAATCCAACGTTGGTTTATGAGCAGTTACGTACAGAGTTGAATCTGCACCCAAATCAGCTCTACGACCAAGCGCAGATCAAATCCATCGCTTTGGATATATTCTCGCAGACCTTTGCCATCACCCGAGCCTTAAATGGCGTTACATTGATGGTTGCTGTAGTCGGCCTGTTCACTGCCTGTTTTATGTTGCTCGATGCGCGAAAAGCCGCGATTGCAAGGTTGTATGCACTTGGTGTGAATCGTAAAAAGCTGATGGCGATGGTGATCGGGCAGATTGCAGCTCTGGTTAGTTTTACTCTGGTGATCGCCTTACCATTGGGCGCTTTAGTCGGTTATGTGCTCACCGATGTTGTTACCCTGCGCGCCTTTGGCTGGAGTTTGAACTATCTATGGGATTGGAGCGATGCACTGAGCATTTCGGCCGTAACCATTGTGGTCGGGGTGGTTGCCACCCTAATACCGCTTTGGCGTTTAGTGAGTAAACCTGTCGTCTCCAGTTTGCAAAGTGAGGTTTTGTAATGATACACCCCATCAAACTCAACACACTTACACTACTTGCTCTGGCACTGGTTGGTTGCGAAGAGCAGCAACCTCAAACCATGGGGACACTATTGGGAAGTGCTGAAAGCGACCAATCACAAGATGACCAGTTCACACCCGTTATGGAAGGAATTGAAATCAACTTTCCCGCAGATCACCAAGCCCATCCCAACTTTCGCCATGAATGGTGGTACTTAACCGCCAATTTAACCGATGAAGAAGGGCAATCACTCGGTGTACAGTGGACCCAATTTCGCTTCGCGGCCGCTCCACCATCTAATTCAAATGAAGCCAAGAAAACGCAATGGCAAAGCAACCAGATCTACATGGCACACAGTGCTGTTACAACGAATACAAAACACTACGCCGATGAAAAATGGTCTCGTGACCACGCAGCTTTAGCAGGTGTCGATACTTCGCCATTTCGTGTTTATCTTGATGATTGGCAATGGACATCGTCGACCGAAGATCTTTTCCCAGCAACGTTAAATGCAAGATCTGAACAGTTCGGCTACTCGCTCACTCTCAACAGTAGCGCGCCTTATCAAAAGCAAGGTACGCAGGGTTACAGTGTAAAAAGTGCCGATGGGCAGGTGGCTTCTTACTACTACAGCCAACCGTTTATTGATGTTTCTGGAGAAGTCATCATTGATGGCAACACGCATCAAGTCTCCGGAAAAGGCTGGATAGATAGGGAGTGGAGCTCGCAGTTCTTGCTTGATTCACAGCAGGGGTGGGATTGGTTTGCATTAAGGCTTGATGAAGAAACTAGCCTAGTGGTATTCCAACTGCGCGACTCAAAAACAGGAAGCGCAAGTTACTCCCATGCACGCTTAATGCATAAAGACGGTTCAGGCACTGCTATTGCACAAGATGAGATTGTAATGCGTGTAAAAAAATATGCGGAAATCGACAACCGAGACTATCCAACTGAGTGGACAGTTTCGATTCCAAACCACGAAATTGAACTTACCGTTTCAGCACTTAACCCCAACGCAAAAATGCCGCTGTCAGTCCCATACTGGGAAGGCCCAGTCACCATCCAAGGTTCTCACTCTGGAAGTGGCTATATGGAGCTGACGGGGTATTGAGTGAAAGCATAGCTTCTGAGTAGAAACGGTTTGTAGCGGGTGCGTCAAACCGGTTCTTTAGGGTTAGGTCAACACCATGAGAGACTAACTGCTCAATCGCGTAAATGTCTAATGAACCGACATATTTTGAAAAACCTTCCACAGGGAGAGCTTTCTCCACTGAACATGTTTAAGTTAAAAGTAAGTATCGGGTTTCTCATCATAACCTTGTAAACAGAATGCTAAGTTCGCTACTCCTGTAGTCTTGCTATACGTGAGCGAGGAGAAACCTACAAGCTTTTAGCATCGCTGTTAAATACATTTTTATGTGGCATTTTCACAAGAAACTAATACTTCCACCTGTTCACTAGATAGATAAGTAATTTCCAGACAAGTTAAATGCCAAACACCGTCAATTAGCTCTGCTCTGGCATCGAACACGCCATCACCATGTACTCCTTCCACTTCATACTGCATTTCTGCATAGCCAGATATTTCAGAACTACTCAGTGTCCCCTGCTTTAAGTCGATAGAATACGGTGCACCTATATTCTCCTGGAACTTGCTAGTTTGTTCCAAAGTACTAAGAGCCAGCTTTGTGGAGCCTGACTCTTCAAATGAATCATTTACACTGATAGTAACCCCAATGGCGAGAACAACACCTGAGACTATTAATGTTAAAGACGCAACTGACCACCTCCTCTGTGATTTTTTAAATTCCTCTACACTGCTCCATTGGTTATGGTTCCAAGCCCATTCATTACCTTTGAAGCCCAAAATGAAGGGCATCACTAGGTTAACAAATGGTACCAATACCCATAATGCCCTATAAGTCCTGAAGCGAATACCCCAGATCCAATTGAAGAAAAATGCTCCCCAATTCCATCCTTTTAAATCATCTGGAAACTCTTTCTGATTTTGCATTTACCTTCGGACTCCTCTTGTCACATATCACGTGCTAAATGGTATTCAACGGACAGTAACAATACCCACGTGTTCCGAATCAACCTTGCGCAACTCGTAAGTGCATTACTTAGTTTCTTATTCAACTACCTGTATCATCGCTCCAACAGTATTTAACTTATCCGGAATGGGGCCGCATTTGACCTCATACGTTTCACCCGCTTTCACACTAGCTTTTACTGCAGGAAACGCATATTCATCACCAACTATACAGTGAGTCAAAACGACATAATCACCTGGCAACATATGAATTTCCTTCGGATAACCAATAAATGCATCACCGACGTTCTTAAAGTCTTTTTCATCATCAGATAAATCTGTATAGCTAGAAAAAAGGACACGATAGTTTCTACCAGCAAATTCTAGATTTTCACCTTTTAGAACAGCCACTTCATTCAAGGGCTTTTTCGAGCCTTCATATGTGTGAACGACGCCAACACAACCGCTTAGAGAAAATACTGTCAGAAGGATCGCCGACAAACTTAAACTATTTTTCACATATACTCCTCAATACGTGTGATAAAAAATACAACAGTTCTCAGAAAAAACTCTATGCATTCAATGCTATAGATTTCCTGTCTAGTTTTTTGTCGCTAGAATTTTACAGGTGGTTTTTATTTATAAACAAGGACTTAATGTTATACATAATGATGCATTGATCAAAATTTATAAAACCCATAAATAATTCAGCATCAAAAAATCACCCTCATAATGCGCCAAAGCTATTGATTCATATAAATCATCATCCCCCTAGTGACTTTCCCCCAATTCACCTATGTCCAATCACGACATACCTGTTGTCGTGGTGTTCACTCGCTTATTACATGCTGCACTCTTTAAACTCACGCCATCTTTTCGAGTTTAGAGATTGTTATGATCCGTTTCTTACTGTGTAGTTTTAGCTTTGTACTGCTCTACCCGACTGCTATTGACCTGTATTTAGTCGGATTGCCGCAAATCGCGGCGGATCTGAATGCGACCGAATCACACCTGCATACTGCGTTTTCGATTTACCTAGCGGGCATGGCGAGCACTATGTTGTTAGCTGGTAAAGTGGCAGACCAATTTGGGCGTAAGCCTGTCATCATTATTGGTGCTTTGATCTTTATCGCCGCATCTCTGTTTGCGGGCAGTACCGAAGAAATCTCGGTGTTCTTAACTGGTCGATTTTTTCAAGGGGTTGGTGCTGGAGCTTGTTACGTGGTCGCCTTTGCGATTCTTCGAGATGTGCTGGATGACCAAGCCCGAGCTAAAGTGCTCTCTATGCTCAATGGCATCACTTGTATTATTCCGGTGATTGCTCCGGTGGTTGGGCACATGATCATGCTCTACTCTCCGTGGCAAACTCTATTCACGGTAATGGCAGCTATTGGGATTGTGGTATGTGTTCTTGCCACCTTTGTGCTGCGTGAAACCTTGACTAAAGGGCCGTCTAAGGCTACTCAAAAACAGAGCTCAGAGTCTTTTATCAATCGCTACTTTTTAAGAAGGCTGGCTATTACAACCCTAGGCGTTGCGACCATTCTTAGTTATGTGAACGTATCACCAATGGTGATCATGGGGACGCTAGAGATGGATCGTGACGGTTATTCATCTGTCATGGCATATACCGCACTGGCGGGCATGCTCACCTCTTTTTGTACGCCATTTGTCTTAAATCACGTGAATCAGAAGACCCTAATCGTTAGCGCACAGCTTCTATTTGCGACTGCGGCGTCAGGGTTATTGCTCTCTTCTCAATTACAGCTCGTTACACCTTACTACCTCGCATCGTTCGTCGCTTTGTGTATTGGTTTCTCTTTGGGCTTTGGGGTAACAATGAGTCAGGCTTTAGCGCCATTTAGCCAACGTGCAGGGGTCGCTAGCTCACTACTTGGCATTAGCCATGTCTCTTTCTCGGCAGCCTATATCTGGCTAATGGGAGTGCTAGGCATTAATGCATTGAATATTCTGATCTTTATCCTAGTCTTAGGTAGTATCGCCAGTTGCGCTCTATTACTATTAGAACGAGTACAAACAACGAATCGCCACTATGAAGAAAGCTCTCAACCGTCTTGACCTCAACTTACTTTTCACGCTGCAATTGCTGGTGCAAGAACGCAGCGTGTCTATGACGGCAAAAAAACTTAATGTTACGCCGTCTACCGTGAGTAAGTCTTTGAACAAGCTGAGGGATTGGTTTGACGACCCTCTGTTTGTAAAGACTCCAAAAGGATTAGCGCCTACGCCCCTAGTCGAGAGTATGGAGCAAGACCTGTCAGACTGGTTGCAAAAAAGCCATCAACTGATGGATAAACGCAGCGAAGCGGCAACCAATAAGGTGCACTTTGATCTTCATATTGAATCTCCCTTATTACTGACGTTCTTGAACGACCTGCTACTCAAAATTGAGCAGCGCTATCCCAATGCGAGCGTTAAAACCAGCAACTGGGATTATGATTCGATAGACGCGTTAATTCGTGGAGAGGCTGATATTGCGTTTACAGGGCGTGAGACTCACCCAAGGTCGAAAGAGTCTCTGGATCTGATGCCTTATTCGATCGATTTTGAGGTGTTGTTCAACGACGAACCTAAGGTGTTCCTGCGAGACGACCATCCCGCTTTAAAAGAAGATTGGACGCTCGACACCTTTCTCAAATATACCCATATCAACATCGTATGGGAGAAAAGTGAGACGTGGGCATTGGATGAAGTTCTAAAAGAGATAGGGAGGACCCGCAATGCAGGTTTAACCCTATCTAGCTTTGAGCAGGCACTTTACATGGCCACGCAACCGGGACATCAAATGCTGACGACGTCTCCCGGTTATTGTGAGGACTATATCAAGCAGCTTCACCCAAACCTTGTGGCACTGCCGCTACCGTTAGACAACGAACAGCTAGAGAAAATGACAATTCCCTTCACTATGATTTGGCATAAACGCAACGCCTATAACCCTAAGATTGTCTGGCTAAAAGAAACACTCAGGAGCTTGATGTAGAACGAAGCCTAATTGATCTGCTTTTGCCAATTTACTTTGCTTGGTTCACAGCATCGCGCAGTGACTGTAGCGAAGCTTTCAGCTGTTCCAATGGCGCAGCAAAGTTCATGCGATAGAAGTTCTTATCAGGTTCGCCAAACCAAGTACCTGGAGTCAGCGCCAGTTTCGCGTCGTTCACCAGTAGTAATTTAAGTTGTTCGGCCTCTAGACCTAATCCCGAAAAATCAAACCAAATCTGATTCGTCCCTTGCGGCTTGAACACTCTCACTTGCGGTAAGCTTTCCGCCATAAAGCCAACAATCCAATCTCGACTCTCTTGAGTGTATTGAAGAAATTGCTCAAACCACGCTTCACCCTGTTGGTAAGCCGCAATCGTCGCATAGGTGGTAAAAGCGTTACCATGATTGAGTGCCATGGATTCTACGGTCGCATTGATTTGCTCTTTCAGCCCGCTGTTCGCCGTGTAAATGTAGCCATTGGAGATGCTGTTGAGACCGAAATTTTTCGCCGGAGAGCCGATAATGGTCACGCTCTTTTCGTAATCGAACTCGGCCATGCTGGTAAATTTCGCGCCATCGAAAACAATATCCGCGTGTACTTCATCACTTACAATCCAGGTCTGATATTTCTCTGCGATCTCAACCATTCGAGCCAGCTCTTGCTGTGTCCAAACTCGACCAACTGGGTTATGAGGGTTGCACAGCAAAACCATCTTCACATTACCATCACGAAGTTGATTTTCGAACGCATCAAAGTCCATCACATAATGGTCTTGTTCAATCTTAAGCGTGTTGTTGACCACGGTTCTCCCTGCCGACTCAATCAAGCGGCGGAATTGATGGTAAACCGGCGTTTGAATAAGGACGCCCTCACCTTTCTCTGTAAACTCGCGAATAAGAAGCGCAATCGCACTTAACACACCCGGCACCTGCACGAACTTAGTTGGCTCTAACTCCAAGCCATGACGTTTCTGATTCCAAAGCGCGATCTCTTTGAAAATGGTGTCAGAATCAAACTCATACGAATAAGTTTCGCGGCTCACCAAATCCTGCATGGCTGTAGTAATTGGCGTCGCAATAGGAAAAGCCATATCGGCAATCCAATAAGGGGTAACGTCATCCGAGCCATAAATTTGTTTGAGCATTTTGCTGTCATGCTTAATGAATTTATCGGCGGCGTTTGGGTTGTCAGGAATGGCTTTAAACATCTTTTCTCTCTACTAATCTCAAGTTTTGTATCTATAAGACGTCGCAGCAGAGAAAAAGATGCAAAATATTTTCAATTTTTTCGAAATATAACCGTTTTCTTACAATAGTCGATTCTTATACTGCTCTGGTGTTTGGCCGGAATACTTCTTAAACATAGAAATAAAAGGGCTTGCTTGGTTATAGCCTAGGGTGAGTGCGACCTCTTTCACCGATTGACCGTTACGTAGCAGATCCATTGAGTAGAGATAACGAACACGCAAGCGCCACTCGGTGAAACTCATCCCCAGTTCGCTTTGACAATGGCGCGACAAGGTACGTTCTGTGGTATGAACCCGCTCAGCCCAATCCTTAAGAGAAATCTCATCGGTTGGGTTCTCTTCAATAGCTGCAAGGATTGGGGCGAGATATTTATTGTCGGTTGACGGTAAGAAGTGATGTTCAACCTGTCGCTCCGCTAATTGATCAAGCAGTACCTGCACTAAACGCTTGTCGGGTTCGCTTTCAGCGACATTGATGTTCCTTTCACGAAAGTCATCAATGATCGACGACACGATCGGTGTGATCTTGATTAGGCTGGTCTTTTCTGGCAAGTGCTGAGTCAGCTCTGGCGCAATATTTAATGAGCAGTAATCTAGGGGCTTACGATTGTAACTACAGTGCATAACGCCAGCTGGCACCCAAATAGCTAGATGTGGCGGTGCTAAGAAACGAGTTCCTTCCGCTTCCATTTCTAAGATGCCACCACTGATCAGTTGTACTTGTCCCCAAGGATGGCTGTGGACTCGGGTTTCAGTATTAGAGAGAAACGCTTCGAAATTCATAAATACGTTGGATGGTGCCTTATCAATTGATAAGGACGGATGAAGGTTTCTTGATTGTTTTTTCAAACTTGTCTTCCTATCGCGTTCGATGTCTTTTTAAAGATATCTGTTAGTGTAACGACCTGTCAAACTATGCACATCAACTCATTCTGCGATGGAATTCACATGTCATATCTTCTGCCATTTTTTACTGTTTGTATCTGGGGTGCCAATGCCATTGTGAATAAGATGGCGGCAAGCGTTATCGAGCCAAGCGCAATGAGTTTCTTCCGTTGGTTTGTCGCCATGCTCATTCTTACGCCTTTCTGCCTGCCGAGTGCCATTAAACAGTGGCCTGCGATTAAGCCGAATCTGGCAAAGCTAGCATTTCTGGCTTTGTTGGGAATGGTGCTGAATCAATCTCTTGGCTACTATGCTGGCCTTACTACCAGCGCATCAAACATGGCGCTGATTACCTCGCTGGTACCCTTGATTAGCGTGTTTTTGAGTGTTCCTCTGCTGCATAAGTCGATCTCAGGACTGAGCATTGTCGGTGGCGTGCTGTCGCTGTCAGGATTAGCATTTATGCTGGGTAAAGGTGACCCACTGTTTTTCTTGCACCAAGAACTCACCCAAGGTGATGGCTATATGTTGATTGCGGCTTCTGTCTACGCCTCATACTGTGTACTGCTCAAGCGTTGGAAGATGCCGGTGAGTAACTGGGTAGTGATCTACATGCAAGGTCTATTTGCGGTCGCGATGTTAACGCCTTTATGGTTGTCGAGCGAACAACTGATGCCTTCTCAAGAGTCACTGCCACTTATCGCTTACGCTGCAGTTGCTGCTTCAGTATTGGCTCCTTGGATGTGGGTGAAAGCCATCGATGCAATTGGCGCAGACTCTAGCGCTATGTTCATGAACTTGCTGCCTGTTGTCGCTGTCGTTCTAGCAGCAACTTGGCTTGGTGAAACGGTACATGACTACCACTTCATGGGCGGCATCATGGTGATCTCTGGCGTGATTATGGCGCAAATCAAGAGAAAGCAGGTGGTCAAAGGGGCTGTTCCCCAACAAGGATAGTGCCGGTTAATCGAGAAAGTAGGCATGAAAACCTATGTAGCCGCTAAAAGCTCTGGCGATAACACCAAAACGACTCGCTCTTGAGCATTTGGTGGCTACCCAAACCTTCAACACTAATAAATCACCTACCGCTATCTCTCTTTATTGCCATCACCAAACTTACTTTTTAGGTAACTCCTTGAAAGGTTTACCAATCATTAATCCGAAGGGAAACATCTACGCGAAGGTCCCATATCTTGTGGTGAAATGTTCAAAATTGTATGGCAATACCCACACAATTAGTATAGGATACGCTTTAGTTAACCGAATAAACAACGGTTAGTTGGCTATAAAAATAGAGGCTAGATAATCAGCCCAATCATGGAAGGCACCGAGCTCAATACTCGGTGTTTTTTCATATCCGCACCAGTTAATTCTCCCAATAGCTCTCGCGTCAATATTTCCCCGCTCAACCAGTAAACTCTGCTTTTAATTCCTACGACTAAAGTATATGTTATTGGTAAGTAACATAGTTGTTGCAGTACAACATAAGAATAAAAAGGACTAAAGATGAGCAGTAGTCAAAATGGAAAGCGCGACGTAACCCTGCGTTTTTTAGCTGAGCCCGGAGATGTAAACTTTGGTGGTAAAGTTCACGGTGGTGCCGTAATGAAATGGATCGATTTAGCAGCCTACGCTTGTTCAGCAGGTTGGAGTGGTAAATACTGTATTACGGCCTATGCTGGTGGTATTCGTTTTGTTGCGCCGATCCACGTGGGTAACTTGGTCGAAGTAAGCGCAAAAGTGATCTACACAGGCTCTTCTTCCATGCATATCGCGATTGATGTACAAGCGAGTGATCCGAAAGAGCTCAATAACCGCCTAACGACCCACTGTATTGTTATCATGGTGGCGGTTGATGAAAACGGTTTACCAACCAAAGTGCCAGAGTGGGTACCAGAAACCCAAGAAGATATTGAGTTACGCGACTCTGCTGTTCGCCTGATGAACATGCGCAAAGAGATTGGCGAAGAGATGGAAGCACACGTCAAATATCTGAAATAAATCTTAGAGTTACACACTTAACCGTTGAGTGTGTAACTCCATTTTCTCTTCTTACTCGTTTATCAAGTCACGAGTCTGTAAAATATTATAACTGTAATAAAGTCGTCATTTAGCTCTGCTTAAATACTGCCATCTAACATGGACATCACTGTATTTCTGGAGCACCTCTTGAGCGTTACGCGCACTACTTTGAGTGAATCAACCCTAAATAATCTTAAGGCGGTTGAGTATCAATGGGTAAGAACCCTGTACGTAGAAGGCTACAACAACGAAGAGATCAATCACTATATTCAAACCTGTTTTGGTGGCGATAACACCTTCGCAGACCTCTTTAGACGCGTCGCATTAGACCAAGAGAGTATCTACGTATTGCTGCAACACCTTGGCTGCGCTCCGTCCAATAGAGAACTCTAATCCAATACATTTCAGTCGCTTATAAATAGTGAATTATTGATAAGCGACCAATCCCCTTGTTGAACTCAGCTTCAAACATCCTTGCCATACAATTTTTATGCAACACTAATCATTGTTGCATGACTTTCATTGAAGTCTCACGCAGTGGGCTTTGACCAAAGTATCAATTCCCTTTTGCCTATTTATACTGGCTTTGCGATTAGTTGTTAACGAGACAATAAGTGACTATAGCTATGATGGGCATGTCATCTCGAACAGGGTGAGAAACTCTTAAAGAGATGTAAGCGCATTTGAAAGGAGTGGTTTTCTGCAGATATAAAAAAACCCAAGTAAGTACCTGGGTTAGAGTTACAAAAACCACTAATCATTGAATAGCGTAAGGAACCTGATTAGTAGCCAGCTATGCGTAACCTGAGGGTTATTTTTATTACTGATCGGCGGCCAAACCAAATGATGTAATAAAAATGCCAATATAGAGCGACCTTGCGGTCGCTCTTTGTCTTTCTTATAAGCTCTAGCTTATCCTTTTACACCACCTGCCGTCAAACCACCAACTAGCCAACGTTGCGCTAATAGGAAGACGATAGTGATAGGAAGTGCCGATAGTACTGCTGCCGCCGCAAAGTCACCCCATAGGTAGTTTTGTGGGTATAGATACTGCTGCATACCAACCGCTAGTGTGTAAGAGTTCACGTCTGAAAGCAGGATAGATGCAACCGGAACCTCACCAACAACACCGATGAACGATAGGATAAATACTACCGCTAGAATTGGCACAGACAGTGGTAATAGTACCAATCGGAATGCTTGCCATGGAGTAGCACCATCTAGCGCTGCCGCTTCTTCTAGAGAGTTATCAATCGTTTCAAAGTAACCTTTGATTGTCCAAACGTGCAGTGCAATCCCCCCTAGGTAAGAGAAGATAAGACCACCGTGTGTGTTCAAGCCTAGGAACGGAATGTACTGACCTAGTTTGTCGAACAACGCGTAGATTGCAACCAGTGCTAGTACCGCTGGGAACATCTGGAAAATCATCATCGCTTTTAGAATCGTCTCTTTGCCCTTAAAGCGCATACGAGCGAATGCGTAAGCTGATGTTGTAGACAGTGCCACAATCAGGATTGATGTGATACCTGCAACTTTTACTGAGTTCCATAGCCAAGTTAGTACTGGGAATGGAGGCGGTGTTACCGAACCATCGGCGTTAGTTACTGGGATACCCAGTGCCAGTTTCCAGTGCTCCAGTGATGGGTTCTCTGGAATCAAGCTACCTGTTGCAAAGTTACCTTCACGGAACGAGATCGCGATGATCATCAGTAGTGGGAAGATAATCAGTGCTAGGAAGCACCACAGCGCAATATGCGTTGCCCACACTCGGTATTTCAGGCTTTTACCTTGTACCATAGCCATTGTCGTGCTCCTTAATCTTGAGACAGTTTAGTGAAACGAAGGTTTAGTAACGCTAGGGCACCTACTAGTAGGAAGATAAGCGTTGCGATTGCACTTGCTAGACCGAAGTCTTGACCGCCGCCGCCTTCAAACGCGATTCGGTACGTGTAGCTTACAAGCAAGTCTGTGTAACCCGCAGGCTCAGAAGTACCAATCATGTTTGGACCACCGTTCGTCAACAGCTGAATCATTACGAAGTTGTTGAAGTTAAATGCGAATGCTGCAATTAATAGCGGTGTTAGTGGCTTAATCATCAACGGGAACGTAATGCGCTTGAAGTTATCGATGAAGTTCGCACCATCAATCGCAGACGCTTCGTATAGGTCATCAGGAATCGCCTTCAGTAGACCCATACATAGGATCATCATGTAAGGGAAACCTAGCCATGTGTTTACGATAAGCACCATGGTCTTCGCTAGGATTGGATCAGAGAACCAGTTCGGCTTAAGACCGAAGATGCTCTCTAGCACCATGTTGATTTCACCAAAGCTTTGGTTGAACAAACCTTTAAAGATAAGGATTGAGATAAACGCTGGTACTGCGTAAGGCAGAATCAGTAGAACACGGTAAACAGCGCGCCCTTTCAGCTCTTCCCACTGTACGATGTTCGCAAGAATCAAACCTATCGCCAGAGTGAAGGCAACGGTACAAATCGAGAATACAACTGTCCAAACAAAGATGCTGATGAAAGGTTCTTTGATGCCTTCATCTTTCCAAACACGCTCAAAGTTAGCCGTACCGATTTCAACCACGAAGCCCGGTGAGATGGTGTTACCAATGAATGCACCATTCTCATCAACAGGTTGGTAGAAACCTACTTCCATATTTGGTTTTAGAGTTTCACCCGTTTCGTTGTTGTATAGCGTTTCGCCATCGTCTTGCATTGTGTAAAGCGGAACCACAGCAGCAAACTTACGTAGGCCGCTCATGCGGATGTCTTCACCTGATGGTAGCTGGAAATCAACAGCACTGATTGCCGTACGATTTTGGATGATCGTTTTGATCTTCTCTTTTTCGCCTTGAGCAGAGTCGATCGCCTTCAGATCCATGTCAGTGACGTTCAAGCCGTCTAACGAGAACTCTTCAGTCGCGAGAAGTTGCTCACCATCTTTAACCACGATTTGGTGGCCGTTGTCTGTTTTGTACAGAGTGAATGGGAAGCTGTCACCGCTTTGGAACGTACGGTCCATTAGGACAGTTTGAGTACGCTCAAGCGAAAGTTGGTTTTTTGCACTGTAGTTAGTGAACGCAAGACCGACGGTATAAGCCAAAGGGAAGAGAATGAAAAGAATCATTCCGGCAATACCAGGGTAGATATAACGGTGTGCGTAAGTTTTCTTGCTACCGAAAACGTAAAGAGCTAAAGCCGTTAGGATCACTGTAAGCAACGCGAATGCGAGCTCACCGCGAGAATACATTAGGATTGTAGCGTAGCCATTGATTAAGCCAACGCTACCAAGCAATCCCCACTTAATGAAGACGCTTTTACTTCCTGGAAGGCTTGTTGGTGCTTGAATAGCATCTGTACCTTGAACTGACTGCATAGAGGAACCTGCTAGCGATATATAAAATAGAAAAGTAAGGAGGGGTTACCCCCTCCTTAAAAGGGTGTTTCGTCGATATTATTTAGTCATGCGTGTTTCAGCAGCTTTAAGAGCTTGGTCTACAGTTTGACGACCGTCAACTACGTTACCAATTGCCTCTTCCATGCTGTACCAGAACGTTGTGAACTGAGGGATGTTAGGCATGATTTCGCCGTTCATCGCGTTGTCCATTGTCGCTGCGATACGAGTGTCGCTGTCTAGTTGACGTTGGAAAGAGTTAAGCGCTACAGCACCTAGTGGCTTGTCGTCGTTTAGGCTCTTAAGACCTTCGTCAGTCAGTAGGTAGTTCTCCATGAACTCAACCGCTAGGTCACGGTTTGGAGAAGCTGTGCTGATACCACCAGCCCATACACCAACGAAAGGCTTAGATGCTTTACCGTTGAATTTAGGTAGAGTTGCAACACCGTAATCTACGCCAGATTTCTCGATGTTTGCCCAGCCCCAAGGACCGTTGATTGTCATTGCTACGTTACCAGCAACGAACTCAGATTCTGCTACAGAGTAGTCCATGTCAGCAGAGATCACTTTGTCTTTAACCATCTTCTCGATGAAGCCTAGAGACTTCTGAACACCGTCAGTCGCTACGCCAGCATCTTTAATGTCGTAACCTTCAGCGCCTTGCTTGAATGCGTAACCGCCGTCAGCAGCAAGTAGAGGCCATGTGAAGTATGCGCCGCCACGTAGAGGCCACATGATCGCTTTCTTGCCGTCTTTTTGTAGCTCAGCGTTAAGTGCTGGGATCTCTTCCCAAGACTTAGGTGGCGTTTCGATAAGTGCTTTGTTGTAGATTAGAGAAACTGACTCAACCGCTACAGGGTATGCAATTGTTTTACCTTCGTAAGACACTGCGTCCCATGCGAAGTCTACGATACCTTCTTTAGTCTCTTTAGAAGGTTTGATATCCACAAGAAGACCCGCTTCTGCGAAGCCACCGAAACGGTCGTGTGCATAGAAAATCATGTCTGGGCCGTCACCCGCAGCTGCAACTTGAGAGAATTTCTCTTCTAGTTTGTCTGGGAAAGCTACAGTAACTTTTACGCCTGTGTCTTCTTCAAAGCGTTTACCTACTTCTGCCATGCCTTCGTAAGCTTTATCACCACCTACCCAGATTGTTAGTTGGCCTTCTTCGATAGCAGCGTTTGCACCGAAAGAACCCAGAGCAACTATTGTACCTAGAGCTACAGCGCTTAGAGCGTTTTTCATGTTAATATCCTTTTTATATTTATACGTAGGGCGCATTCATTTAAGACGAGCCAGTTTTCGATAGATATGATCTGAAAAAACCGTCTTAAGCTCATCATCCTAGCCACTACGCCCCAGCTATTATGGCTTAAATTCGTGATCACCATCGGGTCGGATTAGAGAGCGAAATCACAAAAATCGTAAGCACCGTGATCAATATCACCGTTATCCGATGAATTTATTTGAAGTGGATCGCCTATTGCGTTTCACCCTCTTTATCTACTCCTCCCCTCCTACTCCCCCTCGTTAATTTTCCATTAGGAGGATGTACTCTTTCTTGGATTAACCGAAACTGCAGTCATCCAAGAGTGGATAGTAAGAACCCTTTACCGGCAATTGTTTGTTGCTCTTATATAGACCGAACAATACTTGTTGGCTTGCATTGCCCGCTTTTGTCTTAAATTAAGCATCAAGCTAAACCAGTGATGGAATCACGGGGGAGGTTTAGCTTGATGTGGGGGAAAGAGACATCTGCTTGGCTATGAAGGTGTGCTTGGTTGGACTGATAATTTATTGAAACCACCAAGCACACCCGTTTTTTCTTACACACTCAATGCTTACCAATTCCTACAGTTACTGCTGACCCAATAATCTCTTATAATGATAAGCAGTAAATTTTAAAATTTGATCGATCGAGGACGAGCTAGATGGCGAGTGTCACGTTAAAAAACGTTTATAAATCATATGGTGATGTACAGATTTCTAAGGACGTAAACTTAGAGATCAACGAAGGTGAGTTTGTAGTATTCGTTGGACCATCAGGTTGTGGTAAATCGACACTATTGCGCTGTATCGCAGGTCTAGAAGATATCACTTCAGGTGATTTGTACATTGGCGACCAGCGTATGAACGACGTTGAGCCATCTAAGCGCGGCGTGGGCATGGTATTCCAATCTTACGCTCTATACCCTCACCTAAACCTATACGACAACATGTCTTTCGGTCTTAAGCTGGCAAAAGCAGACAAGGCTGAGATCGACAAACGTGTTGAACATGCTGCCGAAATCCTACAGCTAGGTCACCTACTAGAGCGTCAACCAAAAGCGCTTTCTGGTGGTCAACGTCAGCGTGTTGCTATCGGTCGTACTCTGGTTTCTCAACCAAACGTATTCCTACTGGATGAGCCTCTGTCTAACCTAGATGCAGCGCTACGCGTTCAAATGCGTTCTCAAATCACTAAGCTACAACGTCAGCTTGGTTGTACCATGATTTACGTAACGCACGACCAAGTAGAAGCAATGACGATGGCAGACAAAATCGTTGTTCTTGATGGCGGTTACGTATCTCAAGTCGGTAAGCCTCTTGACCTATACCACTACCCTCAAAACCGCTTCGTAGCAGGCTTCATCGGTTCACCTAAGATGAACTTCATGTCTGTTCACATTGAAGCAGTAGAGTCTGAGCGTGTAATGGTTCAACTTTCAAACGGCATGACTTTCTGGATTCCAGTAGATGGCACGACAGTTAACGTTGGTGACCGTATGTCACTGGGTGTTCGTCCTGAGCACTTGCTGTCTGCAGAAAACGGCGACGCAACCATCGAAGGCGAAGTGATGATTGTTGAGAAACTAGGTAACGAAACTCAGGTTTACTTAAACCTAGAGAGTGCAGATGCTGACGTTATCTTCCGTCAACCAGATACATTAGACGTTGAAGTAGGCGACAAGCTTGCTATCGGTATCCCAGCGCACCGTTGTCACCTATTCCATAGCGACGGTAAAGCATGTCGTCGTCTATACGTAGAAAAAGGTACAGAATAAGCCTCGACCATAGATTCGAGCTCTGTTTCTAAGAATAAATTGCCCTATCAAAATCCCTCCTCTTGAGGGATTTTTTGTCTCAAAGGCAGGGTGAATTGATACCAGCTAGATGGCCAACATAAGTCACCTATAATACCAATTGTAGTAAATAACTGCTCGCCCTAGCTTGTTAAAATGCTCGATAACTGCGTTAGAATTTTTGATTGTAGAATAACTACTTATCGAAAAATCCTGCCTTGTTCTCAAGCCTTTTTTCTGCGCTATTTCTGATCATTTACTTACTGTGATTGGTATAAGGCTGCTCTACTCCCCTTCTTCAAACCACCTAAAAGTCCTGTCAGCACCTACAAAAAAGGCCCAGCATTCGCTAGACCTTTGTCATTCTTTAGGGGTTTGCCCCGACACCGACCAGATTAGTGGATTGGTGTGTTCTTTTGGTTGAACTTACCGAAGTGCTCTTCTAGTACTTCTGGTGTCAGTTTACCTTCCGCTTCTAGACGCTTAAGCTCAGCAACAACGGCTTTTTGCTCTTCTAGTGAAGGTAGCTTCACTTCTGGCTCGTCGCCCATCTCTTGAGACATAAGCTCAAGTTCTTTTTCAAAATCGCTCATGATTTTTTCTTACCTAAACATTAATACTAAGACAATTTTACTCATTTCTAGGCAATGATGCTAGGTGCTTTGGCCTTCCCCCGAAAACTAAGGTAAGGCCGATGCGCAAATCAATATTTTAAAACTAAAAGCTTAAAGCTTAAATGAGCCAACCATCTTATCAAGACGGGAAGAGAGCGAACGTAACTCTTGGCTTGCATCAGCCAGTTGTTCAGCTGTACCCGTAGTGACTTCGTTAATCGCGTTGATCTCTTCGATATTCTGGTTGATGGTATGCACCACTGTTGATTGCTCTTCAGTCGCTGTCGCCACCTGAGTGTTGCGATCAGTGATGTCTAGGATTCGATCAGAGATACCACCTAGCACTTCAACCGCCTCATCAGAGGCTGTTACACCTTCCATCGTAATGATCTTGCCAGCACTCATTGCCGTCACCGCATCTTTCGCATCGCTCTGCAGCTGGTTGATCATCTTCTGAATCTCTTCCGTTGAATCTGCAGTGCGGCTTGCTAGGTTACGAACCTCATCCGCTACCACGGCAAAGCCACGACCTTGCTCACCAGCACGCGCCGCTTCAATCGCTGCGTTAAGAGCCAATAGGTTAGTCTGCTCAGAGATATCACGAATCACACCAAGAATAGAGCCGATGTCTTGAGTGGTTGACGCTAGCTGCTCGATCACCTGACCTGTGCTCTCAATGTCTTGAGCCAGTCGGCTGATTGCATCTTTCGCTTTGTTCACCACTTCACGACCGACTTCAGTGTTGTCTGAGGCGTGAGTCGCTGTTTCTGCAGCCGTTGCCGCGTTAGACGCGATCTCGCTGATGGTCATACCCATCTGGTTGATTGCCGCTACCACTTGAATGGTTTGGTCACGCTGCTCTTGGCTGTTGTCATGCGTAATGTGAGCTTTGCTCGATACGCTTTCCGCCGCCACTTGAAGCGCTTGACTGGTTTCGCATACCTCTTTCATCGATAAGTGAATCTTTTCGATGAAGCCATTAAAGCCTGCAGATAGCTGTGCAATCTCGTCGTTACCTTTTACTTCGATACGCTGCGACAGATCGCCATCGCCTTTACCTAGGTCAGTAAAACGCTCAGAAAGAAGTTTAATTGGCTTGGTGATACTGTTTGCCAATAAGAAGCCCATAAAGATGAACACTAGAGCAACAATCACCGTCATGATCAGCATCTTCTGTGCGGTTGCATCCAGTTCTGCAAACACTTCAGACGTTGGAACCACACCGATTACGAACCAATCCATTGATGAAACATACAAGCTTGCAACAAACAGTTCTTGGCCTTGGAACTCTGTCGTAATCAGGTTAAAGCCTGATTTGTTCAACAACTGGCTGGCTTGCGCGCCATATAGTTGTTGTAGAGATGAATCACTGCGCGCTCTGTCACGGTGAATCTGTACATCACCTTGGCTGTTGGTTAAAAAGACAAAACCGGTATTCTCAATCTTGAAGCTGTTTAACAAGTTAACCATGTCATCCATGGACTTAGACAAACCAGACATCGCTTTGCCAGCAGGTTGCTGATAGTTCGCGAACATCTTCACTTCGCCGTTCGCTTCTTGGAACATGCTTACCATGGTCGGTTGACCAGATTGAGTAAAGCCAAAGAACCAGCCATCTTGCTGCTGGTTAAGCTGGCGTAGGAAGCCATTTTGGTTCCAGTAGTAAGCCGTTTCACGGTTTGCTACCGAGGCATCATTCAACTGGTATTGATTGCGAACGTTGTTGAGCTGCTTGACTAGCTTGGCTTCAACTTCAGGATCGCGATAGGTTGATTCAATCGCATCAGCAATGAACTCATTCGACGCAACTTGTTCAGCTGCAAGTAGCAGTTGCGATACTTCACGGTCGATTTCGCCATTGATACGCTCGAGTAAGCCTGGAAGCTCGATATCTATCAAACGGTGGCTTAGTACGTCTCTGGCTTGGCGCTGGGCCATTGCACCAACGATGACCGTTGACGCTAGTACCGCAAAAGTGATTCCGGCAACCACTTTCTGCTTAATACTCATTGAATTTAAATTGAACATCTCTCTACACCTAAATTGGGCAAGTAAAATTGTAACTCACTTATTATCGGCCAATTATTCATAAGCTTTAGCGTATGGCAACACTAAAACCATAAATCTCGATGACCTTTAAGCAAACGTTTGGAACGACAAACATTGCACCAATATGCGTGTAAATGTTAGTAAAAGACGAGAAAACGATGCGTTCTTCTGCCTAAAAAACATTAATTATTTTGATTATTGTCACTGAATTGAAGATAAAACCATCAATCAAAATCAGTTCTTTGTTAGTTCTTAACATTCTGCGGAACTTTTGGCTAGATTTTCTAACCAAGTAGCTAATACACTGTGATTACACAGAAAATTCCTATTTCAATACAAGATACTCCGAGACAACGTCATGCATTCAAACGCCTTCAACACGCTGAAAACTTATCTAGAGGCTCAAATCATTGGACAACAGGAGCTGGTTAAACAGCTAATGGTTGCGCTGCTCGCCGATGGTCACATTTTGGTTGAAGGGCCACCGGGCTTGGCAAAAACTCGCGCCGTTAAATCGCTTGCAGATTGCGTAGAAGGTGACTTCCACCGTATTCAATTTACGCCGGACTTATTGCCTGCCGATCTAACCGGAACGGATATCTTCCGCCCTGAAACTGGTGACTTTACCTTTCAGGCGGGGCCAATTTTTAACTCTTTGATTCTTGCCGATGAGATCAACCGAGCACCCGCGAAGGTACAAGCTGCGATGCTAGAGGCAATGGCAGAGAAACAAGTGACTGCTGGGCGCAAGACTTACCCACTACCAGAGCTTTTTCTCGTCATGGCGACGCAAAACCCGATTGAGCAAGAAGGCACCTACCCGCTGCCAGAAGCACAGCTCGACCGTTTTCTACTGCACCTTGATGTCGCTTACCCAGATATGGAAAGTGAGCTAGCAATACTTCGCTTAAATCGAGGTGAGGCTCAAGGCCAAGCACTCGATCAGCCAGAACCAATGCCGCAACAAGCTGTATTTGAAGCGAGACAAGAAGTGTTGAATGTGCACATGGCTGAGAGCATTGAGCAATATATTGTGAGACTGGTTATGGCGACTCGTCAGCCAGAGAAATACAGCCCACAGCTCGCTCAATGGTTAGAGATGGGGGTTAGTCCTCGTGCCACTATTGCGCTCGATCGCTGTGCGCGTGCTCATGCATGGCTGTCTGGCCGTGACTATGTCACGCCTGAAGACGTACAAACGATGGCCTTCCCAGTGCTGCGTCACCGTTTATTGCGTAGCTACCACGCACAGGCTGAAGGTATCACGCCAAATCAGGTGATCACTCATCTTATCTCTCTTGTTGGCAGCGCGTAGTTTTTAGCATGAATCAACAACTCCCTCGGCACAGTAATGGTGTGTTACTCAGCTTGGATGAACTTTTGCAATATAAAGCTCAAGCGATTCGTTGGCTGCCACCCGCAAAAAGCCTTTGGTCCCAGCTCAACGGCCAACATGAAAGTCGTAGTAAAGGCAGAGGCATGAACTTTTCAGAAGTTCGTCAATACCAAGCGGGCGATGACATTCGCAGTATTGATTGGCGTGTCACGGCTCGTACTGGCAAGCCACATACTAAGATATTTTCTGAAGAGCGAGAGCAACCTGTCATCCTCTACTTAGATATGTCGAATAGCATGATGTTTGGGTCGACTCTATTATTAAAGTCGGTTCAGCTTGCACATCTAACCAGCCAACTCTGCTGGCTGACGATTGCTGGTAAAGACCGTATAGGTGCAGTCATCGATGACGGCCAAACGCTAACTGAGATCAAACCAAGCTCTAGCCACCACGCACCATTACGTATCTTGCAGCAGTTGATTGCGATTAATAACCAGTCGGTGCAATCGACTAGGCTTCCTTGTCAGACGGATTTTTCAATGGCACTCAAGTCATTGAACCGACTCAGTCCTAAAGGCAGCGACATTATTTTCTTAAGCGACTTCAATCGTTATAAAGATAGTAACTACTCACTACTAAATCAGATGCGTCAACACAACAGAATCCGTTTTGTTCACTTCTATGACCCTTTAGAGCAAGGTAACACCAGTTTTAAAGGCATGAAGCATGTCAGCGATGGTGAGCGAACTCAATGGTTTAACTTCTCTTCAAAAGCGGAGAAGAACAAGCTAAAGACCGCCTTCGAAGAGCATCAACAACAGATCAAAGACCTCTGCTTACGTCTTGCTATTCCCCATAGTTCAATCACCAGCGCAGAGCCTTTGATGAAGCAAATTTCTGGGGGTAAGCATGACGCCTAAATTAGACCTCAGCCCCGTTATTACTCCCGAAGCACCGCATTGGTGGCCACTCGCTTGGGGTTGGTGGTGCCTTGCTATTGCCGTCATCGCACTCGCTGTGATTGGTCGAATGCTTTACAAAAAATATAAGCAGGAGCGCCAGGTTCAAAACATCGCTCTAACTAAACTGACGCAGAATAGTGAGCTTTCACCCGCTCAGGCACTCGCAACAGTTCGCCAAGCAGCAATGAGCTACTTCCCTCGAGAAGCGATCGCCTCTTTGCAGGGAGAACAGTGGTATCAGTTTCTTGATGAGCAATTAAAGTCACCTCGTTTTGTTGACCATAGCGAGGTGTGGCAGCGGACTCTATATCAGAGCGAGCAGGCTCCAATCGATCCCTCAACGCGCAGCATGTTGATCGATGATTGTATCTATTGGGTTCGCCATGCATTGCCACCAAAGAGAGCTCAATTATGAGTAGTTTGTTGAATATTGAATTTGTGTGGTGGTGGATGTTTTTGCTGTTGCCGTTACCACTGCTTGTACTTCGTTTGGCACCAGCCGCCAAGCCAACAGACACACTGACACTGCCTTTTTTACCTAGCAACACCAACGGTAAAGCGCCTAGCACTCGCCTACCTAAAGTTCTAGCCTCGTTGATATGGCTGATGTTAATCACGGCCAGTGCCAGACCCGTCTGGTTCGGAGAGCCAGTGGAGTTTCAACCTAAACACCGTGACTTAATGTTAGTGGTCGATCTCTCTTACTCAATGAGCCAAGAGGATATGGCGTTTAATGGCGAGTACATCGACCGTTTATCGGCGGTAAAACGTGTGCTCAGTGACTTCATCGATAAACGCAAAGGAGATCGCGTCGGACTCGTACTGTTTGCCGATCACGCGTATCTACAAACGCCACTCACGCTCGACAGAAACACACTCAGCCAGCAGCTTAATCAAGCGGTGTTGAGGCTCATCGGCACTCAAACAGCGATTGGCGACGGCATTGGCCTTGCTACTAAAACCTTTGTTGACAGTGACGCGCCACAACGCGTGATGATCTTGCTCAGTGATGGCAGTAATACGGCAGGTGTGCTTGACCCTCTTGAAGCGGCAGATATTGCTAAGAAATTCGACACCACTATTTACACCGTTGGCGTGGGTGCTGGCGAAATGGTGGTTAAAGAGTTCTTTATGTCACGTAAGGTGAATACTGCCGAAGACCTTGATGAGAGAACGCTGATGGACATGGCAGAGCGAACCGGAGGCCAATACTTCCGAGCGCGCGATAGCCAAGATCTAGCGACCATCTATGACACGATTAATAGTTTAGAGCCAATATCAGGCGCAACTAAGGTGTGGCGCCCACAGCAAGAGTGGTTCCACTGGCCGCTTACAGTTGCTGTCGCTTTATCACTGATTTTGTTAGTCATTAGGAGAAGCAATGTCTAACTTTACCTTTATCTATCCAGCTTGGTTACTCGCTTTGTTTGCGCTGCCTGTGATTATAATCCTTGCGCGCCGTAACCATAAACAAGGGTTACTCGCGCCACACATCGCGCAGTACTTAGACCCGGCGAAAGTAACCAATTCGCGCAGCAAGCTATCACTTTTCTCTGTTTGGTGGACCATCACCATCATCGCGCTTGCGGGCCCAAGTTTCAGTACCAGCGAACGCCCAAGCTTTGAAAAGACTCAAGCACGAGTTTTGATCATGGATATGTCAATGTCGATGTATGCCACCGACGTGAAACCTAACCGATTAACCCAAGCTCGTTACAAGGCGTTGGATCTGCTTTCTCAATGGCGTGAAGGAGTAACAGGCATGGTCGCTTACGCGGGTGACGCTTATACTGTCAGCCCTCTTACGACCGACAGCGCGACCATCTCGAACCTTGTCCCTAACCTGTCGCCAGATATTATGCCTTATCAAGGTGCTGATGCAGCCAAGGCGGTCAAGCGAAGTATTGAGATGCTGCAACGCGCCAATGTCTCTCAGGGCGATCTGATATTGATCGCTGATGACATCGATGACAACGAGAAAGGAGCGATCAATGACCTACTTTCTGGTACACCTTGGCGCTTGTCAGTTTTAGCCGTTGGCAGTCGAGCTGGTTCACCGATCACGATGAGCAATGGTTCCATGCTCACTCAAGATTCAGGTCAAACCGTAATCGCCAAAAGCGACATCGACAACATGCGTTCAATCAGCCAGTCTAACCAAGGTGTGTTTGCTTTGGTGCAAGCTGACAACTCAGACATAGAGACAATCACTCGGTTTATTGAATCTCATAGCCTAACCGCTGAAGTTGAGAAGACGACACAAGGTGTCACTAGCCGCGTAAATCACGGCTTTTGGCTACTGCCATTGATTCTATTCCCTGCTTTGGGGCTATTCCGACCGGGCGTGATTTGGAGCTTTCTAGGCTTTGCGTTATTGGCTGCTCAACCAAACCCAGCATTCGCGAGCCCTTGGTTCACCGATGATCAAATAGCCCATCAATACTACGAACAAGGTGACTTTGAGCAAGCAGCAAAACTGTTTACTGATCCGGAATGGAAAGGGGTCGCTCAATATCAAGCCGGACAATACCAAGAGGCAGAAAACACACTGTCTGCTTTAGATACAGAGCGTGCGCGCTACAACCACGCCAATGCTCTTGCACAGCAAGGTAAGTTCGAACCCGCAATTGACGAGTACAAACGCATCCTTGAGAACAATCCTGATCACGCCTTTGCCAAAAGCAATCTAGAGATTCTGGAGCAACAGCAACAGCA
>NZ_JAHGAN010000030.1:0-28277 GCF_030248625.1 Vibrio sp. D420a | reverse complement strand
CGCTAACCTGCGAAGAACCAAAAGAAAGCCCTATAACGATGAAACGTTATAGGGCTTTTTCATTCAACGATAGAAAGAATCAGTTATGCTGTTGCCGCAGCTGCTTTCGCTTTTTCTTCTTCATCCGCTTTACGGATAGCCGCTACTTTCTTACCGAAAGCAAGTTGGCAGATAGCAAGTGCACCAAATGCAACACCTAGACAAAGAGCAGCAGGTAAGTCAGCAGCACCTTTAATTAGCATTGCACCTGAAGCAATCAGCAGTACAAATACCATTAGGCGGAACACAGATGTTGGAATGCGTTTATGAACGTACTGACCAACAACAGAGCCTAGAATCATAGTCGGGATAGCGAACATTACTAGCTTCACTGTATCGACAGTTAGAATACCGCTTGTTGCCAAACCACCAATGATTGTTAGGTTGTTTGCAGTAAAGAACGCGTTCAGTGTGCCACGGAAAGCCGCAGGACCAAGGTTACGAAGCATACCGTAGATAACAACCGGTGGACCATTCGTAGAGAACGCCGCACCTAAAGCACCCGCTACTGCACCCATTGGCGCTGCAATCCAGTTTTTATCGTAAACCGGTAGGCGTGGAATAAATAGGCTGTAAAAAGAGTAAGCGATTAGGAAAATACCTAGGCCCATTTTCATGATGCTATCTGGCAGGTAAGACAGTGCGTAGATACCTACTGGTACACCTAAGATAGAGAAACCAATCAGAACCATTGCTGATTTCCAGTCAGTCTCTTTACGAGATAACCATGTCGCGTAAAGAGCTGTTGCGGTACCAACCATAACGGACATCGGTGCCGCCATTTTTACTGGTAAAAGCATTGATACCAAAGGCATCGTCGTTAGGCCACCACCAAAGCCAGCACAAATACCGACAAAGGTGTACATGAACATAAGACCCACAACCGTTATTACTGTTGTGCCGCTTAGTGCGTCTCCATCTGGAGTTGTTAAATCAAAAAATGACATTGCTAAAAATCCGTTTAATTATAATTAGTTAAGAGTTAGACCTGCATCTACAATGAAGTCTTGGCCAGTACAACCACAAGATTCATCCGAACCTAGGAACAGCGCTAGACGAGCACAGTGAGTACCGTCTAAGCGGAATTTAAGCGCTTGAAGTTCTACGAATTGGTTTACTGCTGATGGGTCTAGTTTTGCCCACATTGCGTCTTGCTTAGGTGTGCGGATTGCGCCAGGAACAAGGCTGTTTACACGAATACCACGCTCACCTAGCTCTTGCGCTAGAGTACGAGTGAAACCGTGGATAGCCGCTTTAGACAGTGAGTAACACACGCGACCTGGTCGGCCACGCATCCAGTTGATTGAACCCATGTTGATGATTGAGCCAGCGCCTTTTTCTGTCATGCCATCAATAACGCTTTGAATCGCAAACAACTGGTGACGTAGGTTCATGTTGATGCGGTTGTCGAAGTATTCTTCTGTTAGATCATCGATAGTGTGGTGATCATCAGAACCCGCGTTGTTCACTAGGATATCAACCGTGCCGTAGTGCTTAGACACTTCTTGGAAACAGTTTTGAAGCAGTTCAGTGTTGGTCACATCACAGAACAGGAATAGGCAACCAAGTTCTTCAGCCAGTTTCTCACCTGCTTCTTTGTCGTAATCTAGGAAAGCAACTTTAGAGCCTTGGCTTACAAAGCTGCGTACCAGCTCTTCACCGATGCCACTTGCACCACCCGTAATTACTGCAACTTTGCCTTCAAGAGATGCGTATTTTACATTTTCTGCGTAATTCATTTTCTTTTGCCTCAATTGGAAATTACCTCCAGCCGATAGCCGGAGGTGAAATTAGTTATGCTTTTGAATTTTGTTGAACAACTTTGTAAGTTGCACAGAAGTCTTCACCGCCGATACCCGCTTCTAAGCCTTGGTCGTATACCGCTTTAACGACATCTGCACCTGGAAGTGTCAGGCCTGACTCTTCCATCATTGATTTCATGATGTGAACGTCTTTTGCCATGTTCTCTAGAGAAAAAGCAGTGGTGTAATCTTGTTTAGCGACAGCAGGAAGCTTGCCTGTCATGTAAAAGTTCGACGCACCACCGTAAGAACATGCGGTGCCAAAGTCGTCTTTTTCGATACCGTAGTGCTCAGCTGCTGCAACCATTTCGTTCATCGCGTTTTGAATGCCACCAACTAGGTTGTTGTGAAGAATTTTCATCACAAGACCACGGCCATTGTCACCAAGGTGAATTTGGTTTGAACCCATCATTGCCAAGATGTGTTCTACTTTTGCGTATGCAGCTTTGTCACCACCGATGTAGATACCTAAGTCAGCAGCGATGGCTGCCGGTACTGATTTAACTACTGGTGCATCAAGCATAATTGCGCCAGTTTCAGCCACTTGCTTAGATACTTCGATAGACACGCTTGGATCGATAGTCGACATGTCGATAGTAATATGGCGCTCAGATAGTTCAGGGATAAGCTCTTTGTAAACGGCTTGTACGTGAACTGACTTCGGTACCATCGAGATGATAACGTCGGCTTTTTTCGCAACTTCTGCGATGCTGTCTGCTGCTGTTGCGCCAGCGTCCACAAGCTTAGCGACTTGCTCTTTGTTTAGGTCGTAAACAAAAACTTTACCTTCGTGTTTTTGAACGATGTTCTTTGACATCGCTTCACCCATAAGACCTAGGCCAATAAATCCAATAGTTTGCATATTATTCGTTCTCTAAAAATGTTGGTTTGACCATACCGGCCACGTTGGTTCTCATTGTGAAGATCGCACCGGAAAGTGGGCGCTCTTCAAGTTCTTCCTGTTCCATGTTTTCACGAGTAGTTGTAATGAAGAGTGTCTTCATATCGTCACCACCAAAGCAGACCATGGTTGGGCAGCGCACTGGCAATGGGTACTCTTCAAGGATCTCGCCTTCAGGGCTGATTCTTGCGATACGGTGACCATCAAACAGTGCCGTCCAGTAACAACCTTCCACATCAACTGCCGCACCGTCAGGACGACCATTGCCTTGAGGGAAAGTCTTAAACACTTCACGCATTCCCAGTTCACCGTCCGCCAGTAGAGGGGTTCGGTACATCACATGGTTAGGAGTGTCAGTGGTGTACATCCACTTTTTGTCAGGGCTGAAGGCAAGGCCGTTAGCGCCAAGAATGTCGCACTGCACAACCTTTGGTGTAAGCGATGCATCAATACGCATCAACATTGCACCGTTGAACGTTCTTGGGCCCCAGTAAGTGCCCGCATAGAAGCGGCCATCTTGGTCAACACCGCCGTCATTGAAACGCGCAACAAACGGGTTGTTTGGGTTTTCACATACTTGTTTTTCGATCTTGCCGCTGTCATCAGTAAGGAAGATGCCTGTGCGCATAGCTGCAATAAAACCGCCTTTTTCACGCAGAGCAAAACAACCCACTTCTTCTTCGAAGTTCAATACCGTGTGAGCTTTGCTCTCAGGGCAGAAACGATGGATCTCGTGTTCTAGAATGTCTGTCCAAAGTAGAGTTTGGGTCTTGGCATCCCAAGTTGGACATTCAGGTAAATGCCCGATGTAATCGAATAAGACTTCTGGATTACTCATAGTCTGAAACCTTAATAATCATTGTCATTGATACGGACTGACCAGCATCGACGAGCTTCATTGCCTGGTCACTTTCACCACTGGTGAGGTCATTAATTGCGTTGTTCACATTCGTTACCGGCTCGATAGCAACGAAGTTTTTCTCAGTTCCTGGCACGAACACAATCACATTGCTTGCATCCGGAGAACTCATTTCCGCTCTGATACCTTGTTCAGGCCAAATGACATTGGCGTGACCATCCCAACCTGAGAAGCAGTTATCGACTGACTCTGGTTGAGGGCGTCGTAAAGTACTGAAATCCCAATCTTTAGGCACATCAACGGTGGCACATGGCAAGGTGTTTTCATCGTTGAGTAAAACCTTGTCTGCGTTAAGTTGAATCAAGCTTCGGTCAGCATTGGCAAAGTAAGGGTGGAAACCAAGGCCAACAGGCACAGTGCGCTCTGCTAGATTGAAATATTTCAGTGTCACTCTCAGCTCATTCTCAAGCAGTTCAAAGGTTTGAGTCGCTTGATAAGGCCAAGGCCAGTGGTGGTATTCTTCCAAGTCAGCTTGGTGTAAAAACTTGAGGACACACCCTGTCGCAGATTCTTCAGCCACTACCCATTCACCTTTCCAAGCGTTCCCATGAATGGAATGTGGGTGGTCCCCAAAGTTTTTAATTAGTTCATAACGCTCGCCACCAAACTCAAATTTACCCAGCCCGATTCGGTTGGAGTAAGGCACAAGAGGAAAACTGCCCGACTGATTCACAATCACATCATCTTGATTAGGTAACGGCCTTAAAATATCGATACCTCGATAGGTTAAGCCTGCGATTGCACCGCCAAGTTGTGGAGCGACTTTAAGTACAAGTTCGCCTTGAGTTTTAGTGACGATATTAAGCATTAGTAAACCTCACCGCCTGATACTGTGATTTCTTCACCACGGATAGCTGCTAGCTGCTCTTTTGCACGAGCCATTAGGTAGCTCATATCAGAACCTAGCGCGACGAATGAGAAACCCATTTCTTGGTATTTGTTTGCCAATTCAGGTGTACCGCCAACGATCCCGCAAGGTAGACCCAGTGTTTTCGCTTTATCTAAACCTTGTGCGATTTTTGCTTGTACCTCAGGGTGAGACGGGTTACCCGTATGGCCCATTGCCGCAGACATATCGCCAGGGCCGATGAAGAAGCCAGTCACACCTTCAACCGCTGCAATCTCTTCCATATTGTCGATCGCCTCTGGTGTTTCCATCTGTAAAATGAAGCATAGCTCTTCGTTTGCTTCACGTAGGAAATCAGAGTTTGAACCGTACATAGAAGCGCGGTGAACAGCTGCAAAACCACGCTTACCTAGTGGTGGGTAGTAAGCTGCTTCTACTGCCGCTTTTGCTTCTTCTGCCGTGTTAATGAATGGCACCATTAGTGAGTTTGCACCACCATCAAGAGCACGCTTAATCAACACCACGTCATTCCACGCTAGACGGTAAAGCGGTACTGTTTTGTTTGATGCGTTGCGAACGGCACGGTCAATGCGGATTGCATCGAGTGAGTCTACTGGCACGTGTTCTTGGTCAAGAACCAAGAAGTCAAAGCCCACTGTCGCCATCGCTTCAGCAACGGTGTCGCTGCCAGTCATCATCCAAGTACCAAGCTGTACGTCACCAGCTTCAATTGCGTTTTTAAATTTATTCATTGTTTATACCTTAGTGAATTGGTGGTTCTGGAACGTCGCTGCCCGCTTGAAGGAAATCGAAATCACACCCTTCGTCTGCTTGAGTTACGTGTTGCTGGTATAGCGCAGCGTACGAACGCTCGAATGTTTTGTGTGTTGGCTTCAAGTTCTCACGGCGATTTGCTAGCTCTTCTTCAGACACCAGCATGTTCAGTGTGCCTGCTTCAATATCGAGCTCGATGATGTCGTCAGTTTTCACCAATGCGAGTGGACCACCTACTGCTGATTCTGGCGCAACGTGTAAGATACAAGTGCCGTAGTGTGTGCCTGACATGCGTGCATCGGTAATTCGAACCATGTCAGTGACGCCTTCTTTAAGAAGTTTCTTAGGAATTGGAAGGTTGCCCCATTCCGGCATACCCGGTGCACCAACTGGCCCTGCGTTTCTTAGGATGATGACTGTATCTTTAGTCACATCTAAGTCTGGTTGATCGATGGTGTCTGATAAATCTTGATGATTATCGAATACCAGTGCACGACCACGGTGCTTACGCAGTTCAGGCAGTGCCGCTGAAGATTTCATTACCGCACCGTTCGGGCATAAGTTACCTTTAAGAACAGATAGTGCGCAGCCTTGAGAGAGTGGCACTACTGGGTTTTCTAGGTCACGGATTACGTTGTCATCGTAACAATCAGCGTGTTCTAACCAGCTACTCATTGGCGTGTTGAGCACACCCGTTACGTCAAGGTGTAAGAATTGACTGATTTTCTTCAGTTGAGCCATTAGGCCGCCAGCAAAGAAAAACTCTTCCATAAGCTGATCACCCGATGGGAATAAGTTCGCAAGTACAGGTACTTTACGAGCAATTTCTTCCATATCATCAAGCGTGATCTTAATTTTCGCTCGGTTAGCCATCGCAATCAGGTGAATGGCTGCGTTTGTTGAGCCACCTACAGCCATGTAAGCAACGATACCGTTCAGGAAGTTTTCACGAGTTAGCCAAGAAGACGGCTTATGGTCATACCAAACCATGTCGACAATCGTTTTACCGCACTGCGCAGCCATTTGTGTATGGCGGGAGTCTGCAGCAGGAATAGAAGAAGCACCTGGAATCATAAAGCCGATTGCATCAGCAATTGAAGTCATCGTTGATGCAGTACCCATAGTGTTACAAGTACCGATAGAACGAGTCATGGCACCCTCTAACTCAACCCAATCGTGCTGAGTAATCGCGCCTAAACGAAGTTGGTCCCAGTATTTCTTAGTGTGAGTACCTGCGCCTGTTGTTGTGCCACGCCATTTGCCTGAAGACATAGGTCCTGCTGGGCAAAATAGCATCGGAATATCCATTGAAATTGCGCCCATTAATAGAGCAGGTGTCGATTTATCACAGCCCCCCATCAAAATTGCACCATCAATTGGGTGCTGACGCAGTAGTTCTTCTGCTTCCATAGCAAGGAAATTGCGGTATAACATCGTCGTTGGTTTGACCAGTACTTCACCTACCGAAAGCGCAGGGAGTTCTACTGGGTAACCACCTGATGCCCATACTGCTCGTTTTACTGCTTCTGCACGTTCTCTTAAGTGAGAGTGGCAAGGGCTTAGGTCACTCCACGTATTGATAATGCCAATAACGGGTTTACCCATGAACTCTTCGCGATTCAGGCCCATTTGCTGGCTGCGTTGACGATGAGCAAACGCTCGAATCGTATCTGGTGCGTACCAACGTTGGCTTCGTAGTTCCGAAATATCGCGTTTCTTCAAATTCGCTGTATTAAACATATTTTCCAACTTGTTATTCGTATCTCTTGGGGTGAACTTTATTTTCGTAGCGCTACGATCGCAACGCCGAAAAAACAATAATGAGATCTCTATCAAGAAACATAGCATACGAATTAACTTTTATTGTTTTAAGTCAATTTTACGTAAGAAACAGGGTGAGACGCCCAAAAAATGTAGGTATTTTCCACTTAAACGCTATCAAATTGGTACTTTTAATGAGTCAGTCACTTTTTATTACATTTAGCTTTTTGCTCTTTACATTGATTGTAGCGCTATATTCCTATAGAAAAACAAAGGGAATAAGTGAAGAGGGTGTGTCCGGTTTTTTCTTAGCTGGCAGGGGGTTATCCGCCTACTTCATTGTGGGTTCACTGTTGTTGTCTAATTTATCTGCCGAGCAACTGATTGGACTAAATGGCAACGCATATCGATTTGATATCAGTGGTATGGCTTGGGAGAGTACAGCCGCCATCGCGACTATCATCATGGCGCTGTTCTTTCTTCCTAGGTACTTGAAGCGAGGGCTAACCACCATTCCTGAATTTTTGGAAGAACGATTTGACGCCCACACCCGCCGTATGATCAGCATGATGTGTCTGATTGGCTACGTTATTATGGCCAATCCAGTGAGCCTCTATCTCGGCTCAATCACCATTGAGAAAATGTTTCACATACAAGAGATGGTTAATATCGATTACTTCTGGGTAATCGCTGGGTTGTCATTGGCTATGGGGGCTGTAGGCGGGCTATATGCCGCAATTGGCGGGCTAAAAGCAGTGGCAATTTCAGATACGATTAATGGCGTTCTGTTACTACTCGCCTCTCTGCTTATTCCTGTTCTGGGTTTAATGATGCTAGGGGATGGCAGTGCGTTAACTGGAATAGAAGAACTAATAAAGAGTAACCCAGAACAACTCAACGCCATTGGTGACGCAGATAGCAGCGTCCCATTCTCAACCATCTTTACTGGCATGATTGCGGCGAACTTATTCTACTGGTGTACCAACCAGATGATCATTCAGCGTACCCTTGGTGCTAAGTCTCTGTCTGAAGGTCAAAAAGGCGTGTTATTCGCAGGCTCTATCAAACTGATTGTGCCTATCGTTATGGTGCTGCCAGGGCTGATCGCTTTTAAGATTTACGGTGATACTCTAGAACTGCCTGACTTAGCATACCCAACGCTGGTGAAGTTGATTCTTCCTTGGTGGTTAACGGGTCTATTTGCTGCAGCATTGTTTGGTACGGTGATCAGCCACTTTAATAGTATTGTGAACGCAAGTGCGACCTTGTTTGCGCTCGATTTCTACAGCCCACTAATGAAGTGTAATGATGAGAAGAAACTGGTTAGAGTCGGTAAAATGACGTCACTCGGTTTTGCGCTAATCTCTATTATTATCTCTCCGTTACTATTGGAGTTCCCAAGCGGTATCTTTGATCTGCTGCGTCGATTCACTGGCTTCTATAATATTCCGGTTATCGCGATTGTGTTGGTTGGCTTTTTAACGACTAAGGTGCCAGCGAAAGCAGCGAAGTTTATCCTACCTTTCCATATCGTTGTTTACAGTGCTTACAACTTTATCTTCAAGGATGTTATTACCGTTCACTACATCCACCTTATGGGGATATTGTTCGTACTGGAAATCTCGATTATGTTGCTGATCGGCCATTTCTCACCAAGTCATGCTTATGTCGAGAAAATGAGCAAACCTCAGATTCCTATGGCGAAGTGGCGTTATGCCGAAGCTTATAGTGTATTTATGGTCGCGGCATTAGTTCTCATTTATGTTACGCTATCGCCACTTGGTATTGCTAACCCTAACGGGGTACCAGTAACCTACCCATATTTGGTTGCCGCTATCGTTTTTGGCGCGACTGTGATTATTGTTAAACTCGTTAAGTCTTCAGGTTTACGTCCTTATGCGAAAAAAAGCCACTCAAACTGTTAAGATCGATGACGTTGCGCTTCACGCGAGCGTCTCACCATCTACGGTTTCTCTCTATATCAGAAAGCCTGAAAAGGTCTCTAAGAAAACTGGCGATAAGATTCAAAAATCAATTGATGAGCTTGGCTATGTTTACAACAAGATCGCGAGTCAGTTTACTGGGAGCAAGAGCAAAAGCATTTCTGTCATTGTTCCATCCATTGCCAATGAAGTGATCAGTGACATTCTGCAGCAGTTAGAGGAATTAGTTAGCCCAAAAGGCTTCCAACTAAAAATAGCGTCCCATGATCACAACTTAGATAAAGAAGAAGAGCAGGTTCGCTCAATGCTTGAGTGGTCACCTTCGATTCTAATCATCACAGGTCAAGAGCATACTGATGCGACCAACAAGATGCTCAAAGGAAGCTCTGCGACTGTCATCCAACTACTCGATTTAGGTGGTGATACCGATATTCGAGTCGGGCTTGAACACGAAAAATCTGGCTTTGATACAACCCAATATCTTATGGATTCAGGCTGTAAAAAAATCGCTTATTTTTCAACACGCTATAAAGATGATATACGTGCTCAAAAGCGATACATCGGATACTGCGAAGCACTTCGTAATGCAGAGCAACAAGAACCTGTGCTTATTGATATACCTTACACGCGAAACTCTTACGAAGATACGCGACGCCATCTCTCGCAAGCCCTAGCAAACCATCGGGGCATTGATGGGATTGTTGCTACCAATGATGCGATCGGTATCGGCGTCATCTTAGAAGCAACACAAAGAGGTATCGCCATCCCAGAGCAACTCAGTGTGATTGGCTTTGGTGATTTCTCAATAAGTTCATGTTTGACTCCAATAAGCCTATCCAGTGTGAATCTTAATAGTCAAATCATCGCTGAAGAGCTTGCTAAGTTAGCTTTCGAAAGCTTCCACGATGAGAATTTTGTCCCAAGAGTGGTCGACACGGGCTATAGCATTGTCCCACGAGATTCAACAAAGCTGATCTGCTAATAATAAAAAGCCCCAGAGCACGACGCTCTAGGGCTTTAGAAAGCTTAAATCTGAAATTGATCTAACGGTTTTCTATCAACATGGTACCAGCGCCGGTATTCGACACGGGTGCGTGATAGCTGCTTTTCAGCACATTAAGCTCGCCAGTCAATGCACCACGCATACCAAGCCACATAATGAACTCCGCACCTTGCGCACCACCTTGCTCTACTAAGTCGTAGATCGAAAGCTTAGTCAGCTCTTCAGGGTTGTCGATCAGCTTCTTCATACAGTAAAGGTCGAACTCTTTATTGATAAAGCCAGCACGCTCACCGTCCAACTGGTGAGAAAGACCACCGGTGCCAAGCACAACAACCTTCAAGTCTTTATCGTAGCTTTCAACGGCCTTACCAATCGCTTTACCTAGGTCGTAACAACGTTTAGGTGATGGCATTGGGTGCTGTTCTACGTTGATACATACCGGAATCACCTTCATGTGACCGTAGCTGAAGTTTGGCCACATCAGCTGCATTGGTACAGTTAGACCGTGGTCAACTTTCATCTCTTGGCAGATGGTAATATCGAACTCGTTCTCAACCAGTTCGTTACAGATGTGCCATGACAGCTCTGGATCACCGTTGATCTCTGGAATAGTTGGAATACCCCAGCCTTCATCGGCATTCTTATAACTTTGTGCAGCACCAATCGCGAAGGTCGGTTTCTTATCTAAGAAGAACTCTAGCCCGTGATCGTTATAAAAAACGACCGCAACATCTGGTTGAACTTCATCTAGCCAGTGGTGAATCGGTGGATACGCATCAAACAGAGGCTTCCAGTATTCAGTTTGTTGTAGATTGTTCTCAATTGCTTTACCAATTGAAGGAATGTGGGAAGTGGTAATTCCGCCAACGATCTTTGCCATAACTATTTCCCTGCCTCTACTAACATCTGTTTAAATTCTTCAACTGTCATACCCGTTTGCATCGCACCAATGTCTTGCATGTTAAGTCCCAACATGCCGACGAATTTGGCAAGGTAATAGATACTGCCACCCTCTGCGATCAACCCTAGAACATCGCGCTCTTTGATTGCCGTCTTTTGAGCTTCCGTCAGGCCATACTTGTCACAGTAAGCCATTTCGTCAGCTGAAAACGCATCACGTCCCGCTTGCTCATTAAGTGAATGACACATCTTGTTCAAGCCATAGCCTTTACGCGCCATCGCGCCATCAAACATGGTTGTGCCGGGGATCGGCTTGTTATTTAGGTAAGTCATGTTACACGCTCTCCGGCCAGTAAAGTTTCATAGGGTTAGTAACGAGTAGTGCTTGCTGCTGCTCTACAGTAGTCGCAATTTGTGGAATCACATCCACTAGGTGGCCATCGTCTGGAGTGTGTGATTTCATATTTGGATGTGGCCAGTCGGTTCCCCAAAGTACGCGGTTTGGAAACAGATCAACCAAGGTTTTAGCAAACGGCACTACATCAGAGTAGTCAGGTGGCGTTTGAGTCAAACGCTCTGGGCAGCTCACTTTGCACCAGATATCTGGGTTACGCTCCATTAGCGAGATGAACTTACCAAACTCTTGGCTATCAACGCCTTTAGCCACATCTGGACGGCCCATATGATCAATCACGACCGTCATATTGAGTTCTTCGAGAAATGGCGTCACATCATCAATATCTTGCGCTTCGAAATAGACCACAACGTGCCAACCTAATGGGCGGATCTTCTCAGCGATCGCTTTGAGTTTTTCGGTTGGTACTGTATCAACCAAGCGCTTCACAAAGTTAAAGCGAACGCCACGAACGCCGGCTTTGTCCATCGCTTGTAGCTCTTCGTCTGTGACAGTTTCGTCAACGAATGCAATACCACGAGCTAACTCACCAGCCGTCTCTAGCGCATCAACAAGCGCGCGATTATCGGTACTGTGGCAAGAAGCCTGAACAATCACATTACGGCTAAAGCCTAAGTGATCACGCAGGGCAAAAAGCTGCTCTTTTGACGCATCGCACGGGGTGTACTTACGCGCCGGAGAGTAAGGGAATTTAGCCGCAGGACCAAAAACGTGACAGTGGCTATCCACTGCGCCTTCTGGCACCACAAACTTCGGCTTGCTTGGATTTGGGTGGAACGGTAGGTAATCAGCGTCCATGTTTCTTCCTTGTTATTTTCAGCAGGCTTACAGTCCAAATACGGTGCCATCGAACAGCTTTCTTGCTGTGCGAAGGATCGCGGCGGACTTCACTTGATTTTGTTCAACGTCTAGCACCACGCTCATCTTTCCGATTGGGTGTTCAACATCGATATGTATTTGTTTTTCTATTTCGACTTCAGCAAGTTGCTTTGCTGGCGCGTCATTCAAGATGCAGGCACTCGCGACACTCACTGCGCCCAACACACCGATCGACGCATGGCAGCGATGAGGGATAAAAGTACGCGTTGAAATACCACCACCATATTGAGGTGCGCTCACCAGTGTCATTTTCGGCACGCTTAGCTCACGAACATCGCCGAGATTCATCATTGGCCCAGCTTGCAAGCGTATCGACTCCAGACGTTGCTTAAGTTCTGCGTTGTCGTCCAATTGCTCACGAGACTCATCGCCTGTGAGGCCAAAATCTTGCGCTCGTAGCACCACGACAGGCATACCGTTATCAATCAGAGTTACACTCACGCCATCAATCACGTCGACTTCGTTCCCCGTTGGCAATAAAGCACCGCAAGTAGAGCCAGCTGTATCTTCAAAGCAGACAGCTAGCGGAGCCGCAGTATTAGGGACTCCATCAATATGGCAGTCACCAGCATAGGTCACTTGCTTGTTTGGGGTTTGCACGGTAACCGTTGCTACCTGCTGTGTGTTCTCCATGAAGATGCGAACCGAGGTTTGACCCTCTTGTGCTTCAACTAGTCCACGTTCAATCGCAAACGGTGCAACACCCGCTAAAATATTGCCACAGTTTTGCTTGCCACTAATAAGCTTTTGGTCAACAAATACCTGTTGAAATAGGTAGTCAACGTCGACGCCTTCACGTTTTGACGATTCCACTATCGCAACCTTGGAGGCGAGCGGGTCTGCGCCGCCAATTCCGTCGATCTGTCTTGGGTCGGGGGTGCCCATCATCGACAGTAAAAACTGCTCACATGCTTGCTCGCTCTCTGGTAAATCCTTGCGCAGGAAATAGGCTCCCTTTGATGTACCAGAGCGCATCCACATGCACGGTGCACTGAAGGGATGACTAGACATATTTCAGTCCTTTCTCTTCTAGACGGCCACGCATTTGATAGATGTCCAGACCCAACTCGCCATTCGCTAATCGAACACGCTTTGCTTCTTCACGTTCCATGCGCGCTAATGATTCATGCAGAACCTCTTCCGCTTCCTCGCGACGCACAACTACAACGCCGTCTTCATCCGCAACCATCACATCACCTGGGTAAACCAGAGCGCCGGCACAATTCATTGGCACGTTCACCGAACCCAGTGTCTCCTTGATGGTACCTTCACTGAAGATCGCCTTAGACCATACTGGGAAATTCATTTCACGCAGGTCACGAGTGTCACGTACGCCACCTTCGATGATAAGGCCGACCACACCGCGCGCTTGAGCGGATGTCGCTAGCAAGTCGCCAAAGAAGCCGTGATTAGAAGGGGAAGTCGGTGCGAATACTAAAAAGTCACCCGATTTTGCTTGCTCGATCGCTACGTGCATCATCCAGTTATCACCCGCTGCACCTGAGATGGTCAATGCAGAACCTGCAACCGCGTCGCCTTGGAAAATTGGGCGCATATAGTGAGCCAATAAGCCTTTACGGCCCTGAGCTTCATGAATGGTAGCCACACCACATTGACGCAGGCCTTCAATAAGCTCTTTGTCTGCGCGCTGAATATTTTGTACTACGACGTTGTTCTGCATTTGTGTTCCCTCTTAATACATTTCGGCAGGTGAATCCCTTCAAAGGTCGTTACTGCTCGCTGATGTATTCACTATAAAGAGGTGCTGACAAAGGCGATATTTCAATTATTTCGTAAGGTATAAGATTTTGAGATAGGGAGTGCAATTACACCCGTTACAGCTTAGGTGCTGCGCCCTGCTCTATCGGTAATCTTCAAAAATTGAATGGGTGTTAGGAAAAAACAATTATCGCGAGAAAGAGGGTTTTGCTAGCGTACTGACAAATAACGATAAGGAGTGAATCATGATTCAATGTCGACTCATAGGGCAGAACATCCAACGTTCTCAATCGCCAGATTTTCACAATGCCCTTGCTGAAAAGCTTAATATTGAACTGCACTATCAACTCGAAGAGCTGACCACCAACAGCGCAGAAGCACTCCACCAGCACACTACAGACTTGTTCGACAACGAGATTGATTCAGCCAACGTTACCTATCCCTACAAAGAACAAATACTGTCGGTCGCCGATCAGCTCGCGCCTTGTGCCAAGCGAGTCGGTGCAGCTAACACGCTGGTTAAACGAGACCAACAAGTCATCGCTTACAACACAGACTACAGTGGCTTTATCGCTGCATTTAACCAATTTGGTCAGCGCAAGCCGGGCAAAGTAGTAGTGCTTGGTTGTGGTGGTGTCGGCAAAGCAATCTGCTTTTCACTTGCCGATCTCGGTGCGACAGAGATCGCAATATATGACCGGGATCTAACAAAAATGAATAGCCTAGCGAAGCTGCTTGCGGCTGAGAATATAGATACCGTATGTTTGAATGAAACGACGCTAGAAACAGCGGTACAGAAAGTAGAAGGTGTCCTCAATTGCACGCCCATCGGTCACTATCAAACACCCGGTTGCCCAATTGAAGCCTCTTGGTTGCAGGATCAGGCTTGGTGTTTTGATGCCGTATACACACCGCGGGAGACAGAGTTTCTAAAAGCCGCACAGCAGAAATCGATCAATACGTTGAGTGGCTTTGAACTCTTTTTCCATCAAGCACATGACGCGTTCACCCTGTTCACTGGTGCCCAAGTTTCAACTCAACAACTCAATACTTTTAAGCAAACACAGCTTGCGAATTTACGTTAAGGACAATGACTCAATGAAAAAAATCTTAATACTCAACGGACCTAACCTGAACCTACTTGGCACACGTGAGCCTGCACAATACGGCTACGAAACACTGGCTGACGTAGAAGAAAACTGCCGTAAAGTCGCAGCGGAGTACGGTTATGACGCTGAGTGTTTTCAAAGCAATACCGAAGGCAGCCTAATTGATGCCATCCACAAAGCGGGCCGTGAGTTTACTCAAGGTGAATGCGTTGGCGTTGTGTTTAACCCGGGTGCTTACACGCATACATCGATTGCTCTTCACGATGCGATCAAAGGGGTTGAGGTACCAGTGGTTGAAGTACACATCTCTAACGTGCATGCACGCGAAGCTTTCCGTCATCACTCATACATCTCACCTGTTGCTGCAGGCACCATCATAGGTATGGGTACCAAAGGCTACAAATTAGCTTTGGATTTTTTGTTAGATAAGTAATACCAACTAGATTTCCAAGGGGCTCAAGAGCCCCTTTTTTAATACTTCAACAAAACTGAATACCCTACCTAAATTAGCCACTCCCAGTCCGGTTATCACACTTCTCCTCACCTTGTGGCCCGTTTTTTCTGGCCTCACGCAGTACGTCTAATCACAAACCGAATATCCGACTCTTTTTTTGAATTTCCGATTTTCAGCTTAATTACCCAACATTGATTTTGTTAACCAAACGTTAACAACCCTACAAATAGAAATGCTGTCAAAATAATAAGGAACTCAATAATGGAATTTCGCAAAACAGCACTAGCAACCGCAGCGTCTTTGCTTGCAACACTTAGCTTCTCTCATACTGCTCTAGCAGCAAAAACTGAAATCAGTATCGGCCACGTTGATTCGCAAAACTGGCAAGTCTCGAAAAAAGGGGCCGCAACGCAGGTCTTTAAAAATCTTGTCGAGGCAGAGTCTGGTGGTGACATTAGTGTGAAAATATTCCCAGCAGGACAACTGGGCGGTGAAACTGAACTACTGCAATCAGTCCAAGAGGGTATGCTAGGGATGACGATCGTTTCAGGGTCTTTTTCTAAAGTCTGTCCGGAAGCCGCTGTGCTTGAAGTTCCATACCTATTCCCATCTTCACCTGTCGCTTGGGAAGTGCTCGACGGTGAATTTGGCGCAAAACTAGCTGAACATTGTTTAAAACAGACAGGCCTGAGAACCCTAGCTTATGGCGAAACTGGCTTTCGTCACTTCACTAACTCAAAGAAAGTCATCAAGAAGCCGACTGACCTAGCTGGCATGAAAATTCGTGTAATGCCAAACCAGTCTTTCATTGAGTTCATGAAGATTCTGAACGCAAATGCGACGCCAATATCAGCTCCTGAGCTTCCAGCAGCCCTAACAACAGGCGTGATTGATGGTCAAGAAAATCCCGTCAGCGTCATTGTCGAAAAGAAACTCTACGAGCTACAAGATCACATCACACTTGATGGCCATGTTTACAGTGCTGACTTCCTCGTAATCAATGATGACCTATTCCAAGGGTTAAGTGACAGCGACAAAGCCATCATCACTCGAGCATCTAAAGTTGCAGGGACAGTGGGCCGCGCCATTCAACAGATTAATTCTGCGCAGGGTCTAGAAACCTTAACTAAGAACGGTATGCAAGTCACCACACTGACATCAGAAGAGCTAGACGCCTTCCGCCAAGCGTCTCAACCAAAAATGATCTCTTGGCTCTCGACCAAAATCGACAAGCAGTGGATGAACTCAGCGCAACAATCTGTTGAATCTGCGACAGCCAACCAATAACACGAGGCCAGAATCATGACGACAAATAAACAAGTTCGCCCACTGCGTATTGGCCTAATCGGCTGTGGTGTAATTAGTGATATCTACCTAAAAACCAGCAAACGTTTCGATATTATCGATATTGTTGCGTGTGCCAGCCTAAATATCGAAGAGTCACGAGCCAAAGCACAACAATACGATATCGCCAAAGTGTGCACCCCTGAGGAGATCATTCAAGACCCTAACATTGATGCTGTGCTCAACCTGACGATTCCCGCTGTGCACGGCGAGATTTCACTAGCAGCGGTTCGTGCCGGAAAACACGTCTACTCTGAAAAACCATTCGTTACCGATTTAGCTGAAGGGCAACTCATTCTTGAGGAAGCAAAGCGCAATAACGTATTGGTCGGCAATGCACCTGATACCTTCCTTGGCAGCCGAGTACAGACTTGTAAGCGTTTGCTTGACGAGGGGCTGATTGGCCGACCAATTGGGGTAAACGCATTTGTAGGCACTCACGGCGTAGAGCGCCACCACCCTAACCCTGATTTTTACTACAAGCCGGGCGGCGGCCCGCTTTTTGACCTTGGCCCTTACTATCTAACCGCAATGATAGCGTTACTTGGTCCAATCAAACAGGTGGCAGGGCTCGCTCAACGCTCTTTCCAACAGCGTGAGATTGAGTCACAGCCTAGAGCTGGAGAGTTTATTGATGTTGAAGTTGATACTCACATCACCAGTTTGCTCGATTTCGAGAGTGGTTTATCTGGCGCCATGATGACCAGCTTTGATATTTGGGATTCACGGCTGCCTCGCTTAGAAATTTATGGCACTGAAGGTACTCTCTGCATTGCTGACCCAGATCCGACAGATGGGACCAATATTTTTGGCGGACAAGTGCTTTACAAAACACGTCAAGATGCTCGCTGGAGCTATCGACCACGAGTGCAAGGGCTTGAAAACTGGCGAGTTGCAGAAAACCTCCATAACCACGATCAAGATTCTCGAGGACTCGGCTTGGTCGACCTAGCTTATGCAGCTATCAACCAACGAGCACCTCGCGCAAGTGGTGAGCTGGCCCTTCATGTCTGTGAAGTGATGGAGAGCATCATTCAATCAAGTGACAGCCGTGCCTTCAAGAATATCGAGACTCGTTGTGATGTGCCTGCTGCGCTACCGACCGACTTTCCATACTCAGAAAGTGTTGACGTAACCTCCAGCGTTCAAAACAAACAGCAACCCGCCACGACAGAATAAAAGGATCTTAATCATGCCAATAAGAGAAATGAGTTTTGCTAAACCCTTCTTTAAAGCAACACTGGTCGAGAATGAGGCCACCCTTGCTATTGATAACGCAGCAATTTTGCTCAACCTTGCCGACTCACCGTTTACAGTGAACACCCAAGCACTGGACTTTTATGAGTCAAAAATTGTACAGAACATTACATTAACCAATATCGAACGTGTCATTTTGATTGAAGGATTTGACGCCTACGCGGATGAACAAGCTCTGCTTTCAGACATCCAGCAAACTTGGCCTCTTGCCTACGATGTGCGCAAAGAAGAACGTTTGAAGGGCATTCAGTTTTGGATGTCGCCTAAAGAGAAAGTTGGCGACTTCGCTTTCTCGATGTATCACGCAGGCAGTGTTCCATTGACAGTAGGCTTGCATCAGACGCACGTCGGCTTCAATCACCTACGCGAGATTCATACTCAAATCGTTGGCTTCGGCAAGATGCAACAATGCTTTGAGAAAGATATCTCTACCCTCTATTTAGAAGATACTCTCGCACCGGGAGCCAGCCACAAGCCGATGTACAACCAAGAAGGTCAATATCCTTGGCATCAGTACGAAACCATCACTCCTGGCGTATTCATGGCAATAGAGATGGAACTTGAACCGACGAAAGAACAGCAATCACAACAAGACGCGATCAGCGCATAGGAGAACACCATGACGTCTAAGTTGCTACCGAGCGATTTAACTTTTTCAGGCCCATTTCCAAAACTATCTCGACGACTTCGCCTCGGTATCGTGGGTGGCGGTCGAATATCGGTAACTCAATCGTCGGCTGCTCGTTTGAGCGATTACTGGGAGATTTGTGCAGGAGCACTCTCATCCGACCCAGTTAAAGCCAAACAGAAAGGGCAACAGTGGTACCTCGATGAAGATCGTTGTTACAGCTCTTTTTCTGAGATGGCCGAGAAAGAGTCTCAACGTGAAGATGGTGTCGATGCTGTAATGATAACCACCCCAAACCACCTGCACTACGATGCTGCCAAGGCATTCTTAGAGGTTGGGATCCACGTATTGTGCGATAAACCACTGACCAACGAGATTGATCAGGCAATGGATCTTATGCGTTTAACACAACAAACAGGCTTGGTGTTTGGCGTATCCTTTGTCAACACGGCATTCCCGATGATTCGTCAAGCAAAAGCCATGGTCGAAAAGGGTTACATAGGCAACATCAATCAAGTACATGTTGAGTTCATGCAAGACTGGATGATGAACGAAGATATCTCTCAGGCAGAGCATGTTAAGTGGCGCCTAGACCCTAAAAAGAGTGGTTCAACAAGCTGTACTGGTGACATCGGCACTCATGCCCAAAACCTCGCTAACTTCGTAACAGGACTCGAAATGACCGATATTTTGGCGCAAATGCACGTCTGTGGTGCTCCAAAACAGCTCGAAGATACCGTCATTATGATGACCAAATACGATGGTGCAATTCCGGGTACCTTAATGGCAACACGCCTTGCTTCAGGTAATCGCGGTGGCCTGAGGCTACGTGTGTTTGGTGATCAAGGTGGGCTAGAGTGGGATATGGAATACCCAGAACGCCTCAAATACAGTAAGTTTGGCGATGCAGACAAAGTATTAACACGTGGTCAAGGCGGCGAACTTTTCCCAGAAGTTGAACGCTTAACCCGTTTAGCTCGCGGTTTCTCTGAAGGTGCATTAGAAGCTTGGGCAAACCTTTACACTGAATTTGCGCTTGCTGTCGCTGCACATAAAGATGGATTAGATACGCCCGCAGATTGGCTTCAGTTTCCGCGCGTTGAAGCCGGAGCCAAAGGCGTTCGCTTCTCTGACGCAACGGTAGAATCGCACAATCAAGATGGGGCTTGGGTTAACTGTACACTCAATCAGTGACAAAAAGACAGTATGGGCTGGAAATCGAGAACTTACAGCCCTTCAAAATCATCAATAGCGATGCGCGCTTCTGCGAGTGAACAGCCAGATTCACTGACTAGTTGAGCGACGGTCATCGAAGGCGAGTTTTGAAGCAGTTGTTGCAAACAAACCGTTGGCTTGGGTAATACTTTGTCAATCGCAGTCACCACCCAAAGTAAGGGAGCATCGCTAAGTTGCTCCCTTAATTTATGTAGCTGCGCTTCTTCCCCCGTTAACATCCAATTCCGAGAGCGTCTAATGCGTTTTAACTGACAGCCACTCTCGGCTGCTAGGGCGATCACCTGCGCTTTATCTGGCACGCGGTGGACAAAGCTATTTAGTACAACTGAAAACATAGTGTGGGTTACGAGTCTATCTCTACCGTGATCTCGGTTTTTACAGAATTGGCAATGAAGCAGTTACTGTGCGCCAGATGGTGCAGCTTTTCGAGCTGTTTATCCGTAGGGCGCTTATCACCAATAAATTGGATTTGGGGTCTAAGCGTAACATGACTCACCCAAGCACGCCCTGCTTTATCCTCTTCAAGAACACCTATCGCATCGTCAACGTAAGACTCGATCACGTACTTACGTTTAGCTGCAATGCCCAAAAAGGTCAGCATATGACAACTGGCAATCGCCGCAATAAAGGCTTCTTCAGGATCAACATTTTCTTCAACAGAGAGTGGCAGTGGCACCACATGAGGCGATGACGACGCAGGTACAATAACGCCACCATCAAACTCCCACGTATGCCCGCGACTGTATTGGTTATCGCTAAATACCTCATCGTCGCCTTTCTGCCAGCGAATCAGGGCACCATAATCAGACATACTTTTCTCCTTAGCGATCCGCAGGATGGTTCACACCGTCGTTGGTCACGACATCACCAATATCAAAAGGGTTCACCCCTTCTAAACAACCAATGTTGAATCCATACTCATTTGGGCTAGAGCGACGTTGATGGTGGGTATAGATACCGCAGTTCGAGCAGAAGTAGTGCTTCGCGGTGTTGGTATTGAATTGATATAACTTCAGATATTCTGCGCCCTTAATGATCTTGATGCCATCCAAGGCAACAGAGCCAACAATCGCCCCTTTGCGACGACAGATAGAGCAATCACAACGGCGTGGCTTTTCGATTCCGTTAGGCAGGCTGAGCTCTAACTCCACCGCACCGCAGTGACAGGTCGCTTTATGAAATGGTTTGATCACCGTATTGCCAACTATTTTCATTGTTCTCTCCAGTAACATCCATGTATTGCTCACATCATAACCAGTTCAGTCAGTTCTGTCCGCAGTCCCGTTTTCAGTTCGAGAGTTTTGTCATATCGAGTTAATTAATTGATTTATCGGTCAAACGACCAAAATTATCGATTAGGAAATCCAAAAACAGTCGAATTCGCTTAGGTTGATACTTCTTGCTGATGTACACCACATTCAAGTCGGCGCTCGATACAGAGGTCGAGGTGTTGAAGTTTTTCATATAGCCGTTGAGCAGCGTGACAAGGCGTTGGTTATTGATGTCATCTTGCACGTCCAACACAGATTTGAGCGCAATACCCTCGCCTTTTAGTGCCCAGTAACGAATCACTTCACCGTCGTCTGAGAATCGCTTTGGCACAACGGTAATCGACTTCTTCATATCGTGATCTTGGAAGTGCCATGTCTTGAGCTCTTCATTGCTGCGAAGCATTGCCAAGCAGTCATGGTCTGCTAAGTCTTGCGGCGTTAATGGTGTTCCATGCTTAGCAAGGTATTCAGGAGAAGCACACAGCACACGTCGGCTCGGGGATAAACGTCTTGATATCAAACTGCTGTCGACCAATTCTCCGTAACGAATCACCACATCCATACCCGACTCTGCAATATTCGACAGGTTATCGTTCAAATACAGGTAAGGGATCACGTCAGGATACTGCTGACAGAACTCAGAGAGAATCGGAAGAATGTACTGCTTACCGATGTCTTTCGGCGCGGCAATTTTTAAAGGGCCTTTAACCTCTTTGACGCCATTTTGAATCAGGTTTTCGGCTTCGCTAACGTTATCTAATATCTCCAAACACGCCTTGTGATACAGCTCGCCAGAATCGGTCAAAGACACATGTCGAGTACTTCGATTCAATAACTTCACGCCATATCGCTCTTCCAGTGCTTGTAGCCTTGCAGTCATGGTCGCAGGTGATAAACCTAGCTCCCGCCCTGCTGCAGCCAACCCTTGATGCTTAACGATACTGACGAACATCGCCATGTCTGAAAACTTATCCATGCTACTTCTTCCTCGCTGCACTGTTCATATCAACCGAATAATGAATTCATATTTTAGACAATTATCAAAATTAATCGAATAAATAAAATGATCCCTATCAGCAGAAAATAGGAATTCTCAACATGACTAAATTATTCAACAAGACGCAATTAAAAGAGTTAGCCCTACAAAATCGTGTGGTGATGGCACCCATGACCCGAGCTCGAAGCAGTCAACCGGGCAATGTACCAAACGACATGATGGCGACCTATTACCGACAACGTGCTAGCGCTGGGCTTATCATCACTGAAGCGACGCAGATCTCTGATGACTCTCAAGGTTATTCGTTCACTCCCGGCATTTATACCGATGCACAAATCGAAGGTTGGAAGTCAGTAACAACAGCTGCCAAAGCCCAAGGTGCAGCGATATTCTGCCAGCTATGGCATGTCGGCCGCGTATCTCACCCGACGTTTCAAAAGGGCGAACTGCCAATAGCACCGTCAGCTTTGGCTCCGATAGAAACTCAGGTGTGGATTTCTGATGAGAATGGCAACGGCAATATGGTCGATTGCATCCAACCAAGAGAGATGACCCAAGCAGACATCGATCGAGTGGTTCAAGATTTTGCGAACGCAGCAAAGAAAGCCATCGAAGCAGGCTTTAATGGTGTCGAGATCCACGGTGGTAATGGCTACCTGATTGACCAGTTCCTAAGAACCAACTCAAACAAGCGCAACGACAACTATGGTGGAAGCCGTGAGAACCGACTTCGCTTTTTAATAGAGGTGGTGGATGCCGTCATTGATGCAATTGGTGCAGACAAAGTGGGCGTGCGCTTGGCGCCATTCATCACCTTCAAAGACATGAACTGCCCAGACATAGTGCCAACAATTTTAGAGGCTTCGAAAGCGCTGCAAGCTCGTGATATCGCTTATCTGCACCTGTCAGAAGCCGACTGGGATGATGCACCGGTTATCCCTGAAAGCTTCCGAGTCGAGCTAAGAGAGTTATTCTCTAACACCATTATCGTCGCAGGCGGCTACACGCCACAACGCGCCGAAGAAGTATTAAGCAAAGGCTACGCGGATCTCGTCGCATTTGGTCGCCCATTTGTTGCCAACCCCGATCTGGTATCACGCCTGCAAAACGGCAGTGAGCTAGCACAACTCGATGGCGCCACTCTATTCGGCGGCAAAGAAAAAGGTTATATCGATTATCCAACGTTAGAAGAGCCTCAAACGGTGTAAAAGCTAAACGACAGGCAAAAGAAAGGCTCGCGTGACTAGTGCGAGCCTAATGCTGTTTAGGGGGTAAACTGCATAGATTAAATGGAGATTATTTGTTTAAGTGTGTCGCAATTCAAACCTGAATTTGGGCAACTCTCCGTTTGTAAGTCTCAGTTTTAAATGATTAACGAGAATTAATCAACTTTTGTAAGTTAGAGTCAGGTCAATTAAAACCTTATCTTTTACAATGACTTATTAGCACAGTGTTCGCTTAGCTATGTCAACTTAGTTATGCTAAGCCACGCATTTGCCAATACCCTTCGCCGTGGGTTGCCAGATCTCGATGCAAAAACTCCAGAATATCGGCGACCTTGCCTGCAAGTCCCTGCGGCGGATTAAACAGCAGCAATCCACTACCTATCAGGCGGTCATCCCCTTTCGGATCTCGCAATCTTAACTCAGCCTTAATTGGGTTCGGCAACTCTTCCGCTTGCATTGCATCAAAGCAGTGGCTGAGGATCAGCGAGCTCTTATCTTCGGTGTACAGCGGGTACCAAATTAACGCCGACACCTTATCTGACTTCTGATAGGCCTTGGCCAGCGCATCGATAACCGCAAGGTACTCATCGTCACTCTCGTAAGGCGGATCTATTACTACTAATTGATGTCTGTCACTCTTGGCAACGACTTCTGGAAGTGCTTTCAACCCATCTCCAGCACTGACATGCAACGCACTTGAGACACCACGCTGTTGCTGGATCTCTTCGATATTTGAACGCAACAAATCTGCTTCAGATTGCTGAATATCGGAGAAGTAGAAGTTGTCTTGGCTGCGCCCATGCTGATAAGCAATCGCTGCCGACCCAGGATAGTCAGTTATCAGTTGATTAGGATTGTAGTATTCCAAGATCGAGATAAATGATGAGAAAGCACTTGGTAAGTAGCCCTTGTTGCGCCACAAGTACCCGACGCCTTCGGCAAATTCGCCCGCATGATTGCTCGGCGCTGTGGTTAGGTCGTATCGCGCAGTCCCTGAGTGCGTATCAATCACAGTCAAACTTGAGTGCTGCTGCATGAGCATTTTAACGAACTCACTCAATACTGGATGTTTGAGTGCATCCCCGTGATCGCCTACATGACATTGATGTCGATATTCCATTGCTTTGCCTCATTTCCAACTAACATCTTATAAACATAAGTCATATTGGATAGAGGTGCTGCGCCAATGTGCAGATTTTTGAAATAGAGTCACTTTATCTAACCTATTGACCACACTAAAAATAAGGCCCCAAAACCGAATCCAGTCTTGGGGCCATTTGTTGTGTCGAACTCTAAATGCTCAATGAGAAGCGTATTGGATTAAGGACGGCTATCTTCCAACTCATCAACCGGCTTTACTTGGTAGTGACAAGGCTGTAAGCCAAGTAATTTCGGAAGCGTGATACCAACCGAAATTGAAGACCATGTACCACTCGCGATACCCACAACCAATGCAATCGCAAAACCTTGTAGCGCCGCGCCACCAAGCAACCAAAGCGCTGATACCGTCAACAACGTCGTACCTGAGGTCACCATAGTACGAGAGAACGTTGCTTTGACTGACTCGTTAAGCAGGTTGTCAGTATCGCCGTTAGGGTTGCCACGCAGCATCTCACGGACGCGGTCAGCAATGATGATCGAGTCATTGAGTGAGTAACCCAGAATCGCTAACACCGCCGCCAGTACTGTTAGGTTAAATTCAAATTGAGTCAAAGCGAACAAACCGAAGATGATGGTCACGTCGTAGATGATTGCAGCCAGAGCACCTAGAGCTAAACGCCACTCAAATCGGACACTTAGGTAGAGCATGATCATTAAGAAACACACCAATACCGCCAAGCCACCTTGGTCAACCATGTCTTGACCGACTTGAGGGCCTACCACACTGCTGTTAAGCACTTTCACTTGGTCACTCACCGATGCCAAGGCATCAACTAGGCTTGTTTGCGATGCTTCCGTCAATTGACTGTAACGAATGGTCCAGCGGTCTTGTTCTGCCATACCCACCACTTGCACGTCTTGTTGGAAAGCGGCATCAAGCTCGGTTTTAAGCGCATCTTTGGTCACTTGGTCAGAGAGCTGAACCTCAGCAACCACACCACCTGTAAAATCCAAGCCCCAGTTAAACCCTTTCACGGCCACCAGCATTACCGAGCTCATGAACAGCACGATAGAGATTACCGACATCACCTTGCGCAGAAGAGTCATATTACTGTCTAAAAAATAGCGGTCTGACATAGTCATTTTTGAAGTACTCATGCTTAAATCCTTACATCGTGGCGTTGGTCACGACCCCAAACCAAATTGATGATCGCTCGTGAAGCAAAAATGCCCGTAAACATACTGGTTAGAAGACCTAAGCCCAGTGTCAAAGCAAAGCCTTGAATCGGCCCATTACCAATGGTGTAAAGAGCGACAGCGACAATCATGGTGGTGAAGTTAGCATCGAAGATTGATGAGAACGCGCTATCAAAACCACGATCGATAGAGCTAGCGAAGCTGCGCCCTTCTTTCATTTTGTCTCGAATACGTTCGAAGATAAGTACGTTGGTATCCACCGCCATACCAACGGTTAATACCAAGCCCGCAATACCCGGCAGCGTTAATACCGCTCCCGGTAGCAATGCGATCAGACCAAATAGCGTCACCATGTTTAGGATAAGCGCACCATTCGCGACCCAACCAAGGCGGCGATACCATAGCGCCATAAACGTCAGAGTAAGACCAAGGCCAAGTGCTAGAGCTGCAAAACCGTTGGTCACGTTTTCTGCCCCCAAAGATGGGCCAATGGTACGCTCTTCAATGATGGTCACAGGCGCAGTCAATGAACCAGCACGAAGCAACAGAGCCAACTCTTGCGCTTCAGCCATAGTGCCTGCACCCGTGATCCTAAAGCGGCTACCTAATTGAGATTGGATATTCGCAACACTGATCACTTCACTGGTTTTCTCGCTGTTACCAGCTCTGTCTCGGCTGTACTCGCTGTACACGGTCGCCATTGGCTTACCGATGTTATGACGAGAGAACTCAGACATTTTCTTACCACCCGCTGAATCTAGGGTGATGTTAACTTCTGCACTGCCCATTTCACCAATGCCACTGCGAGCATCAATGATGTGCTCGCCGCTCAATACTGCTTTGCGAGCGATAACCACACGGTTACCGTCGGTATCTTTTAACGTTTGAGTGTTGCGCGTTGGGTTGTCGTAAACCGAGTAGAACGCCAATGAAGCCGTCGCGCCTATTACGTCTTTTGCAGCTGCAGGATCTTGTACACCCGGCAATTCGATACGAATGCGACTCTCACCTTGGCGTTGAATTGAGGCTTCGGTGATACCTAACTCTTCAATACGGCTGCGCATGATTTGGAGGTTTTGTTGAACCGTTAGGTTGCGAAGCGTGCGTTGTTCATCTTCAGATTGCGTCAGAGTCAGCTTTTTGTCCGAGCTGTCACGTAACCATTGTGGGAACTCTTCACGAATCAGCTTCTGCGCTTTTTCAAAGTCTGCATCGGTACGGAAGTTAAATTCCACTTGGTTGTTGACCACTTTGCCGCGGGCATAACGCACTTGGCTTGTGATCTCGTCAACCATAGCTTGAGCTTGCGCGTGGTAAACCGGCTCCATATCTACTTCTAGTAAGAACTGCACACCACCACGTAAATCAAGACCTAGCTGAATCGGTGCGAAGCCCATGTCAGTCAGCCATTTTGGTGCCGCTGGCTCCATTGCTAGCGCGACGGTTGCAGTATCAAGCAGACGCTCATTCAGCACTTCTTTGGCTTTTGCTTGCTGCTCGGCATCTTCTAAGATCACGACTAAACGCTTGTCTTTCTGATAAGCCGATTTAGCTTGGATGCCTTCGCTCGCCAGGTATTGAGTCACCTGCGTCGCGTCGATGGTCTGCTCAGATCGATTGTTGATTTGAACCGAGGCATCTTCGCCATACCAAGACGGTAAAGCGCTCAGAATCATGATGATAATGGTGGTGATAAGTACCACGTATTTCCACTTTGCGTAGTGGTTGATTTGTTTTCTTGGAATGCGTTTTTTCACAGTCAAGATCTCTTATTTTTAACTAAGTTTTGCGAACGCGAACGATGGCTAACCGCAACTAGGTCAAGCAGATTGAGTGGCAGCAGAGTACATTCGCGAATTGTTTTGGGGATTGGCTAGAACAACGGGAACAAGGGACCGTCGATACGACCAATCAGGACAAACGATTAGCTAAGAAATTCTCGGAAGTGTGAATATTGGATATTGCCCTCTTTCCACCCAGACAAGCGGGAAGGCGGAGAGCTGATAATACTGGTCCAATGCTGTTTGAGGTCCAACATCGGGGTTGTCGCTAACAGCGAAGCCAGTAAAGAAGGGGGAGAAAAGTCAATCAGCAGGTGATAGACGGGCTCGATATCACTTGAACCGTCTTGTTCATTGCTGAGTATTCGACGAAACGTGCTGGCTTGAAGGCTCGATTCAGAATCATGATAGTGCGAGCCATCCTCCACGGGAGGAGTTAACTTGGTCTGTTCACACGCGTGTCGTTTTTCAAAAGCGTCTTTTTGAGAAGCTTGCGCCAGTTGCTGACACAAGTGACTACTTGAAGTGGCAATTTGAAAAGGCTTCGCTGGAAACGAATAGCCATGACTGTTCACTAAGCCAAAACTCAGTACAAACAGCATCAACACTAAACGCGCGCCCAACTTCAACAATTCAAAACAGTCCTAAATGGTAGAAACGACGACAATATATAACAGCAATAAAAGATACAATTGATTTAAAAGCAGCGTTATTCATATTTGACACAACGCTGACAATCTTGAGCCAATAAAAAAGGTTCTTCGCAGGTTAGCG
>NZ_JAHGAN010000003.1:0-270718 GCF_030248625.1 Vibrio sp. D420a | reverse complement strand
CCGGAAAGCCGCAATGAACCTTTCTTTTTAAGCAACGTTCGGTGTGCTAATGGTTAATTACAACGAATCAACACACTGCGGGAAGATTGCTTGGAAGCCTTCAGCGTGTTGACAGCTTCTGCCGCCTGCTTGGCCACCTGAGTTACGTCTAAAGTGGTTTCCACGGTTTTCCGCCAGGTTCTCGTAGAAGGTCCATAGGTGTTCTTGACCTTGCATGCACTCAATCGCGGCTTTTTTGCTTTCCCATACTTCAGAGATGTCTAGGAAGGTATTTGGTTTCCATTCCATTTGCTCACTTTGGTGCGGTTCGAATAGGTAAACCTGAGGTGCGCCTAGTACTTTCTCACCTGGGTTATGACCCCAAGCTTGTGCGATCATGCGGCATTGCAGAGTGATCTCAGTTGCGTACATGTGGTCTGTATTGTACGGGTCCCATTTAGAGTGCGTCATGATGAACTCTGGTTGAATCTCACGGATCAGGTCGACGATCTGGTACTTACCTTCTTTGTCGATTTCTAGCGGGTAATCACCGAAGTCAAAGAAACGAATATCACTCACTCCAAGTGCTGCGGCTGCGGCTGTCGCTTCTTCGTGACGGATGCGTTTTACATCTTCAAGCGTCATGCCTTCTTGCTTCCAAAGCTTTGCTGACTCACCACGTTCACCGTATGAAAGACAAGCGATAGTCACTTCGTAACCGAGTTTTTGGTGAAGTGCGATGGCACCGCCACAACGCCATACAAAATCTGCTGAGTGGGCACTGATTACTAAAGCTGTTTTCTTTGTTGTCATGTTATTAATCCTTTACTTACTTTGCGCTCTTTTCTGTGAGCTTGTTTTTATGTTTGGTTTGAAGTTAAAACTCTTCGGTATCGATTTCTACTTGTGTTGGCCCGTTGTAGCGGCCACCAATGAAAGATGATTGCGGTACAGTTCGATCAATCAGTTCCAACAACGGCTTAGAGATGGAGTAGAGTTGTGCATTCCAGTTATCTTCTAGGTGTTGCAAGCTGGTTGTCCCTGGCAAAGCGATAGAGTGGGGCGCTTTGGCAAGTGTCCAAGCCAGTGCGAACTGAGCTAGAGTGGGTGTTGGCAGAGTGGTATTCTCTTCAGCAAAAATTGGTAGTAGAGAAGCAAACTTATTGACTGCCGTTACGTTTGACTCGAAGTTCTCATTGCTAAACCTTGGCATCGCATTACGAATATCACCATCGACAAATTGATTGCTTTGTAACTCACCACTGAGAATGCCGCGTCCAACCGGGCTGAATGAAACAAAGGTGCTACCCAGTTCGCTACACTTATCGATCACAGCAATTTCAGCGTTGCGTGACCAGAGCGAATACTCCGATTGAACCGCTGCAATAGGGTGCACTTGATACGCTTTCTCTAGGGTTTTTGCCGATACTTCAGACAAACCAATGTGCTTGATTTTGCCTTCTTCGACTAGTCGAGAAAGCTCGCCGACACTCTCTTCAATTGGAACCGTTTTATCCCAGCGATGCAGATAGTAGAGGTCGATGACATCGGTGTTTAAACGCTGCAGTGCGTCTTCACAAGTTTGGCGAATTGTCTCTGGACGACCGTCGATAGCGCGCTTACCGTCAGGGCCTTTGAACATGCCACATTTACTAGCAAGGAAGAATTCATCACGGCGATGACCGACTGCTTTTGCCAACAATTTTTCGTTGTTGCCAAAGCCATAAAGCGCAGCAGTGTCTAACATGTTATAGCCAAGGTCTAACGCTTTATTGAGCAGTTTGATGCTGTGATCTTCGCCTGGTGGTGTGCCATAAGCGTGAGAGACATTCATACAACCCAGTGCGATTGGTGCAAGTGAGTGCTCACCTATTCTAATCATCGCCGTATTCCTTACTCTTGCTCTAATAGCTGTTCAAGTTCGTGCAGTGTTTCCATTGCAGGCAGGCAGCTCGCAACACTTGAATTCGGCTCACGACCTGTGCGGATTGCATCGAAAAACTCACGATCAATAAGCTCGATACCGTTGTTAGAAACCGCAACACCTTCGAGTGAAATCGGTGTCTCTTTGCCATCGAATAGATCGTCGTAGCGAGCGATGTAAGTGCCTTCGTCACAGATGTAGCGGAAGAAAGTGCCAAATGGACCATCGTTATTGAAAGAAAGTGATAGCGTACAAAGCGCGCCAGATGGCGTCTTCATACCAATACTCATATCCATTGCGATATTGAGCTCTGGGTGAATCGGGCCTTGCAGTGCTTGAATCTTTGATGCCTTCTCACCGGTTTGATATTGGAAAAGGTCAACAGTGTGACAAGCGTGATGCCATAGTAGGTGATCAGTCCAAGTGCGCGGTTCACCTTTGGCATTAGTGTTGGTGCGACGGAAGAAGTAGGTTTGAACATCCATTTGTTGAATGTTTAGCTCGCCAGCTACAATCTTGTTGTGGATCCACTGGTGGCTTGGATTAAATCGACGAGTGTGACCAGCCATAGCGACAACACCAGTTTTCTTCTGAGTCTCAACCACTTTGTAGCTGTCTTCAATGTTGTCTGCCATTGGGATTTCAACCAGAACATGCTTGCCAGCTTCCATACATGCGATAGCTTGCTCAGCATGCATTTGAGTTGGTGTTGCTAGAATCACAGCATCGACGTTGTCAGATTTCAGTGCTTCTTCCAGTGAAGAGAAGCCTTGAGCAGTTTGATTGTAATCTGTGATGAGTTGATCAAGCTTGTCCGCTTCAGGGGCAACCATAGCTGTAACAGTAACATCGTCGATATTACGCAGTGCTTCTAAATGTTTTTGGCCGAATGCACCCGTAGCGCCTACTACACACACTTTCATAATCATTCCTTTTGTATTCAAGCGATTAAACTATTGGATATTTTGTAATTTCGTTGCGGTCGATTCAGTATCCGCGACCTGCAGTTGTTCTATGATCTGGTCTGACAGTTGAGCGAGAGGTTGCTCTGACGCTTCGATGTTGAGTTCACCGAGCGATTGATGCCAGTTCATTGCACCCTCGACCATCGAGTGACTCATGCCTAACTCGTTTAATGTCGTAGCGACCTCTTTTAATTCTGCGTGGCGTCTCTGACCGTGGTTGAGCATGCGTTCCATGTGGTAACGACTTAGGTGACTCAGCTCTAACCCTGGGTAGGTGTGACTTAATGACTTGAGTACGTGATGTTCAACACCTGATTTACGAGCTGCCAGAACGCACTCTGTGGTTAGCGCCTCTAAGCCTTTGACCATGACTGAGCGCATCATTTTTATGCTTGATGCATCACCTACGTTTTCCGAGATAACCTCAATATCGAAACCCAGCAGACCAAGGTATTCCGCGACCTTGTCGGCTTTTTGTCCGGATAGGTAGAGCGGAATATTAGGCTGTGATGTCAATACTGGCGCCATGATGGCAATGTCGATGTACTCAGCGCCTTGCGCTTTAACCAGTTTTGCCAGTCTTTGTTTGGCTTGTGGTGAACAAGAGTTGCAGTCGAGTACAATTTGTTTTTCCGTCAGAGAGCCTACGATCTGCTGCAGTGCTTGTTCAGCTTGGTCAGCTGTGACTAAGGAAAAAATAAGTTGCGCACCGTGAATGGCTTCTTCAGGGCGAAATGTCCCTTGTACACCTTGGTCAATATATTCGAGGAGTTTATTTTCTCGGGTAAATACATTGTTTGTCTTTATATCAAAGGCGTTAATTATTTCTGGCGCTTTATTGTTCCAGCTTGAAATAAAGGTTTTGGCTGCTTCACCAAAACCAATAAACGCAATCCTACTGACTTTCACCATAACCACCTTTTTGTTCGTTAATTATCTTTGGCTATGGTCAAACACTATCATTTGGTATTGGGTGCGGATAATCAAATTAATTCAAAGGGTATTCAATTTTGAAAAAAACAGGGTTATTAAAGAGACATTTTTACCCCATTTGTTCGCAATAATTTTAAAAAGTGAGTTTGTACAGAAGTGGCAAACCAGTTTTTACGTACCGTTAAACCAATGGGTCTGGATTGTTCTTCGCCTTCATAGGGAAGAGCAACTAAATGCCCCTCATCGAGATCGCGTCTGATTTGATGTTGAGAAAGAAGGGTTAATCGATCACTGCCCAGTAATAGCTCTTTGACTAGCATCTGAGAGCTTGCCTCAATCAAACGACTCGGTACTTCAAGGGAGGCCTTGGTAAACATATCTTCGAACATCTTGCGGGCGGGTGTTGCACTGGAGGAGACAACCCAGCTCGATTCTTGAAGTTCTTTGATACTGACTTTCTCTTTAGTCGCTAAAGGATGATCAGCTCGCGATAAAATAGTGTTCTTCGATTCAAATAGCGTTTCTTGGCGAATATCGGTACTAGGAACGGGAAAGCGCAGAGCGCCAATTAGAATATCGATCTCACCATATTTTAGATGGTTGAGCAGGTCTTTATATGGGCCATCAATCACGTGTATTTGGCAGTCAGGATAAGCCTTGGAAAATTCATTAATGGTACTTGGAAGCAAGCAGGTTCTCGCGAGAGGTAAACAGCCTACTGTGATCACTGAACCGTGTCGGTTACTTAGTAGGTTAACTTCATCAAGTCCTTGTTTTATTTCAACAAAAGCAAGCTTACTTGCCTTGTCTAACGCCGCTCCTGCCTTCGAGAGGGCAATGCCAGTACTGGTCTTTTCAAACAGAGTAAACCCGAGTATTTCTTCAAGATCTTTTGATGCTCGATAGACTGATGATTGAGACACTTCAAGTAATCGGCTCGCCTCGGTAAAGCTTTGTCCGTTAGCGACGGCAACGAGTGCTTTTAGTTGAGTGGTGGTGATATTAAACAGATAACGCTGCACACTATTTTTACGTTGCTTTGTGGCAATCTTGAGCGCATTTGAGATGCCTTGACTGATGTTTTCCAGCGCACGGTCAATTCGAAAAGCGAAAGCTTCGCCCTGTTTTGTTGGCGTCATACCATCACTGGTACGTTCAAACAGCTCACTATTCATACTCTTTTCAAGTTTAGAGATGGCTTGTGTAATTGCGGGTTGAGAGAGGAAAACCGTGTCAGATGCTTTGCTGATACTTCCGGTGTGAACGACTTCTGAGATCGCCCTAAGGTGGCGCAAATTGGGGATATTAAACATACGGTTTCCTTACCACTGACTACCAGTTACAGTACGAAATATGAAATAAATCACAGTTTGATGTTTTGGAGCTATAACTCTATTTATGATCTGGCTCGAAATAGCTGACGCCCTTATCAATGGACATATTAGTAACGGAATTCAAACGCTCTATGAAGTGGCGAACGATATATTGTTTCCAAAGTGTGACTTAATTCTCCAAAATTAACCAATTTGTAAAATATAAGATTTAACCATTTATTGATGGTGATTATGTTTATATTTTTGATTTAAGTTTCTGATTTTATGCGTTTATTTCTTGTTGCTTTCGACCTTTTGATAACGAGGGTTATCTAATTTTTGAATAATGCTTTCAGTAAGTGAATTTTGTTTTGTTAATTCCTAGTGTTAGTTTTATCGGCAATGAAACAGGAGGTTCCATAGAATGAAAACTATAAAGACACTATCACTGGCTGTATCACTGGCGTTTGCTGCAAACACATCAGCTGCGGATATCGATATCACAATAGGTCATGTCGACTCTCAGGATTGGACGATCTCTAAGAAAGGGGCCGCGACACAGGTATTCAAAAATATCGTAGAAGCGGAATCTGGTGGTCGTATCGCGGTTAACATCTACCCATCAGGTCAACTTGGTGGTGAAACAGAACTGCTTCAGTCAACGCAAGAGGGAATGCTGACCATGACGATGGTGTCTGGCGCTTACTCTAAATTGTGTAAAGAAGCCAATGTTCTTGAAATTCCTTACCTTTTCCCTTCAGCACCTGTTGCTTGGGAAGTGTTGGATGGCGAGTTTGGCCAACAACTTAATGAGCAATGTTTAAAACAGACAGGTCTGCGTAACCTGGCTTACGGTGAGACAGGCTTCCGCCACTTCACTAACTCGAAACGTGAAATCAAATCTCCTGATGACCTGAAAGGTCTGAAAATTCGTGTAATGACAACCCCGCTTTATGTTGAGTTGCTGAAATCTTTAGGCGCTGAGCCAACGCCTATTGCATTCCCGGAAGTACCAGCTGCTTTAACAACCGGTGTTATTGATGGTCAAGAAAACCCAGTGAGCGTTATTAGCGCGAATAAGTTCTACGAGCTGCAAGAGTACATCACACTGGATGGCCACGTTTATGGCACCGATTTCTTATTAATGAATGATGACTTTTACCAAGGTTTATCTGATGCAGACCGCGCGATCATCGACCGTGCAGCGCAAGTTGCAGGTACAGTTGGCCGAGCTGTTCAGCAGGTTAACTCTGCAGAAGGTCTAGAAACGCTAGGTAAGAAAGGCATGAAGATCACGTCATTGACAGCAGAGCAGCAGAAGCAATTCCGCGACAAAACTCAGCCTGCGGTAATCAAATGGCTTGAAGGTACCGTAGATTCGAAATGGATCGATGGCGCACTTCAAGCGGTTGAGACTGCAACGAAGTAACTCTGATGTTCGCAGCATTGATGGTCTCAATGCTGCGCTTTCCCAAGGAGATAGGGAACTATGATGGAACAATATAAAAAACTATTGGCATTCTGCGCAGGTTCGTCTCTGTTTGTACTGTTTGCAGTTATGCTGGTCACGACCATCTCGCGCTATTTTTTCAATACCTCAATTCTATGGGGTGAAGAGCTGTGTAAGTACTCAATGATCTACGGTGTGATGTTTGGTACCTCTCTCTGTTACCTAGAAGGGCTGCACATTAAATTTGCGGTTCTAGATTCAGTCAAGTCGGCCATTTTCCAAAAGGTATTGGCGATTGTGGTTGATATCGCAGTGCTAGTATCGGCGGGCATCATGACTTACTCAGGTTACTTATTCGTCATGAAACGCGGTGGTATCGAATCACCAGGTATTGGTTTGAATATGGCTTACTTCCAGTCTGCGTTAGTTGTTGGTGGTATCTGTCTGTTTGTAGCCGCTCTATTACGTCTCGCACAACACGTCACGCTATCTCGACGCGCCAATGCGCCAGTCTCTTCTCTCACTCAAGGCGATGTATAAGGATCTACTATGCCATCAATAGCTTTAATGGGCGGTATGCTCGTATTTGGTGTTCCGCTAGTGTTTGCCATTATTTTGGCTATGTCGTTCTACGTAACGAGCACTCCAATCTCAATCAGCCTTGTTGCACAACGAATTTTTAGCGGATTAGACTCATACTCTATTCTGGCTGTTCCACTGTTTGTTCTGGCTGGTGAGCTGATGAACAAGAGTGGAATTACGAATCGTATTATCGATTTTGCTAACGCCTTGGTTGGACACTTCCGTGGTGGCTTAGCACAAGTAAACATCTGGTCTTCGGTGATGTTTGCCGGGATCTCAGGTTCAGCGGTAGCAGATACTTCTGCACTGGGCCGAGTGTTTATCCCACAGATGGAAAAAGAGGGCTACAGCAAAGAGTTTTCATCGGCACTGACCGCAGCCTCTTCGGTGATTGGTCCTATGATCCCACCGAGTATTCCGGTGATCATCTACGCGCTTATCGCCAGTGGTGTCTCGGTTCCTGCGCTGTTCTTAGCAGGTATTGTTCCGGGTGTTTTGTCGGCGATTGCCCTGTCAGTGTTTGTTTTCTTTTATGCGACCAAGCATAAGATTGTGAATACCGGTGTGCGAACAAGCCGTCGCAAAGCTTTGGTTAAAGCCTTTGTACCGCTAACGATGCCAATCTTTATCCTTGGCTCGATTCTAATGGGTATCGTGACACCGACGGAAGCGGCTGCCTTTGCTGCATTTTATGCACTGTCGGTAGGCATGTTCATGTACAAATCAATTAAACTCAGCGATTTACCTGAAGTGTTCATGCGTTCAATGCGCGACTCTTCTATCGTATTGATTCTGATTGCTGTTGTCTCTGTAGCAAACTGGCTGCTGACGTTCTCACGTGTTCCTCAATACATTAGTCAACAAGTGCTTAGTACTATCTCAGATCCGATTATGTTCCTAATCATGGTGAACCTAATCCTACTGGCGGTCGGCCTGTTCCTTGAAGGCATTGCAGCCATGCTGATTCTGATTCCAATCTTCCATCCGATTGCGATGAGCTTTGGTATCGACCCTGTTCACTTTGGCATTGTGGTTATTTTCAACCTAATGATTGGTTTGATTACACCACCAATGGGTATCTGTCTGTTTGTCTCCAATACCATTTCCAAGGTCGGGATTGCTGCGATATCTAAGCAAGTTATTCCTCTATTCCTACTGGAAGTCGTGGTGCTGTTCTTCATTACTTTCGTACCACAAAGCGTGCTCTTCCTACCGAAGTTATTCGGCTACTAGAGAAAAACAATGTTTGTATTTGAAGTGTTGCTGCCACTGATTTTTATCGTGGCAGTAGGGTTCCTCTCGACCAAAAAAGGCTTTTTTAGCCAACAATTCGTCGCTGAGGTGAGCAAGTTCGTGCTGTATGTATCGCTGCCAGCAGTGATCATCAGCAGCTTGAGTAGCATTGAATTAGGGCAAGTCATCCACGTCAACTTCATGTTGGTGTACGCCATTGCGGGCTTGAGTGCGATGACCGTGGCGATATTGGTGAGCAAAGGCCTGCTCAAGTCCACTTGGACGGAAAGCTTCATCAATGGTCTGGGCAGCGGCATGCCAAACAGCGCGTTCGTTGGCTTTCCAGTGGTGCTATCGCTGTACGACGGTCAGTTCATTGAAGCATTTTTAATGTGTGTACTGATTGAGAATCTGGTGTTTATCCCATTAAGTTTGATTTCACTGGAGTTTGCCCAAGGTCGTTCGTCAAGCATCGGTGAGCAACTAAAGGTTGTCGCGGGTCGTATTAGTCGCAACCCGATTATCTTAGCGATCAGCTTTGCCTTAGTTGTGAATATAACGGGGATTCGCTTGCCAGAATTCGTGGCTGATGGGGTATCCATTTTTGCGAAAACATCGGTTGCTCTCGCCCTATTTGCGATTGGGGGAGCGCTCGGTCAATCACTGAAATTTGAGCAGTTCAGACGAATCGCTTTTGTGACGTCGATGAAGCTGGTGTTCTTTCCATTGATCGTCGTGGCACTGCTGATGACGCTACCCGTAGAGGGAGACCTCAAGTATGTCTTATTGATTTTTGCTGCGTCTCCTATGTTGTCCATCTACCCGATTTTAGGTGGGCTCTATCAACAACAACGCTTCTGTTTAAACACTCTAATTATAACGACGGTGGCCTCTGGACTCTCGCTGTCCGTCGTAATTGCTATCACAACATCATCATAAAAATAGACGCCTGTAGAGCGTGAATGAAAAATAAGGTCATAACATGGAACAAGTTAAAATTGCTGTCGCTGGGGCAGGTCTGATCGGGAAAACACACATCAAACTGGTTTCTGAAAACGCGCAATGTCAGTTGGCGTCGATTGTTGATCCTTCTCCGGGTGCTAAAGAGGTTGCGGAAGAGTATGGCGTTAAGGTCTACGCCAGCCTAGAAGAGCTGTTTGCACAAGATAAGCCGGACGGTGTGATCTTGGCGACACCAAATCGTCTGCATGCTATTCAAGCGCACGAGTGTATCAACGCTGGCGTGCCTGCCATTGTCGAGAAGCCTGTTACCGACTCGATCGAAGATGCCATTGAGCTTCTTAAACACGCAAATCGTGAAGAAGCAAAAATGCTGGTTGGTCACCACCGTGCTTACAGCCCACTGCTAGAGACAGCTAAGTCGATCATCGACAGCGGCGAACTGGGCAAGACGGTATCTATCATGGGCAGCGCGATGTTCTACAAACCTGATTACTACTACAACGAAGGCGAGTGGCGCAAAGTTAAAGGTGGCGGCCCGATCCTAATCAACATGATTCATGAGATTGGCAATCTGCGTCATTTGGTTGGTGACATTGTTGGTGTCCAAGCTCTGAATTCAAGCGCGACCCGCGAGTTTGAAGTGGAAGACACAACTGCAATCTCACTGCGATTTTCCAATGGCACGCTGGGTTCATTCATGTTGTCTGATGCCTCGGCAAGCCCGCGCAGCTGGGAACAAACCTCGCAAGAAAACAAGACCTACGCGACTTATGAAACTGAAGATTGTTACCACGTGGCAGGTACCAACGGTTCGCTATCGATCCCCACAATGCAGATTAAGTCGTTTAAAGAGGGGGTGACGCCTTCTTGGTGGAATGCGATGGAAGAGCGCCAAGAGCCAGTAACGCGTGAAGATCCACTTAAGCGTCAACTTGAGCACTTCTGCGCTCTAATTCGTGGTGAAGAGCAAACGCCAAAAGTGAGCATTTACGATGGCCTGCAAAATCTATTGGTGATCGACGCCATCATTAAAGCGACAGAAACGGAGCAATACGTTCCGGTTCAAGATGTTACTGCGCTGGTTAATTAAGGGAGTTTAGAATGAAGTATTCAATCGCGACCGTTTGTCTATCTGGCACTCTTGAACAGAAGATGCATGCAGCGGCTAAAGCCGGTTTTCATGCCATCGAAATTTTTGAAAATGATTTAACTCAGTACCGTGGTTCTGCAGCCGACGTTAAACGTATTGCTGACAGCATGGGGCTTGAGATCTTGGTTCTACAACCTTTCCGAGACATGGAAGGGATGCCAAATGGCTTGCGCGAAAAGAAATACAAGATGATGGAGCGCAAGATGGATCTGGCACATCAACTCGGCACAAAACGCCTAATGATGTGCAGTAATGTCAATCCACTCTCGACTAATAATCTCGACCGTTGTGCTGAAGATCTGCACGCCCTAGCAGAACTGGCCAAGCGTGAAGATATGGAGCTAGGTTATGAAGCGCTGGCATGGGGGCGTCACATTGCCGACTACGATGACGCTTGGAACTTGGTGAAGATGGTCGACCATCCGAATCTTGGTGTGGTATTGGACACCTTCCACATGTTTGCTCGTGGCAATACGCTAGATACGCTGCGTGAAGATATTCCAGTGGAAAAGATTGCTTTGGTGCAGGTCGCTGATGCGCCGAAAATGCAGATGGATATTTTGCAATACAGCCGTCACTATCGATGCTTCCCGGGGCAAGGTGATTTCCCAGTGATCGACTTTGTGAAAACACTCAAAGATAAAGGTTACGATGATTACCTCTCTCATGAAGTATTTAACGATGAGTTCCGCGCCTCTTCTCCAAAAGAGAAAGCGGTGGATGGCGTACGTTCATTGAAATGGCTCGAAGATCAGACCAACAACCTGTTTGAGATGCCAAGCGTGTCTGATTTGAGCTTCATTGAATTTGCGGTAAAAGAGCGTGAAGACAACCCATTTACCGATGTGATTGAGTCATTGGGCTTTAGCAAAACACACAGCCATAAGAGTAAGAATGTCGATCTATACCAAGTAGGTGATATTAACTTCGTCTTTAACTACGAGAAAAACAGCAACGCTCAGGCTTACTTAGAAGGTCATGGTGAATCTGTGTGTGCGCTAGGTGTATTAACCAAAGATTCAGATCGTTTGGTTGAACTGGCAAAACGCTATAACAGCCCAGCGATTTTCCAAGCTCGCCAAGAAAATGAGCTGGATATTCCAACGCTGAAGAGTTCTAGCAACCTGATGATTCATCTTTTGGATGAGAACCAAGCAGACAAGTTCTACGACGTCGATTTCAAGCCGGTAGAGCAGCAACCAGCAGTGAACGATAACTTGATTCGCGTTGACCACATTGGTCAGGTAGTGTCACCAGAGACTTTGCTGTCGAACATGTTCTTCTATAAGTCGATCTTTGGCTTTGTTCCTGAAGAGAGCTTCGATCTTCCAGATATCAATGGCTTGATTACTAGCCGCACGATTAAGAGCCCGAACGAGAATATTAAGATCGCACTCAACAGCACCAGCGCGAAGCGCACTTCGGCTCAGCGATTCTTGAACGACTCTAACGGTGCGAGCATCAATCAGATTGCCATTGAGTGTCGAGACATCTTCAAAGCAGCGGCAAACCTATCGCCTATCTACCAATTGAAGATACCGAATAACTACTACCTAGATATTCAGGCACAGTTTGATTTGGAAGATGAGTCGATTGAACAGCTACAGCAAAACAACATTCTTTACACCGAAGATGATACGGGTGCGTTTTTCCACTTCTACACCAAGGAAGTGAATGGCTTGTTCTTTGAAGTGGTGCAGCGAGTGGGCGAGTATAAGAAATACGGTGAAACCAACGCCTTTATTCGTTTGGCTTCCCAGTCTTATCAGGATTAAAGAGAAGTGTTATAAACCTATTTTATTAATCATAAAAAAAGCCACTACTGACTTCAGTGGTGGCTTTCTCTTTTGTTAGGCTTGCAGCGTTATTTGATTACGCTACTTCTGCCACTTTTTTAGCGACTGGCGCTGGGTTGCGAATTAGGTGGTCAAATGCACCTAGGCTCGCTTTTGCACCTTCACCCATCGCGATGATGATCTGCTTGTAAGGTACGGTTGTTACGTCACCTGCTGCAAATACACCCTTCATAGAAGTTGCGCCGTGTGCGTCAATCTCGATTTCACCACGTGGTGATAGTTCAACCTTAGTGCCTTTCAACCATTCGCTGTTCGGCATCAGACCGATTTGAACAAAGATACCCGCTAGGTCGATGCGCTTGATCTCATCAGTGTTGCGATCTTTGTACTCAAGACCTGTTACTCGGTTGCCATCGCCAAGCACTTGTGTTGTTTGTGCCATCTTTATGATATCGATGTTTGGCGTTGCGTTCGCTTTGTCGATAAGTACTTGGTCTGCACGTAGTGTGTCTGCAAATTCAAGAACCGTTACATGTTCAACAATACCCGCTAGGTCGATTGCAGCTTCAATACCTGAGTTACCACCACCGATTACAGCTGTTTTCTTGCCTTTGAACAGTGGACCGTCACAGTGTGGGCAGTATGCCACGCCTTTGTTGCGGTACTCTTGCTCACCCGGTACGTTCATTTCACGCCAGCGTGCACCTGTACTTGTGATAACCGTGCGAGCTCGCAGTGTTGCTCCGCTCTCTAGCTCAACGTGGATGTAACCGTCTTCTGTGTCTTCCGCGTCGATGATGTTAGCAGCGCGTTGCTCGGTCATCACCTCTACGCCATACTCTTTTACATGCTCTTCAAGGCTAGCTACTAGCTTAGGACCTGTGGTCGCTTTCACTGAGATGAAGTTCTCAATCGCCATTGTGTCCATTACTTGGCCACCAAAGCGGTCTGCAACCACACCTGTGCGAATGCCTTTACGTGCTGCGTAGATTGCTGCAGAAGAACCTGCAGGGCCACCGCCAACAACAAGAACGTCAAATGGTGCTTGCTTACTTAGGCTCGCCGCTTTTTTCTCAGCTGCGCCAGAATCTACTTTGTTTAGGATCTCTGCCAGAGACATACGGCCTTGGCCAAATAGTTCACCGTTGATGAATACGCTTGGTACCGCCATGATGTCGCGTGATTTCACTTCGTCTTGGAAGGCTGCGCCGTCAATCATGGTTGTTTTGATTAGCGGGTTGATTGCTGACATCATGTTGAACGCTTGCACAACCTCAGGACAGTTTTGGCAAGAAAGCGAAATGAAGATTTCAACATTCAGTGGCTCGCCTAGGTTTTTTATCTGCTCAATCACGTCGTCTTCAAGCTTGATTGGGTGACCGCCACTGTGTAACAGTGCCAATACCAATGAAGTGAACTCATGCCCCATAGGTAGGCCAGCGAAACCGATGCTTGTGCCTTTCTCTGTGTTCAACACTTGCATGATTGGTTTGCGGTCACTTGCGCTATCGTCACGGATAACTACAACTTTGTCAGAGAGTTCTGAGATGTCGTTCGCCAGCTTCTCTAGTTTGCTTGCTGTTTCGCTTTCATCCAGGCTAAGAACGAGCTTAACGTCATTTTTTAGGAATTCTAAGTATGTTTGCAGTTGCTGCTTCATTGCTTGGTCTAACATGATATGCCTACTTTTTTTTCTGTTCGGGGGCGCTGTTTTGCGCTGATGGAGTTATATTGCCTTGGCCATCACAATTGGTAAATTCGGACGTTTCTATTAGTTTGGTAGGTAAAACCTATCAATAATCGGCAAAACTTATCGCACAGGTAAATTCCGTTTTAACTGTCTGAATAAAAACAAAAAACCACATCGCATGGATGTGGTTTTGAGTATTAAAGCGGCGCGCCAAAGCCCTTTAGGAGGCAGGCTAAGGCACGCCTGTAGAACGGGTTAGTAGATGTTTAGATCTTACCTACTAGGTCTAGAGATGGTGCTAGTGTCTCTTCGCCTTCTTTCCATTTAGCTGGGCAAACTTCACCTGGGTTGTTTGCTACGTACTGAGCCGCTTTAACTTTGCGTAGTAGGTCTTCAGCGTCACGACCGATGCCTTCAGCAGTGATTTCCATTGCTTGGATAACACCTTGTGGGTCGATTAGGAATGTAGCGCGGTCTGCAAGGCCTTGACCTTCACGCATTACGTTGAAGTTGTTTGTGATAGTGCCTGTTTGGTCGCCTACCATGAAGTACTCGATAGTACCGATTTTGTCAGAAGTATCGTGCCATGCTTTGTGAGAGAAGTGTGTGTCAGTTGATACTGAGTAAACTTCCACGCCACGAGACTGAAGCTCTGCGTATTTCTCTTGTAGGTCTACAAGTTCAGTAGGACATACGAAAGTAAAATCTGCTGGGTAGAAGAAGAATACTGCCCACTTACCTTTCACGTCTTGCTCTGAGATTTCTACGAATTCGCCGTTTTTGAATGCCGTTGCGTTGAATGGTTTGATTTCTGTGTTGATCATGATTTTACTCTCTTTAATTTGTTGTTTTGACGCTGCCTTGCGTCGATGGAGATATATTGCCTCGACAGGCTCAGAGGGTAAATTCGGACGTTTCTATTGTTCTAATAGGAGATAGCTATCAAGTATGAAAGGCAAAAGCTATTGAAAGGTAAATCTAGTGATAGGTAAGTTCAATCAGCGCTGTGAAGGTTGATTTGAGATGATGGAAACAGAAAGCCTCGACTCAAAGAGTGAGTCGAGGCTTGTGTAATCTGTTGCTATTGACGGCTAGCGTTTTTCGATAAACAGTATGACTTCGCCGACCTTGAACCCGAACTTGGACATTTCGGTTTTGTTGAACAGGCGCTTGTCGTCCATCAAAAACATCCAGTCGTCCAGCGTCACTTCATACATTGAACCGTCGACTTCGATTTCTAGCGTGTATTTCCAGTAAAGGGCAGAGCCTTGAGTTTCACCATACGCTTCGCCTATTACGTCGCCAGCCGAGCCTGTGTAGGTGTTGTCGCCAGTTTTAACCAGTTGCCAGATCCGAGTGGAACGTTCACCATCAGCGAAGCGAAACCACTCTTTGATTTCACCCTGTTCGCCTTGCCACTCTGCCACTAAATCCGCTTCAAAACGTCGCAGTAGATTACCAGAGCGATCGAGCACCATGCCGTAAGCGATGAGGTCGCCATCAAAGAACTGTTCGAGCTTGAGTTCAGGTGTGGTGCCCGTATGTTCGGATAAGTTGGCGGAGCCACACCCAATTAGAAGAGAGCAAAGTAAAAGTAGCCATCCTGTTTTCATTCATTGTGTCCTGTTTTATTTGTTGAGACCTAACAACTGTTGGCGGAGTTTCGGTTCCGACGTGTTTTCTGACAGCCAGATAGAGAGAAAGGCTTGTCCAAATTGGGTATCGGTAATGGTGCCGATTGGTTGTTCGTCGAAATAGAATTGGCTCTGCTGGTTTTCTGAAACGCGAATGGTCAGAGTGCTGCCCTGTTTTACGTTCGGCCACATTTCGTAGAGTGGAGCGATCCAGCTCTTGATCTTACTGTCTGCGTAGCCCAGTTTTTCCCACTGATCTTGCGTTGCATCTACCAAGTCTTTGCTATCAATGTCGCGGTAGTATTCGATTTTCAGTGCTTGCTCAGAGCGAGTAGGTGTGGTGTATAGCTCGGCGTTGTAGAGGGTCCAAAAGAGATATGTCATCTCTCCTTCGCCCTGCTTATTCAAATCACCAACGGGAGAGGCGTTAGCGGCGTTGTGGAAGATAAGTGCACTGCACGCAAACAGGGTTGCAAGCGCTGACAGTAAGTAACGCTTCCATTGCGATAGAGGGTGGCGCTGAACTTTAGCACGACCCTGTGTTGAATAAGCCATAAGTCACCTCGTTGTCTCCGCCATATTGGGCTTGTTTAGATACGAGTAGCCGACCACTAATAAAGGGATTACCAAACCCCAACTGACCGCAAGCGTGGATAACACCCACACATCTGGCCATGTGGACTGAAGCGCACCTGCCTTGATGCCGCCCCAGTAGCTACTAGTACCTCCTACGAAACCGAGGAGAATGAGGATCACTTTTGGACATTTCATTAGCCAATTGAGGCTATGGTTAAAACTGATTAAGAACATCACCCACAAGCAGGCGAGCCACACCGGGAACCAAGTTTGGTTGGCAATGTTTGGGTGTGCTGAGAAGGCGCCAAGACCAATCATTAAGCTATCGAGGAGTAGGCCGATTGGCAACAAGAGTAAGACTCTGAGGTCGTCACGACGAGTGGGTGAAAGAAGAAAGTGCAGCGCCACCAATAGTGGCGCTATAAAGACGGCTTGCTCGGTAAAGAAAGCACTGCTTACCCAAGTGGCTTGAAACAGAACAAGGTTAATAATCCAGAACCGTTTCATCTTTTGCTCCATAGTAGCGAGGCTTACGCGCCACAATGTGATGAGTGCTTATCACGCGTTCAAGGAAGGCGCCTTCGCAGTAGCAGAAATAGAAGGTCCACAGTCGCTTGAATTCTTCTGAATACCCTAGGCTTTGCAGTTCATCCCAGCTCTGCTCAAACGCGACATTCCAATCGTTTAGCGTGCGCGCGTAGTGCAAGCCGATGTCGTCAATTTCTTGGACGACAAGATCAGTGCTCTGTGCAAGGTGACCTGTCATGACAGCAACAGAGGGTAGGCAGCCGCCTGGGAAGATATATTTCTGAATGAAATCGACCCCTTTACGGTATTTCTCATAACGCCCATCTGCGATGGTGATCGCTTGTATCAACATCTTGCCTGTTGGCTTGAGCAGCTGAGAGCAGGTAGTAAAGAAGGTTTGTAGAAATTCATGACCAACCGCTTCAATCATCTCAATAGAGACTAGCTTGTCGTATTGGCCTGATAGGTTGCGATAGTCCTCTTTAAGCAGAGTGATCTTGTCGCTTAGTCCGAGTGCTTCAATGCGCTGCTTGGCAAGTTCGTGCTGAGCATCAGAGATAGTCGTGGTTGTAACGTGGCAGCCGTAGTTTTGCGCCATAAATATCGCCAGTCCACCCCATCCAGTGCCTATCTCAACCACGCTGTCTTCTTCTGTTAACTCTAAGCGTTCACAAATGGTACGCATCTTATTTTGCTGAGCGTCTGCGAGCTGGGTAGCTTGTTCACTGTAAATGGCTGAAGAGTATTGCATTGATGGGTCTAGGAAGCGTTCGTAAAGCTCGTTACCAATATCGTAATGGGCCAGGATGTTACGCTTCGAGCCTTGCTCTGTATTGGCGTTCTGCTTTCTCAAGAATAAGTTTTTAATCTTGGACAGCCACTGTGTCTTGTCATCTAGCTCGTCGAGTTGCTGCTGGTTGCGAGCCATGATTTGAATGACACGAGTTAGATGTGGACTTGTCCACTTGCCGTCAATGTACGCCTCTGAAGCGCCAATACTGCCGTTAAGGACAACGTCTTTAAAGAAACTAGAATCGTGAATGACAATCTCGGCGTGAAGGTTGGCTTCTCGGTCACCAAATATTGAATGCTCATCCCCTTCGATGACTTCGAGCTGGGCTCCCTGTAAGCGTTCCAGAATAGTGAAAACAAGGCTTCGATACTTACAGTTTTTGTTCAGCACTGCGGTTTGAGGCTGCTGCTTGATGTTGTGATTTTGTTTGGCAAGCTGTTCCATGTAGACCTCGCTGAGAAAATTCTCGTCTTAGTTAATTCTTGTATTGTGGTGGCTTGGAAACTGAATCTGGGTGCGAGATAAAGGGCACCTTTTTGATGAACAGTTTCAAAGCCTGGTAATAAATGCCTAGCACAACCTTAGTGGTCATGGCCGGAGTTCGAATCAGTGTTTGTCGTATATCACTGGCAGTCATCGGTTGTTTTTCGAGTGCCAATGTGGCGTCAAATACCTTCTTGTCTCCGGGATATTGCTCGTCCCTATGATTTTCAATATGGACTAAAGTGCGGCGTGATGGAGGCTTGATCTTCCAATGGTAAGTCATGTCTAAATCCATAAATGGTGACACGTGGAAGTCTTTCTTCGCCTTCAACTCTTGCTGCATGTCTATCAAATAATAGTGTCGTTCACGCCAAGGGGTGTTGCTTACCTCAGCCAGCATGTAACGGCACTCCAAATTTTCGTCAAAGCAAAAGAAGCAGTTGATTGGGCTAAAATAAATCCCGAAACAACGGCACTGTGCGAGCATGGTGACACGGTTGGATTCGCTCCATTGACCGCTCAGTGATTTCACTTTGAGAGCTATACGCTGCTTTAGAGTTTTTGGTTCAATGCTGTTTTGTGTTTTATAGCTATTTGACGTTTTATCATTGATTTGCGACTCATGATTGCCTAAAGACTCATCTCCGTTGAATGTCTTCTCCGGAACATAATCTGTCTCAACAAAGCGAATGGGGTTGAACCAACGGGTACCGAAGACCAAGCTACGCGCTGTTGTCTGCTCGATCTCATCCAAATCAAGTCCCATCATATACAGCTGATAGCTAAACTCGTGGGTAATGGCACCGAAACGGCGGTGCCTTACGTTGCCCCAGTAGATGCCACTGCGTTCGGTGTTTTCATCGAAGTGGCGAGTTACCGTGCTCATAGTTCTAGTCCAAAGCGTTTGGTCACGTCGAGTGCACTGCGCACACCATCTTCATGGAAGCCGTTATACCAGTAAGCACCCGCAAAATGAGTGCGATTGTGCCCACACATGGTTTCACGCTGCTGCTGCGCTTGAACGGTATTGGAGTTAAGCACTGGGTGATGGTAGACAAACTGACGAATGATCTTATCTGGGTTAATAGCCTCGCTCTGGTTGAGGGTGACACAGAAGGTGGTATCGTCTTCAATCCCTTGCAAAATGTTCATGTTGTAGGTGACACAGGCTGGTCGCTTGCTGTTGCCATCTAACATGTAGTTCCAGCTCGCCCACGCTAGCTTGCGATCAGGTAGTAACTTAGTATCGGTGTGAAGCACCACTTCATTACGGCTGTATGGAATTTCACCCAACACCGCTTTCTCTTGTTCAGTCGCGTCACCGAGTAGCGCCAGAGCTTGGTCAGAGTGACAAGCGAAGATCACTTCATCAAAAATCTGTATTTCACCAGATTCAAATTCGATAGCGACTTCACTTTCATAGCGGGTCACCTGCTTGATGTGGCTGTTGAGCTGAACGGGTTTAGATAGGCGAGATAGAATAACATCGACGTAGGAGCGTGAACCTTTTGGAATCACATACCACTGCGGCCTGTTGGTGATATCGAGTAACCCGTGGTTGAAAAAGAATTGGATAAAGAACTTAAGTTCGAACTGTTCCATCTCTTCTAGGCTGGTGGACCAAATAGCCGCACCCATAGGAAGTATGTAGTGTTGGCTGAAAAAGTCTGAAAAGCGGTAGTGATTCAGGAAATCGCCTAGCGTTTCATCTTCGGTAAACTGATGGTTTTGAAAGCGTTCCTTGCACAGTTTGTTGAATTTGATGATCTCAAGGATCAGGGTCCAAAACTGCGGCTTTAAAATATTGCTGCGCTGAGCGAACAGTGAATTGATGCTGTGACCGTTGTACTCAAACTGAGTGCCAGTGTTGTGAACACTGAAGCTCATTTCTGTTTCTTGGCGATCTACGCCAAGCTGTTCGAGTAGCTTGTTGAAGTTAGGGTAGGTACGATCGTTGAACACAATGAAACCTGTGTCGATAGAAAATGCCTTGCCTTGGTGTTCAATATCGACAGTGGCTGTGTGCCCACCGACATAATCATTTTTCTCAAAAATCGTGATGTCGTGGTGTTTATCTAATACGTGTGCGCAAGTGAGTCCGGAGATACCGGAGCCAATAATGGCAATCTTTTTCATTGTTATACCATCCTTGAGGCAAGCTTATGCCAAACCGACTTGGGTAAAAATCGCAAGCACTTCATGATGAAGATAAACCTGCGAGGAAAATCTACTTCGCTCTTTCCTTGTTCGAGTCCACTGATGATTCTTTGAACGGCTTGTTCGCTACTTATAATCATAGGCATAGCGAACGTATTTCGCTCTGTTAATGGTGTATCTACGAAACCAGGATGAACGATAGAAACGTGAATATTGTGTGCTGCGAGGTCGACAGCAAGCGTTCGACCTAAATAGGTCAATGCAGCCTTTGAAGCTCCATAGGCTTCAGCTCTTGGTAATGGCAAAAACCCTGCACTGGAGCTGACTAGAACGACTCTGCCTGCTGGCTTTATACATTTCAGCCAAGCCTCTAGGGCGTAGCCAATTGAGATCAGGTTAATGTTGATGACGCGTTCAAATAGCTTGGCGTCAAAGTTGACTGGGTCATCAATATACTCGCAATCCCCAGCGTTCAAGATGACCATATCTAATGGTTCATCTGAAGTCAGGTCTGGGTAATTTTCGTAGTCCAAAAGATCAAAGCAGAGTGGCTCAATATTATCTTGCTCATTGGTTAGTGAATCGAGCTTGTCTTGGCTACGACCACAAGCGATGACGACATGTCCAAGTTGAGCGTATTTGATTGCTAGATCTCGACCGATACCTGAGGTTGCGCCTGTGATAAGAATTCTCATGTTATTGGCTCGCTCTACGCTTGATGGACTTGATCGCACAGCCAAGAACTGGAATGTGTTCGTAAAGCATGGATCCCACATCGAGATAGTCTCTGTGATAAATCACAAGGTCGTCTTTCATTTGAAGGTGAGAGTGTCCCTCAACGGTAATCGGCTTGCGTCCATTAAGCTGTTTGTGGGTAAATTCCATAGACCAGTAAACGGCGGCTTCTTCGCCAGACTCGAACGCACTGATTATCGTAAATTTACAGCTGGCAACATTGGTGTAGATGTTCTCGAAGTAACGGGTTAGTGCGTCCAACCCGTTTACTTGATGAAGTGGATCTTTGAATTCAACCTGCTGGTGGTATACATCCTGTAATGCACCAAAGTCGTCAGTACCCAGCTGCCTATACATATCAAGAAAATTATCTAGCCATCGTGAATTTTCCATGGGTTCACTCTCACTTCCGTCTATCGTGCTATTTGTAAAAATCTAGGGCCCTTAACCGCGCTTCTTTATGTTCAACGATAGGTCCCCAATAACGACTGTCATGTCCACTCTTGGTGATAAATGTGTGCGGAAAATGCACGTCTCTATCGGGAATGTTTTGCAGCTCTGGGAGATATTTACGGATGAAAACTCCTTTAGGATCAAACTTTTCACTCTGAGTTATCGGGTTGAAAATCCTAAAGTAAGGCTGCGCATCACAGCCGGTGCTTGCAGCCCACTGCCATCCGCCATTGTTGGCACTGTAATCACCATCAATCAGGTGCTCCATAAAGAAGCGCTCGCCCCATCGCCAATCAACCAACAAGTGCTTAGTCAAGAAGCTGGCGACGACCATTCGTAGACGGTTGTGCATCCACCCTGTTTCGAGTAGTTGGCGCATTGCTGCATCAACCAGTGGGTAACCGGTTTTCCCTTCACACCAGCGTTGGAAATCTTCTTGATCGTTGTGCCAGGTGAGTCCGTTGTATTTTTCTTGGAAGTTCTCACCTTTCACTAATCTCGGATGGTGGAAGATCAGGTGTTTATAGAAATCACGCCAGATCAGCTCGTTGAGCCAAGAGAACTCAGCGCACTGGGTATCGACCAGAAGTTCTGGGTGTTCTTGAATCAATTGAATCGCCAACCAACGAGGGCTAATTGCGCCAATGGCAAGATAAGGAGATAAGCCAGAGGTTCCCTTTATGGATGGGATGTCTCTATTGTCCGCGTATTGGTAGAGCTTTTCTGCAAGAAACTGAGGCACCACTTGCCTTAACACATCGTCGGCTAATGGCCAGCGAGAAGAGTCTTCTCTCTGAAAATCAAAGTCGTATTCCCTCGGAAAGGTTTGTAGTTCTGGTTGCGGACTTTCTGAAGCAACCTTCGGATAGGGTGCGCAATCAATGCCAGAAGCTTGAACATACTTGAGCCACGCTTTTTTGAATGGGGTAAATACCTTAAACATCTCCCCCTGTTGATTGAGAACTCTTCCTACAGGAACAATGACGTCGCAATCAAAGGTGGTCAATGTGATGTCGAGGGCACGTACTGCTTCATCTCTCTGTTGTTCGTCCACTTCCGGCTCAGAGTTGGCCATGACTTGGGTGATGCTGTGCTCGCGGCAGTAGTTGGCTAGGGTGCTTGCTTGATCGTCAAAGTCGGAGGCTTTCAGGTGAACGAGCTCAATGCCAAATGAGGCGAGTTGTTCTGATAGCAAGGTTAGGTGGCGGTATATGAAGTCAGCTTTGATCGGTGCTAAATGGTGTTGTTGCCACTGTCTAGGTGTGGAAATAAAAACGGCGTGGGTAGCGCCGTTTTCAATTGCAGAGACCAAAGCTGGATTGTCATGAACGCGCAGGTCGCGTCGTATCCAGAGTAGAGTGCTCAATATCCGTATCTCAACTTAAGTTCTTGTGGGTGCGGGTTTAGATAAACCTGCGACTGTAAGTACTCGTTTGGGTACTCCATCAAATAGTGATTAATCAGCGTAAGTGGCACCAGCAATGGGATAGTGCCTTCACGGAAATCGTTGATTTGTCGTGACAGCTCTTGCTTATGAGTGCTGCTTAGTTGCTTCTTAAAGTAACCTTGTAAGTGCTGAAGTGTGTTAGCGTGCGTACCACGGTTAGCATGGTGTTGCAGTGCCGTCATTAGCCCCTCAATGTAGCGTTCAGCCAGCTCATTGATCTCTAGATCACTTTCACCCAATAGTTGGCCGAGCTCTTTGTAGCCTTCAACGTGGTGACACATAACTAGGTATTTGTGAGCGCTGTGGAACTGAATCAACTTATGCTTAGTGATGCCTTCATCAACCAAGTCGAGCCATTTCTGGTACGTAAACACACGAGTCATGAAGTTTTCGCGAAGAATTGGGTCGTTCAAACGGCCGTTCTCTTCGATCGGCAACAATGGGTTATGATCCATTAGCTGCTTGGTAAACATACCAATGCCTGTCGATTCTGAGCCGCGACCGTGGTGGTGATAGACCTTCACACGTTCCATACCGCAGGTCGGGCTTTTTTGACACACAATAAAGCCCGCAATGTGTTCGTTATTTTTTGCGTAGTTTTGCCCATATTCGATCAGCTCATTAGTAACGTCACCGGTGCCATCTGGACGAGACACATGGATGACATCGTCTAGCATTCTGGTTTGACGAATCGTTGGGCGAGGCGTTGGAAGCCCCACTCCCATTTCTGGACACACTGGCTCTAACTCAACATAGTCAGCCAGATCGTCAGTACAGAAACGAGAGCGTTTATGACCTGTATCGAATCTAACCTTGTGTCCTGCAACACAAGCGCTGATACCGATTTTTATTTTTTTGTCCATAGGTCAAATCCTTATAAACATTACTCAAGACGTTGTATATAAGATGGTATGTTTATTAATGTTTTTCAATCACTAATAAATGAACTTGCCAATTGGGTTAAACAACTGACTCACACCTTTCGTAAAGTATAGAGCATCGCTTGAAACCGTTAGGCACACACACCCTTCCTTAGTAAAAGGTTGGTGCGTATGTTCACCATCTAACCAGATAAAATCGCCCTTATGATATTCACCCATCTCGTCTTCAAAACTGCCTTCTAAAAGCAAGGTAATCTCAAAGCCTTTGTGAGTATGGCAAGGCACAGCGCCCTCTTTATCAATATGCAGTAGGCTGGTGTGATGATCACCATCTTCGAAGTCGAGACGTGCGCGCGAGATCTTGCCTAGATTGAGCCAATCTTTTCTCACCACTTGGTTAAGTGCTCGTGGCAATTCAAATTCCGTGTCAGCGACCTTCACCAGCTGCGGTGAATGGTCTTCAGTGGCATTAATATTAGCCAGCTGCTCATCAGCTGTGATCATATCGATAAGGCTCATGTCGAAGTCTGCGTGGGTATCGTCATCGTTGCCGTGAAGTACCGCATTGACTTGGTTCTCAATCAGCTCGTCAGCAATCACTTCTTCCGAGCCAAAGCTATCAGTTGCTGCAAGTTCGGTAAGGCGCATAACCTCGGCCTGGCACTGTTCACACATCTCAACATGGCTTGATACGATCAATGAGAGAGAATCAGGAAGTTCACCAGTGACGAAGTCTCTGAGTATTTCTGCGGTTGGGTGGTGTTTAATCATGGTTCTGTTCCCCCATATGAAGCTTCAACTTGGCGAGTGCGAGTCTCAGTCTTGATTTCACTGTGCCGAGTGGCACTCCGAGTTGCTGCGCCAATTGTTCTTGAGACAGCTCTTGATAATAAACCCCTTCAACAATGGTTCGCTGCGCTGGAGGCAGCTTGTCTATTTGATTGCGAACATGGCGACTCATCAAGTGGTCGCTGTATTCGCTTTCATCATCGCTCGCTTCGGACAGTGCAGCGTCGATCGGCCAGATATCGTCCGCGACATTCTGCTCTGCTTTGGCTTTCACTTTACGCAACATGTCAAAAGCAGCGTTACGCATTACCGTATACACCCAAGTGGTTGCAGCGCCTTTCTCGCTATTATAGAGATGCGCCTTTTTCCACACGTTAGTCATAGTGTCCTGTACTAACTCGTTGGCGGAAGCTTCACTCCCCAACTTATTGATACCAAAACGCTTTATCTTGGGCGCGAAAAACTGAAAGAGGCGCGTAAATGCCTGCTTGTCTCGATGAGATGCAACTAAAACTAGCCAGCTAGATAACTCTGGCGGCACTTTACTGTCTGGTACGATGACAGACTCCTTGGCTTTTTCGTTTTTTACTTTACCTAATTGCATAATAGACTAACCTTCATCCGGGTTTGAGCACATATACGGAGGAAAGTGGTGCTTAGATCAAACAAAACGAAAAAAAGTTTGAGCTAGTCATTACCAGTAATTATTTGATTTAAAAAAGGAACCAAAGCTGGGAAGCTGGATGGCGAAGTGAAGCGCACTTTCTTCTCGATCGGAAGCGGCATCACCTCCAATAAACGTGCACAAATCCATTGTGGATCTTCGAAATTAGTGTGCGGGTAGAGTTCTCTGATCGCGTCGTGTTCTCTAAAAAGCTGAACTAGAAAATTACTGAATACTGGCGGAAGCTGACAATCCAGAGTCGGCCAATGAGGAAGTGTCTCAAAGTCTGCTTTCAAAAGGCCCGTGTCATCTCTTCGAGTGTTGAAAAGTCTAACCAATGACTCACCTTCCACATCGATTTCGAGTAACTTGTCGTCTGATAGGTTGAAGTCGACGATTTTTACCTTAGTCCCCCAATCTTTAAGTGGACTGTTGTTGCGGTTATCGTGGCTAGCTATAACAAAACCGTCTCCCTGAGCAGCGTGCGCTACCATGGTCAGATATTTTTGCTCGAAAATTCTCAGGCGTTGTCGACCGCCGGGGAGAATAAAGAGTGGCAATGGGAATATTGCGTAGTCGGTTTTTGTTTCCATAGAAAGTGTGCCCCAAAAAATAAAAATGTATCAAACACCAAACTTTCTGTGATTCGTGAAGATTGGTTGTGATAGCTATACGCTACGCAATTTACTTTCGATCAAACTGCCACACGCTTCAGTTCATGAAGAGTTAAAGACAAATACGCTTTCTGTTAGAGGTGTCTAGAAAAACAACAATGGCACTCTCTATGGAGGGGAATTTTGAGTAGTATATGTAAGTCGGTTGATACCTATGCGTATCAAGTGAAAATTCGTTGAGTGAGCTCAAATCATAGAAAACCCAAGGAATGGTCATGATTGTGATTTACGGAATCAAGGAACACATAAACCCAATCAAACAGCAGCTGTCGGACCTTTTACAGCTATGTTTAAACCGAGAGCTAGGCTTGCCAGATGACAAACGTGCCCACCGTTTTGTCCCGTTAGACAAAGAAGACTTCTTTTTTCCTCAAGGTCGTACCGAGGCTTACACTGTTATCGAGATCAACATGATGGAGGGGCGCACGGTCGAGACCAAGAAACGCCTCATTAAGACGATCTTCAACGAAGCTGAGCGACAGTTGGGCTTATCACCGATTGATATCGAGATCACCATTAAGGAGCAGCCGTCACACTGCTGGGGCTTTCGCGGTATGACGGGTGATGAAGCTCAGGATTTAAAATACAAAATCAACGTTTGATGGTGCTCTTGCGAGAACGATAAATACTAAGCTTCTGGTTCTGCATCGCTTAGGTAACGATGCCAGTTTTCGCTCATGATTTGATAGTGCTCGACGCAAAACTCTTTGCGGTCTTTTAGATAGTCTTTTTCGACTTCATCAAGCAGGTTTCGGTGGCTGTCTGGATCGCTTCCGTACACCAAGCATAAAGTGGAGAAGTAGCGCTGTAGATCAAAGCTGTGTTCATCGATGTATTCGCCGAGGTCGTAGTATTCAGGTCGATCTTCCGACTCATAAGCAAACAGGTCAGCGGCGCTGATCGCAGCATCAGCTCCGTGTTCAACGTAATCAATCAATAACAGGGTCGCGAAGTTATCGGCCGCATCTTCTTCTTTTCCCAGAATCGGGATGTTTTGGTCAGCGATATAGGCGTGTGCCGCTTCGTGCAACAAGGTGTGAAGTACGGTGTCTACCGCGCCTGCTTCCGCTGTTTTGTCGTACTTCTCTTGATACTTGTTTTTCTCGAAATAGTTTACAGACTCAGAATAGAACCGATACGGCATGTGAATCGTATGCGTGCTGGGATCGTAAAGTGGGCCTTCTTCACCACCGTATTCGACCACAAGCGGAGAATTGAACGGGAAAAGCTGCTCAGAGAGGTCAACCAGAGTATCGTTTACGCCACTGTTTTCGATAGCCGTTTTTAGCTCAGATTCTAATGCGTTGGCTGGCGTTTGATATTTAATCGTGACGTTTTGAAGAGGCGTTGTTTCGGCTGACACATAAGTCGTGGCAAGTAATGCGCATGCGATAGCACTGCTAATCACAGTCTTCCCAATGTTTTGCATAGTGATGTCCTATTCTGGGGGCGTTTTAGTTGAGGATTTTGAGCCCGTTGATCGTTTGTCAGTGTAGGCTATATTTAGCTTCGTGTGTATTTCGCAGATAAATTTCGGTTCGCGTTAACCCTTGTGCTATACTCCGCGCCCCAATCCGCATTGGCTTGCTTAATTTTAGGAAATTATTATGAGTGCTAAAAACGAACTTCAACAAATTAACAACCGTCTAGACAAGTGTCGCCACAAGTTAGCGGCTGCTAAGGCTCGTAATGATCGTCCAGTTGTTCGTCAATTTGAAGACGAAATCAAAAAGCTAACCAAGAAAATCGCACAGCTTAAACACAAGCAAAGCTACGATGTAAACAAAGAGCGTAAAGCACTGCTAGATATGCCTTTTAGCCGTGAAATTACTAAAGCTGAGCAAGCGGACATGGGTAAACTGAAAAAGTCTGTAAAGGGACTCGTAGTTGTTCACCCAATGACGAAGATCGGTAAAGAACTTCGTCTAGAGGTTATGACTGGTTACGCACCGAAAAAATTCTAATTACCTACACTGGTAATGAAAGAGGAGCTATCAATAGCTCCTTTTTGCTTTTTTAGGTTTCCAGAACGATAGTTAACGTTAAAAGTTTCCAAATGTCATAGTGAATTTTTCGAGGTGATTGCGGTCACAAAATACCCTAGACCTCGCTTAAATTGACCTAGCACTAACATCTTGGTTGTCTTTCACACTATTGTGGAGCGTTTTCTAAACTCACTATCTCACCATTTGCATAAACACAGGTAGAGCAGCACCAAAAACTACAGATAAAACTAGACTCATTAGGGAAGATGAGGAACGTAAAAATATAGAGGTGATATGAATCATTTAATTTCAATAGGGCCACTAGAATCTTTCCTAATCGCGATTAGCGTTTTGTTTCTAGGCCATTTTGTAAACGCAAAGCTCCCGGTTCTTAAAAAGTACAATATCCCAGAACCCATTGTCGGCGGCTTAATCGTAGCGCTTGCAATCACAGGCCTTCATTTCAACGGCATTGATCTAGAGTTCTCTCTACCGTTGCAAAACACATTCATGCTGATGTTTTTCGCAACCGTTGGTCTAGCGGCGAACTATACCCAGTTGATGAAAGGGGGCGCAAAGGTGTTCTTGTTCCTTGCTGTCGCGTCGGTGTACATCATTATTCAGAATGGTGTTGGCGTAACCTTGGCGACGGGGTTGGGGCTAGATCCACTGATGGGCCTTATCGCAGGTTCGATTACTCTATCTGGCGGGCACGGTACGGGGGCGGCTTGGTCTCAAACCTTCGCTGATACTTATGGTATTGCTAATACGCTTGAAATCGCAATGGCATCGGCGACCTTTGGTTTGATCATCGGTGGTTTGATTGGTAGCCCAGTTGCGCAAAAGCTTATCGATAAAAACAGCTTAGAGTCTGAGTACGGTACAGGCACTCACACCCACGAGCGTTTTCCTGAACTTGTGACTTACAACGAGTATGAAGAAGACAAAGTAACAGCTAAGAAGGTGATTGAAGTTCTGTTTATCCTTCTTATCTGTATTACTGGTGCTAAGTACTTAGAGCAGTGGGTATCGACCTTTGAAATCAAATGGCTGATGATTCCAGACTTTGTGTATGCGCTGTTTATCGGTGTGTTCATTACCAACGTATTTGAAGTTACTAAGCTGCATAAAACAGACAGTGAAACGGTTGATATTCTGGGTACAGTGTCTCTTTCTCTGTTCTTAGCAATGGCATTGATGAGCCTAAAACTATGGAACATCTTTGACCTTGCGATCCCGTTCTTGGTTATCTTGAGTGTGCAAGCGGTCGTGCTGGGTTTGTTCTCGTACTTCGTAACATTCAAAGTGATGGGTTCAAACTATGATGCTGCGGTGATGTCGGGTGGCCACTGTGGTTTCGGCTTAGGTGCAACACCAACCGCGGTTATGAACATGGGCTCGCTGGTGAACCGATTTGGCCCATCGCCACAAGCCTTCATGGTGGTGCCGATTGTGGGTGCATTCTTCATCGACATCGTCAACCTGATCATCCTTCAAGGCTACATCTCGTTTATCGGTTAATGTAAGAATTGCAGTCACTGTTTCAGGCAGGCCTTTAAAAGAAAAGCTCCACGTTACGCGTGGAGCTTTTTTGTAGGTCTGAATTTGGAGTTAGTAACAACTTAGAGTTAGTAACAAAGTAAGGGATTGTTAAGTGCAGGGCTTACAGGCACTTACACCATGATGTCGCCAGCCATGTTACCTTATAACTTCATTAGATTTGTAACTCGGAATCGCTCTTCTTGAGTTAGTTGTGGGGCTGTTCGGCTTGGGTTTGAACAGCCCATTTTTTTATCTTTTATTTTTTATCGAAAATTAAGTGTCAAATTGAAGTTGTAAGTGGTGTGTTTTTTAAGGATGTTTTTGGATTATTGTGAGTTGAATCACCTATTGCTTGGGTCGTTCCACTTGTTTACGCAGAACATTTCCTATAAGTTTGCCTCTTAATTTTTGATGTTTAATTATCGAAAATCAAAAGAAACACTTACGGATTTATTGGATACACGCATGTTGAACTTAACGATCGGACAAGAATTGGCTGGTATTTATACCCCAATCACAGTCGCAGACTGGGAATGTCCACAGCTAAAATCTATCCACAAAGAGCGGTCTACCTTGGGATTTAGTTTGTTCCAAGGGCAGGCAGGACTTTAACTATAGAATGATCGCACTTACACACTTCTTCTATATCTAACGCGTTACCCCTCTCCCTCAGAGCCTTTCGGCCAATCAATAACAACAAACTGAATCTCTTCCTAAATCGTCCCTGACGAGGCTTTCGCACGTCTGGGTTTTTTAATGGCCACTAGGCCATGAAAGCAGAGATTTGACCAAATGAAACAAACAATTATCTCACTAGTTCTGGCAGCTATCACGACAACCTCATTCGCGGCAGACAAAAGTGGAACGACTCTCGGCCTTGGTTTGACCCACTACACGCAAGACTTAGGCTCTGCCTTATCCTTGCTTGGCGAGGAGAATACTTATCACCTCAAAGGCGATTACACCTTTAGCAATGGGGTGCTTCAGCTATCTGCTGGAATCAAATTTTAAAGAATCCTAATCGTAGTTCCCCCTACGTAGGACGGGTGGCTCGTCTAGTCAGCGAGTCGCCCACTTTGAAGATAAGACGAATCAATAAAGAGAAAGTCGTTCCTGTTAATTAAGTGCTTTGACGCAATTGTGGGAAGAGGCCAATGGTTATGTTTTGGAGGTATCAATGAACTCAAATTCACCGAGCGATTTCAGATGTTTCTGTAACGAAGATGACTATGACAAGTTCTGCACATCACACCCTTACTTAGTTTTCTTGTGGTGTGTGTGGATGGTGGCTGTATTCCTAATTTATAAGTGCGCGAGTCCTTATCTGCATGAATTACTTGTCTCAGTATTTAAATCAAATTGGAGCATGTAATGGGAAATGCAAAAGGTTATGCCTTTAGAGAAATGATTGAAGCAATTAAAGAACAAGGCGTGGCCTTTTACTGGTTCTTTGGATGGGCTGCACTTTTGGGAATGGCAGCGCCTTTCATTGTTTTGTACCTAGCCATTGTTGGTGGTTAACACTCTTTCAGTCTCTTGAAAGGGGCTTTGTTATAACGAGAAACAATATGCACTGGATATATCTATTAGCTGGAATTGTTATCGAAGTCGCAGCCGCGAGCATAATTCCGCATACAAAAGGTTTTACCAAGCTGTACCCAACTTTTGCGGTTGGTGTCTGCTACATGGTGGCGCTGTACTTCTTGTCACTGACATCTAAAACACTGCCAATCCCTATCACATACGCAATTTGGGCTGGGGGCGGAATCGTATTGCTGACTACTGTATCAATGGCAAGCGGCTTTACACCAAACCTCTTCACAACCCTTGGCATAGCAATGATTGTGGCTGGCATTGTGATTATTAACTTACTAGGTGGTATCCACTAATGATGAATCATAAAGAACTCATGCTTAAGGGTGAATGGTACTTTGCGTTTGACCCTCTATTGGTCGAAGAAAGACATCAAGCTAAGCACAAGTGTTACTTACTCAATCAAGCATTCGACTCGGAAGTACGTGAGCATATTACGTTCGAGCTTCTGAACAGTGCATCTGCTCACGTTGAATCTCCATTTTACTGCGACTACGGATACAACATCGAGGTAGGAGCTCACTTCTATGCAAACCATGGCTGCACCATCTTAGATGGCGCAAAAGTGAAGATAGGCAACCATTGCCTAATTGCGCCACATGTCGTTATTTCAACGACTGGCCACCCTTTGAATCCAGAACAGCGAATCGAAGGCTATGAACAATCACTTCCTATCACTATCGGTGACAACGTATGGATTGGCGCGAATGTAAGCATCCTTGGCGGTGTAACGATTGGCGATAACGTTGTGATCGGAGCGGGCTCTGTCGTTAACAAAGACCTGCCATCAAATTCGGTTTGTGTAGGTACTCCTGCACGCCCAATTAAAGAAGTTCAATCTCAATAAGGAAAAAAAATGAGCATACTAGGTTATATGCAAAAGGTCGGTAAAGCCCTGATGATTCCCGTAGCAACTCTTCCAGCTGCTGCAATTCTAATGGGTGTTGGTTACTGGTTAGACCCGACAGGGTGGGGTGCCAACAGTATGTTGGCTGCATTTCTGATTAAATCAGGTGGTGCAATTATTGATAACATGGCGGTGTTGTTTGCCGTTGGTGTGGCGTTTGGTTTGTCGAAAGATAAAGAAGGTTCTGCCGCTTTAGCGGGCTTCGTCATGTGGCTGGTTACTACGACTTTGCTTTCAAAGGGCTTCCTATCAATGGCACTTGGTGTGCCAGTCGATCAAGTGCCGATGGCATTCGATAAGGTAGCTAACCAGTTCGTCGGTATCATTATCGGTATTATCTCTGCTGAGATTTACAATCGTACTTCTCACATCGAACTGCCAAAAGCATTGGCGTTTTTTAGCGGCAAGCGCCTTGTTCCTATCCTGACCTCTATTGCAGGTATGGCCCTAGCGTTTGTGCTCATGTATGTGTGGCCTCTAGTCTTCTCAGGCCTATTAGCTCTAGGTACTTCGTTGCAAGATATGGGGGCAGTCGGTGCAGGCTTGTTCGGTTTCTTCAACCGTCTAATGTTGTCTGTAGGTATGCACCACGCTCTATACCCTGTTTTTTGGTTTGACGTTGTAGGTATCAACGACATTCCTAACTTCCTTGGTGGCGCGCAATCTATCGTTAACGGCACAGGCGTACCTGGAGTAACAGGCATGTACCAAGCGGGCTTCTTCCCGATCATGATGTTTGGCTTACCTGCCGCCGCTCTTGCGATGTACCACTGCTCAGATGCTAAGAACAAAAACAAAGTGTTCTCTGTAATGATTGCTGCCGCGGCTGCGTCATTCTTCACTGGTATCACTGAGCCGCTAGAGTTCTCGTTCATGTTCCTAGCTCCGGTTCTTTACTTCTTCCATGCGGTACTAACAGGTCTATCTTTGTACATCGCTGCAGAAATGGGTTGGATGAGTGGTTTCGGTTTCTCTGCTGGCTTCGTTGATTTTGTTCTTGGTACTCAGAACCCATTAGCGACCAAGTGGTACATGCTGATTGGTCAAGGGCTGGTGTTCTTCGTTCTTTACTACACGATCTTCCGCTTCGCTATCACCAAGTTCAACATTAAGACGCTTGGCCGTGGTGAAGATCTTGAAGACGAAGGCAGCTCTGATATTGACGTAATCGCTCGCAACTACATTAAGGCTCTAGGCGGTAAAACTAACCTAGTAACTATTGATAACTGTATTACTCGTCTTCGTTTGGATGTACACAACTCTAAGGCAGTAGACGAGAGAGCATTGAAAGATTTAGGTGCAGCAGGTGTTGTGAAACTATCTGGCACAGCGGTTCAGGTCATCGTTGGTATTGGCAAGGTAGATAAAGTTGCTGCTGCTATGCGAACTGAATTAGCGAAATAATTTAAATCAAGGTGCGGCATGTTGCCGCACCTATTAACCAAAAGGTAAAAATGTAATGAAAACTATGGAAAGAATCGCGCAGGCTATTGTCTTCGAGGCTTTGGCGCTAGCCCTATCAATCGGAGGGCTAGCGGTGTTCACCGACCATGAGATTACTTCACTATCAGGGACAATGCTTATCGTTGCCTCGATAGCAATGGGTTGGAATTTTGCTTTCAATTGGATATTTGACCAGTTTTACATCGGGGATAAGACAGAACGGACAGTGTTGTTCAGAGTCTACCACGTTACTTTGTTTGAATTAGGTCTACTCGTTTTAACGATTCCGGTTATCTCGCTCATCTTAAATATTGGGGTGTGGGAAGCTTTTGTTATGGATGTTGGTATAACCATCTTCATTACTATTTACGCTTTCGTATTTAACTGGACATACGACAACTTGAGAGCACTGATAGTAAAGAAGTCTCAAACGCCTTCCGGTTCGACGATTTAGAGTTCGAATTTGAAGGGGAAGAATTGTTTTAGTCTTTACAGATAAAATCGTAACTCGGAATCGCTTTTCTTGAGTTGGTTGTTGGGCTGTTCGGCTTGGGTTTGAACAGCCCATTTTTTTATCTTCTTATTGCTTGTGTTGCTAGCTAGAGCTAGGCGGTTTGTAGTTCGCGAAACAGGTTAAAGGAAGAAGATGAATCCTCACCAGTGACGACAAATCCCACCATTTTATCGCTTTCATCAAACGCTCGTGCAATGATGCCAGTTGGTTTTATGCTGGCCTCCCAACGCGCGTCTGTTGCGAACTTTCCAGAGAATAGGACCGGGTATTTAGGTGTTTTTACCTTGGTCATCATGTGCGGCAGCGAGAGTTTGCTCGATTGACCGAGCAGTTGCTTAGCAAGCACATTGGCCGAGAGTATCGCTGGCTGTAAGTAAGCGCGTATTTGCCCACCAATCTCAGCACAATCACCAATCGCATAGACATCTGCTGCGCTGGTCTGCATCTGTTCATCAACCAGAATACCCCGTTGAGTCTCGATACCCGCTTGCTGAGCCAATGCAATGTTCGGCTTGAGCCCAGCAGCGACGATCACCTCATCAACCTCCAAAGATTGTTTCTGTTCGTTGGTGGCCAATGATGGAGATTCTAACCACAGTGTTTTATTGGCGTTGTTCTCTACTATCTGTGTTACCTGCGAGCTTGTTTTAGTTCGCACCCCTGCATCGTTTAGAGCGTTTTCCAATTCTCTAGCAATGAACCTAGGCAGCAAACTTGCCAGTAGTGATGGAGCAGGCTCCACAATAGTGACCTGTTTCCCTGATGACTGCAGATCGAGTGCGAGCTCGACTCCGATCAGTCCACCACCGATCACCGCAACGCTATTGGCTGTTTGAAGCCTCTCGTGGCCTTGCGAGAACTCTTGCAAACTGTTCATGGTTAACAGCGAGGCTTTATGATCTGCTATTGCTGGTGGCACAAAGGTATTAGCTCCGGTTGCCAGCACTAACTTAGAATAGCTGTAGCGCTCGCCACGCTCAGTGATCAGCGTGTGCTCGTCAGTATCCAATGAGGCAACTCGCGTATTGGTGATCATGGATACGAAATATTTTTGCTCAAGCTGCTCTGCGGTATGTGTGACCAAATCACTTGGACACTGCTTTTCACTGAACACGTGCGACAGGCTAGGCTTGTTGTACTCGACACCTTGGTCTGCAGCAATGACCGTGATTGGCAGCTCGGTATCACTATTTCGTATCATTTTAATGGTTTGTAGGGCAGCGAAGCCGCTACCGATAATAATGATGGGGGCCATGTTATACCTCCACAAACACTTCTTTGCCCAAGTGGCACTCTGGACACAGGAAGCTATCGGGTACTTGCTCCCAAGGTGTGCCAGGAGCGACATCTTGGTTGGGCTCGCCCTGTTTAGGATCGTAAACCCACTCACAAACCGTGCAGCGCCAGCAAGTACAGTCGTCGGCATGGGGAAGGTGCTGCTCTGTTTGCTCACCTTGTTCAGTTTGCTCAGACATAGGAGTGTCAACTTGCTCAGATGTAGGAGCTTCAGTTTGCGTGTCTGATGCTTCTAATCGGGTTACTTGCTGCTCGGCTACTTTAGGCTGGTTGTACGATTCATCTTGGTTCCAGACTTCGGCCAGAGTTGCACCGTAATCAATACACTGACGCAGAGCATCGGTATCTGGCTTCCAATGGATGTGTTGTGGTGAGCTTACCTCAAAGTTTGCCTCCCGCAAGCGATGGTCAATGCGCTTAACCGCACCGCCAGTCCAGCCTGATGAGCCAAAGGCGGCGGCTTTTTTATCTGCAAAGCGCAGGCCGTGCATCTCCTCTAGCAAGGCGGCGATCTGCGGCATCATCACGTTATTCATGGTCGAAGAACCAACGAGCACGCCCTTAGAGCGGAAAATATTGGCGAGAATATCGTTCTTATCATGCTTCGAAATATTGAACACTTTAATCGCAGTGTCAGGGCTACCTTGACGAATACCCTTGGCGATCGCATCGGCCATCATTCGAGTGTTGTTGGACATGGTGTCGTAGACGATCGTGATGCGATCTTCCTTGTACGCTTTCGACCATTCATAATATTGCTCGACGATCTGAGTCGCGTTATCACGCCAAATACAGCCGTGTGAAGTGGCGATCACATCGATCGGCACACCTAAGCTCAATACTTCCTCAATTTTAGCTTTTACCAGTGGAGCGAACGGCGTCAGGATGTTCGAGAAGTAGCGTAAACACTGTTCGTGCAGTTCTACTTGGTCTAACTGGTCGTTGAATAGGCGCTCGTCGCAGTAGTGCTGTCCAAAAGCGTCATTACTGAATAGCACTTCATCACCCGTGAGGTAGGTTGCCATAGAGTCAGGCCAGTGCAGCATTTTCATTTCAACGAAGATAAGCTGTTTACCGTTACCAATGTCTAGGGTATCGCCCGTTTTCACAGTGTGGAAGTTCCAGTCAGGCTGGTGATGATGGCCTACGATCGAGTTAACGCCCGCTTCAGTACAATAAACAGGTGTGTTAGGAATTTTAGCTAACAGCGCTGCGAGTGCCCCAGAGTGATCTTCTTCGGCGTGTTGACAGATGATGTAGTCGATCTCATTAAGGTCGATCTCCATCTCTAGGTTTGCGAGGAATTGATCTGTAAATCTGTGGTCTACGGTATCAACCAGCACGGTCTTCTCTTCACGAATCAAGTACGAGTTGTAACTTGTCCCTTTATTCATGTGGTACTCTTTGCCGTGGAAATGCTCTGTTTCCCAGTCGTGAATACCAACCCAGTGGACATTTGATTTAACGTGAATTGTCATAACGATACTACCTTATATGAATGTTTCTAAGGTCTGTATTGCATCGCTTGTGCCAACTTTTTAAGTTTCTGATAAGTATGGATTAAATTGTTATTTCTGTCTGTTATTGAGTCCAAATGACACGCGTTGTTTTTGTGTCTAATTAAATGCTATGTGTCTTTTGGACTTGGTTTTAAAAATGCGGTTTGTTCTTCAAATAGCGTTAATGTCTTTTACCTCATTCTCTGTTTCCTTTCTTCCAAATACAAAAAAGGCCAGACGTGTGTCTGGCCAAATAAAGCGGTGCGATTATGTGAACGATAATCGTGTCTTAAAGACGGATTATAGAGTCTCTACAACCTGTTCTAGTGCTAGACGTGCCTTTGGTAGGCCGTGGTTGTAGTCTTCGCCATCTTTGTGGTAACCGATAGCCAGTGCAACATCTACAACGTGACCTTCTAGCTCTTCAGCGAATTTCTCACCGATAAGTGCTGAATCCACACCTTCCATTGGAGTCGATGCAATACCTAGACGCGCTAGCGTGTGTAGGATGTTACCTAGAGCGATGTAAACCTGAGCTTTAGTCCAGTTACCGTTGAAGCCTTCTTCGTCAGTATTCATGTCTGCGAATGCGTAAGCACCCATGAACATGTCGTACATGTCTGCTGGAAGGTGACCAGAACTTACTTCAGCGTCTACGCGCTTAGCAAACTTCTCTTTTGTGAATTTAGGATCGTGAGCAAAAAGAATTGTGTGAGACGCTTCTTTAGCATGCGGTTGGTTAAACTGGTGCATGTTCTCGAATGTATCGTGGAAGCGTTGTTTTGCTTCGTCACTCTCAATGATGATGAATTTCCAAGGCTGAGAGTTAATAGAAGACGCAGATAGACGCAGCGCTTCTTTGATGATTTCCATATCTTCCGCAGAGATGCGTTTGTCAGCATCGTATTTTTTAGCAGTGTAGCGAGTGTTCAAATCTTTGATGATTGGATGAGTCATGTTGGCTCCTAGTATCTATATGAATAAATGTTTTAGGGTTTAATGTTCAGTAACGTCAACAATAAACGGACAACCTAACTGGTCATCGAACATGCCCCAATGATCGAGAATCTGCGGTAGCTCAAATCGATGGGTGTAAGATAAAGGAACTCTCGAGGGAGAAAAATAGCGAAGATCTCAAATGACTATGGACTATAGTGTCCATAATCATGTGAGGTATGTTGTATTATGCGTGCTACAGAGGGCTGAAAGCGACTTAGTACGCCTTAATGCCGAATTGTCGTAAAAGAGGAGGAAGCACACTGTCGAGGTTAGGAATATCTTCTGGGTAGATTTCTATTAGATCGAAGCCGTGCTCTTTATAGACTTTCTGTGTCGTTTCTTTTTGCTTGTTGTCTATGGCGCCTTTGTCGCTTCCCCAAAACTGGATATAGACCTTGCCCGAGGGTAAATAGAAATCACTGACGATTTCGGTTGCGATAGGAAGCGGACGCTCATAAGCATGGACGACACCCGCCATATAAAGCCAGTTATCGATGATAAGCTCACCCTTTGAACGAACATAGTGCCCATCCAAGGTGCGATGCTTGGCTTCAAATTTTTGTCTAAAGCTAGAGAAAGAGACATCGGTTGAATGGCTTTCAGCATCTTTACCGAGAAACTCAACCACAGACTGTTTCAAGCGTTTGTTCTTCGCCACAGTATCGTGCCAAACCACAAAGGCGTTATTGGTGGCCTTGTCCTCTCTCTGTTCTCCGCCAACCTTTAGTCCGGTATTGGTAATGTGCCATCCATCGTCTTCACGGCGAATCCAGCCCAACTCATTGAGGAGTAGATTAATCTTTTTGGCACTTAACTGGAGGGACTGGCCCAGTTGCGTCGCTGTTAGGGTGATGCCTGCTGTAGAAGCGGTATCGATCAATAGGTTTTCTGGCCAAACGATAAATTGCCCAAACTTTGTGTGATCGACATATTCGCCTCCAAACGCTTCACCACGTTCGGTTAATACCCATTTATCTCTACCACGCACAATATAACCAGCACTCTTTAATTGGCTAAAAAGAATTTTAGGTTCTAAGTCTTTCAGCTTGGCAAGCGCTGATGTTGATAGCTTATCTGATGTCATAAAGGGCACTCTTGTGAACCGTCGGTATCTGAAGTGTTTAGCAATCTTCTTTATATCATTAATTGTAAAGAAGGAGAGTAGGAGTTCTGGTGAACTGTGGCACTAAATTTCAATTAGCGTTCAAAGCTACCCATACGTCAATTGTGTAATTAAATTACACAAACGGCAGTTTAACTCACTTTGATGCATATAAAATGAACTTGGTATGCTGTGTTTTTAATCTCTGATCTATGCTTAATTGAACCCTATTAATTGAAGTGTGATCTCTATCACTATTTATTTTTTGTTGTCCGAGGGTAAAGTGTGATCTATGTCTTGTGTAATTGATATTTATTCTCATTAATTTGGTGGTGTAATTTAGATTCAGCTTGTTTTTGTGATCAAGGTCGTCATCGTTAACTCGTTGTTGTATTTTGCGTGTGACCTGAGTCACGAAATTGGCGTCGGCGTGCGTTTTAAAAATCTTGTGTTAGATTTTACTCAACTTTTGAGCACACACTTTCGGTCATTTGACCAACCAATACACAACGGGGTTCTACCTATGTTATCACCAGAAGCTAAGATCAAGGTTCAAAACTTTGGTCGATTTTTATCCAATATGGTAATGCCAAACATCGGCGCATTCATTGCGTGGGGTTTCATTACTGCACTATTCATTCCAACTGGTTGGCTTCCTAACGAAACGTTAGCGTCTATGGTTGGCCCGATGATCACTTACTTGCTTCCGCTGCTTATCGGTTATACCGGTGGTAAAATGGTTGGCGGCGACCGTGGTGCGGTTGTCGGTGCTATCACAACTATGGGTGTTATCGTAGGTACGGACATTCCAATGTTCATGGGTGCGATGATTGTTGGCCCTCTAGGTGGTATCGCAATTAAGAAATTCGATGAAGCTGTTCACGGTAAAGTGAAAAGCGGCTTCGAAATGCTAGTGAACAACTTCTCTGCCGGTATCATCGGTATGATCTGTGCGATTATCGCTTTCCTAGCAATTGGTCCTGCAGTAAAAGTTCTTTCTGGCGGTCTAGCTGCTGGTGTTAACGCAATGGTTGAAGCTGGTGCACTTCCTCTAGCATCTATCTTCGTTGAGCCTGCGAAAATCCTATTCCTAAACAACGCAATCAACCACGGTATCTTCTCTCCTCTAGGTATTCAGCAGTCTGAAGAGCTTGGTCGTTCAATCTTCTTCCTAATCGAAGCGAACCCTGGTCCAGGTCTAGGTCTACTACTAGCTTACATGGTGTTTGGTAAAGGTAGCGCGAAGCAGTCTGCTGCGGGTGCATCTATCATCCACTTCCTAGGTGGTATCCACGAAATTTACTTCCCATACGTTCTAATGAACCCACGTCTAATCCTAGCGGTAATTGCAGGTGGTATGGCTGGTGTGTTCACTAACGTAATGTTCAGCTCGGGCCTAATCTCTCCAGCGTCTCCGGGTTCTATCTTTGCAATCCTACTGATGACACCAAAAGGTTCTTACATCGGTGTGATTCTATCGGTTATCGCAGCAACAGCAGTATCGTTCCTAGTTGCGTCAATTCTTCTAAAAACATCAGCACAAGATGACGACGAAGATTCACTAGAGAAAGCATCAGCACAAATGAAAGACATGAAAGCGTCTTCTAAAGGTGCAACAACAGGTGCAGACATCAACCTAGCAGACGTGAAAGCAGTATACGTAGCATGTGATGCGGGTATGGGTTCAAGTGCAATGGGTGCAGGTCTACTTCGTAAGAAAGTAGATGCAGCGGGCCTAGATATCACAGTAACCAACTATGCGATTAACAACCTGCCAGCGGATTCACAAATTGTAATTACGCACAAAGATCTAACGGACCGTGCACGTAAAACAATTCCAGGTGCAATGCACATGTCTCTAAGTAACTTCCTAGACGGTGCGGTTTACGACAACTTGGTAGCAGAGCTTGTTGAGGCACAAAGCGGTGACGCAAAAGCAGCACCTGCGGCAGCGCCAGCACAAGAAGAGTCAAAAGAAGAGGGTCTAGCACTAACTAGCGATGCAGTATTCCTTGGTCTTAAAGCGACAGACAAAAACCAAGCAATCAAGTTTGCCGGTGAGCAACTAGTAAAACTTGGCAACGTAGCACCTGAATATGTCGATGGCATGTTCGCTCGTGAGGAACTGGTTTCAACTTACCTAGGTGAGTCTATCGCAGTACCACACGGCACGATAGAAGCTAAACAGCACGTACAAAAGACCGGCATCGTATTCTGTCAGTACCCTGAAGGTATTCAGTGGGGTGAAGACGAAGACGATATCGCGAAGATGGTAATCGGTATCGCGGCTCAAGGTGATGAGCACAACATGGTACTGATGGCTATCACGAATTCACTTGATGACGAAGAAGCAGTGGAACGCTTACAGAACACCACCAACCCAGAGGATGTTCTGAAGATTCTAAACGGACAATAAGAAGCTTTAAGTCAAGCTCCTGAGTGAACCGAGGCCAGTCCCCCCTGGCCTCATTTTCCCAGTCTAGATAGCTCACGGTTTAGAAGTATGTTGTTGAACCGTCATCTATACAGATTACATAGTTAAAAGGTCTAAAAATTATGAAAGCGTTACATTTCGGTGCTGGTAATATTGGTCGTGGTTTCATTGGTAAATTGCTTGCTGACGCAGGTCTTGAAGTCACGTTTGCAGACGTTAATGAGACTGTGGTTAATGCGCTAATCGAGCGTCAAGAGTACCCAGTTAAGATTGTTGGCGAAGAGTGCGTTGTTGAAGTTGTTAAGAACGTTACAGCAGTAAACTCGGCGACAGACGCTGTGATTGACTGCATCGCTGAATCAGACCTAATCACAACGGCTGTTGGCCCTACTGTATTAAAGATCATCTCTAAGTCGATCGCACAGGGTATTGAGAAGCGTGCAGCTGCAGGTAACACTGCACCAATGAACATCATCGCGGCTGAGAACATGGTTCGTGGTACTAGCCAGCTTAAAGCGGCTGTGCTGGAGCACCTATCTGATGAGATGAAGGCGTTCACTGAAGAGAACATCGGTTTCGTTGATTCAGCGGTAGACCGTATCGTTCCGCCAGCAGAAGCGGGTGAAACAGATCCTCTAGCGGTAACTGTTGAAACGTTCAGCGAGTGGATTGTAGACGAGACTCAATTCAAAGGTGAGATTCCAAACATCCCAGGTATGGAATGCACAGATAACCTAATGGCGTTTGTTGAACGTAAGCTATTTACGCTAAACACGGGTCACCTCGTTACGGCTTACCTTGGTGTATTGGCTGGTCTTGAGACAATCAAAGACTCTATCGAGAACGATGAAATCCGTGCGCAAGTAACCGCAACGATGGAAGAGAGTGGTGCGGTTCTAATCAAACGCTACGGCTTTGACCCAGAAGCTCACGCAGCTTACATCCAGAAGATTCTAGGTCGTTTTGCAAACCCATACCTTCGTGATGAAGTAGACCGTGTTGGCCGTCAACCAATCCGTAAACTGAGCCCACAAGATCGTCTAGTCAAACCACTGAACGGTACGCTAGAATACGGCTTACCAAATGAGAATTTGATTAAAGCGATTGCTGCGGCATTCCATTACAAGAACGAAGATGACCCTCAAGCGGTTGAACTTCAAGCAATGTTCGCAGAAAAAGGTTTTGCTGAGACATTAGCACATTATTCTGAGCTGAATATCGACTCAGAAGTTGTTAAACTAGCGGAACAAGCTTACCAAGCATTGAAATGATAAATCATCAAAGTGCCACTCCTGTGGCACTTTCTTATTACAGAGCCGTTATGCCGATACATCCTAGCCATGAAACAGAACTCCTAGAAGCACTTGCAGAGGCGACTACTGCCAATGCTTGTTTTATGGCGGCTTACGATGCTCTGGATGATACGGTTGATGCGGTTCTAAAAGGCATTTTCCAGAAAGATGACACAGCAGTGAAGTTTGTTGTCGAGCCTCTTCTTAATAGCGGAGGCCCGCTAGGCGAAATCATGGTTCGCGCGAAACTGCTGCTCGGTTTGGGCGTGATCAGTAAAGAAGTCTATGATGATCTGGAGATTTTTGTCACTTTGAAAGAGTGGGCGAAAATTCAAGGTGATGAGGTTTCATTCACTGACCCTAATGTTCTGTTTGAGTTGAATAAAACCCACGCCATTCAAAAGATCATGCCGATTGAATATGATGCTGAAATGGTTGAGTCGATGTCGGGTCCAATGCTCGATATGTTCATGGGGCGTCATAATCAAAAAGTTCAGTCGACTATCGTTTTGGCGATTACGGATCTCATCAACACTCTGTGCCGCGATAACGCATTGATTGTTTAGTCACATTCTGCATTTCAGCTGTCTATTTTCTGTGTTTTAACTAACTATCTTCTTAGTTTCAACTATCTAATTGCACTGCTTTCCCTTTCTTTGAGTATTAGCCTTTGAGTGTAGTCAGCTCGGCTTAGATCAACCTTCCCCTATGGGTTGCTAACTTGAGTTAGGGAAAGCTCGCTTCCTTCATTATCTCTCTGTTTTAGAACTTCTTTCCCTTTTGACTAACGTATTCGACGTTCGCAAATTTGTTCCCCGCTATTGTCATGAAGGCCAGTATGTGAGTTATCGATAGGCGTTACTTAGTGAAATAGCAGACACAAAAAAAGCCACCGAAGTGGCTTTTTATCTCAACAAGGCCTCAGATTATAGGTCTTGGATGTTCTCAGCTTCTAGCTCTTGGAAGTAGCGTAGAGTCTTAACTTTTAGCTCTTGTTGAGCTGGCTCATCAGCAACGATGATAGCTTTACGGTGCATTTGTAGCGCTGTAACAGTCCACATGTGGTTTACAGAACCTTCGATAGCAACTTGTAGAGCTTGTGCTTTGTTGTGACCCATAGTCAGGATCATTACTTCTTCAGCGTCTAGTAGAGTCGCAACACCGATAGTTAGTGCGTATTTTGGCACTTGGTTGATGTCGTTGTCGAAGAAGCGAGAGTTCGCGATACGAGTCTCTTCAGTTAGCGTTTTGATACGAGTACGAGAAGCTAGAGAAGAACCTGGTTCGTTGAATGCGATGTGACCGTCGATGCCGATGCCGCCCATGAACAGGTTGATTTTACCGTAAGAACGGATTTTTTCTTCGTAAGCTGCACAGTGAGCGTCGATGTCTTCTGCTTGGCCGTCTAGTAGGTTGATGTTCTCTTCTTGAATATCAACGTGGTTGAAGAAGTTTGTGTACATGAAAGTACGGTAAGACTCAGGGTGGTTAGGATCGATACCTACGTACTCATCCATGTTGAAAGTAACAACGTTTTTAAAGCTAACTTCACCCGCGTTGTATAGCGCGATTAGCTCTTTGTAAGTCGTTAGTGGTGTGCCACCAGTAGGTAGACCAAGAACGAATGGACGATCAGCTGTTGGGTTGAATGCTTTGATTGCGTCAACGATGTGACGAGCTGCCCATTTACCTACTTGTGCCGCGTTGTTTAAAGGAATAAGTCTCATTTTTGTAGCCCCTAAGATAAATAATTTATAGTGTGCTGAAACATTAATTCGCATTATAAAATAAGTGATCTGTTTCTGCCATTGTTTTAGGTCAAATTTTTAGTTTTTTAATGATATCTGTGACAGTAAGTCTCAAAATTGCACAATATGTACAGGGATATTTATCTTCGTTAAACAAGCTTCATCTGCTTGTCAAAAAAGGAATTTTTGATGGGGTTGTGAGCTGTGAATTAGTGTGAATCTGGAGATATGAAAACGGTAAATTTTTTTTGGATTGAAGATGGCGTTAATGAGTAGTGGATCTTGAAGGGGAAGCGTCGATGTGCAAAAGCCTGACAGCGAGCGTAATAACGCTATCATTATGAAATTTATAAAAATATTGTAAAGGTAGCCTTATTCGCTACACTTGTAGAAGGTGTGTTAGGAAGTAAGCTCAAGGCGCAAAAACACCTTGAGCTCAGAAGATTAATCTTCCAACACTAACTCGCTGTCGTACTCTTCTCTTGGCACTTCGCCACGTTTGCAGCCATTAAGAGTGTGGAAGCGACGACGCCCGCGAGCAAGCTGGATGTATTTCAACCAAACACGCTCTAACTTAGACTTCGCCTTGTGAGGGTGCGATAACACTTTCACAAAGTGTTTTTCTTCAGCGTTGATCGGTGCAAGTTCACCGGATTCAAGTGCTAGCATGGTATCACCAAACAAGGTTAGGATTTCTTCTTCGACAAGAGTAAAATCACCTGACTTAGCAAACCCTCTTGGGAATTTATTGGTGTCATAAAAACGTTTTTTTCCGTGTCGGAATTCGGTCTCAGACATAACAGCCTCAGTAATGTGGTTGGATTGAAATTAGTGTTTTTGTTGCTCACGCGAAAATATTGTTAAAAGGCAAAAATGGAAAACAAAACGTTTTTGCCCTTACGATAAACAATCCTAGATCTGCTAGTTAGCAGATTTATTACAGAGATGTATTTGATGGATGTGAAAGTATTTAGAACCTTTCTAGAGGTTGCAAGGGTACGTCATTTTGGTCGTGCCGCTGAAAACTTGTATTTAACTCAAGCGGCCGTGAGTGCCCGTATCAAGCAGCTTGAAGGCTATTTTGATACTCAGCTTTTTATACGCGATCGCAACAATATTAAGCTGACTTCCTCTGGCGAGCGTTTAATTGGTTATGCAGAAGTGATGGTTTCAACCCTTCAACAGGCTAAGTTTGAGCTCTCGTTGGAAAGTGGTAAGGCGCTGCAATTAACTATGGGCGGCACACCAAATATCTGGGATGCATACTTACAGAACTGTTTGAGTGTTGTAACAGACTCTTTCGGTGGTTACGGCTTTATGGCTGAAGTAATGGGTCGTGAGCAACTTAACCGCAGTCTGCTAGAGCGCACGTTGGATATGGCTTTCGCGTTTGATCAGATTAAAGCTGAGGAGCTGAACTGCAAAAAGGTCGCGGATTTAGTTCTAGTCTTGGTGTCGACCGAGCCCGATGATCTTGAGAGCGTATTCCAAAATAAATATGTATATGTTGATTGGGGCACTCGCTTTGGTTCAGAGCATGCTGAGCGTCATCCAAAAGTTCCCGCTCCTTACTTGCGCACGTCAACAGCACGTATTGCTTTGGACTTTATTCTCGAAAAAGGTGGTAGTGCTTACCTACCAGTATCTTTGGTTGAGCCGTTCATTGAATCAGGGCAGCTACATAAGGTGAAAGGTGTAGAAGACTGGTATCGTCCTATTTACCTTAGCTACCGCAAATCAAGCACCTCTGTGGATGCAATCATGCAGGTGGAAGAGCTGGTGAAAGAGATTGATCCATCGACAGCTTACACATTGCAGCAAGCAGCAGACACAGCATCTGAGTAATCATCGTTGTTAATAACAATTGTTGATTGGTGAAAGCGAACACCACGCTACATATGAAGAAATAATGGCTCCCGATTGGGAGCCATTATAGTTTTAAGCCAGCGAAGGCGAGTGACACATGTGAGATGTCATAAATTCATTAAGTTCTCAATGGACTCTTCTAACGAGTGAGACATGTAAGAGTGGATTTGATGACCGTCAGTGGCGTCGATCTCAATCATTGAGATGCCGCTCTGGGAAGTATCTTCGAGAAAGCCAAGAGACTGTTCGACAGACTGACAGGTGAGAACTTGCTTGTTCTTGAGAACAATGCGACAGGTGTGCAGATCCATAGCCAATTATTCCTTTTTATTCAGCCAGCCTCGGCATCTTAAGCGCCAAGTGACAGCTGTGACGTTGCGAGAGAAACCTTTCTTTCTTTTTAAGGGTAGCTGAACTATGTGAAAAGCAAATTAAAAAATTCAATTTAATGCATATTCACTTCCGAAAATGGCTAGCGTTCGCTTCGCTTGTCGGTACACTTTAATTCATCACTTGACGTTATAGGTTTGAAGGTAGGTATATGGAAGGCAAGATTCATCAATACAGCGATCTCAGTAGTGCTCAGTGTCAACAAGCGCGCCTTGCTAGAGACGCTCGTTTTGATGGCCTGTTTTTTATTGCGGTGAAAACAACGGGTATATTCTGTCGTCCTATCTGCCCAGCGTCACCACCGAAAGAGCAAAACGTTGAGTATTTCTCGAACCAAGCACAGGCGTTGCAAGCGGGTTATCGCCCTTGTCTGCGCTGTCGCCCAGATAGCGCCCCTTTTTCACCAGCATGGAAGGGCGTTGAGACCACTTTTCTGCGAGCGCAAAAGCTGATTGAAGAGGGCGGTTTAGCTGAGGGGAACAGCGTGGCGCTGTGTGCTCGCTTGGGCATATCCGATCGCTATCTACGTAGCTTGTTTAGTAAGTACATGGGCGTGTCGCCTAAGCAGTATGCGATCTATAACCAGCTTATGTTCGCGAAGCAGCTACTTCACAACAGTCAAATGAGCATTACTGATATCGGGTTTGCTTGCGGGTTTAATAGCACGCGCCGTTTCAATGATGCCTTTGTTAAGGTTATGAAGTTGTCGCCATCGCAGATCCGAAAGTCTGGATCTGACAATGCGACGACCAACACTGTGCGCTTACCGATTAAGGGTTCGATTAATTGGTCTCATATGCTGAACTTTTATCGCAAACGTATGATTGAGGGTGTTGAAGAGGTTGGTGAAGATTATTACCAACGTACAGTGACCATCAATGGAGCCACTGGCTGGTTTCGTATTCGCTGTGATAAAAATAGTAAACAAGCAGGCAGTGCTTTGGAAGTGGAGTTTGAGCTTAGCCAGATGAATCAGCTGCGCAATCTGATCCGCCAGATTCGTCGCATGTTTGATCTCGATGTCGACATTAATCGCGTTGAAGCGCACCTAGATAATGTAGATTCTACTCTGATTAAAGAAACCGGCATTCGTATTCCAGGAGTATGGTCGCCTTGGGAAGCGGGTGTGCGTGCGATTTTAGGTCAGCAAGTATCGGTTAAAGCCGCTATCGGTCAGTTGAATTTATTGGCTAAACAGCTGTCACCGAAAGAAGGAGTTCTCTACTTTCCAACCCCTGAACAAGTGTCGCAGGCAGACATCAGTTTTCTAAGAATGCCTCAGAGTCGCAAAGACACTTTGCACCGATTTGCGGCTTACATGGTTGAAAACCAGCATCAACACCCGAGCAAATGGCTTGATCTGAAAGGGATTGGACCGTGGACAGTGCAATATGCATTGTTGAGAGGTTTGAGCGAACCGGATCACCTGCTCATTGGCGATTTGATCGTGAAGAAATTCATCGACCAACACGCCAATATCACAGCGAACAAAGTCTCACCATGGGGTAGCTATGCGACATTCCATTGCTGGAGCCATTTCTAAACTACGCGGTTTAGTATTGAGACGAGGATAAATGACAATGATTAAACGATTTACTTACTACAATAGCCCGCTGGGTATTGTGACGATTCAAGGCTGCGATGATGGGTTATTGGGTGTTTGGTTTGAAACTCATACAACTAAGCCAGAAGAGCTTGGCTTACAAGATGATGCGTTCCAGCTGTTTACAGAAACTAAACGCCAACTCGATGACTATTTTTCTGGAAAACTGAACTATTTTTCCGTACCTGTCGCGGCGGAGGGGACGCCATTTCAGCAGTCGGTTTGGCAAGCATTAATGCGTATTCCTTTCGGTGAAACATGGAGTTACCAGCAGCTTGCTAATGAGATTGGTAATCCTAAAGCGGTTAGAGCAGTGGGTTTGGCTAACGGAAAAAATCCAGTTTCCATCATAGTACCGTGTCATCGTGTGATCGGTAAAAATGGCAAACTAACAGGCTATGCTGGTGGTGTTGAGAGAAAGTCAGCGCTGCTGAAATTAGAAGGAAGTCTATCAATAAGTTGAATAAATGCTCTTATTGTTTTCTGGTGTTTCTATAATTCCGTGCTTATCATTTACAAATTACGGAAGAAATATAAAAGCAGAAAACCTCTATGAACCGACAAATGATTACGGCGATTGGGTGTAGCAGCGTTTTATTGACTGGGTGTTTGAGCGAAACAACGAAACCATTTGAGGTCCCTCAATTGGTCCTTTTCAGCGGTATGTACGAAAACCCGGAGAACGAGAGTTATTTGATCTTTGAATCGGGTAAAGTGCGCTACCAAACCATGGATACCAGCGTTACACGCGACTACAGCGTAGATGACGACTTGATAAGCATCGAACTGAACTCAGCGAGCAGCAAAAGAGGACCTGGTTTGGTGATGCGTATTCATAATGATGGCAAAAAACTGACTTGTAACGGCTGTCCAGGCATGCAGCTGAGTAACGTTTGGACACGCGTGCCTGAATCAAAACAATAATCCGCCGAGCAGCCATTCACCTCACTCGACGGCCATTTCTCTTTCGAGCGCTTCACTCCATTTTGGCCCAGCCAAAAGCAGGTTACCTTGAGTGTCAAAATAGGCTTGAATTCATCGCGAGATGTACGGCAATACTCAGCGCATAACCAATTGCGATAACAGGCATCCATTTTAGGTGACCAAAGAAGGTGTACTTGCCGTGTGCTGCGCCCATCAACGCGACACCTGCGGCGCTACCAATTGAGAGTAAGCTCCCCCCAACTCCTGCGGTTAATGTAATGAGAAGCCAGTTACCGATCGACATGGCCGGCTCCATAGAGAGCACCGCAAACATCACCGGAATGTTATCGACAATCGCAGACAGTACTCCCACCATAATATTGGCCCAAATTGGGTTCCATTGGCTGTACATGACGCCAGACGCTAATTCTAAGTATCCGAGTAGGCTCAGGCCGCCAACACACATTACAACGCCATAGAAGAATAGCAGGGTGTCCCACTCGGCGTGTGAAACACGTCGGAATACATCAAAGGGGACCACTGAACCTAAACGCTTGAGTGCCGCTTCGTCGTGGTTAGCAATCGCAATTGCTTTCTTCTTGGCTAACGATTTAGGTAGGGTTTTGCGTAGGAAAAAGCCAAAGAACTGCAGGTATGCTAATCCCATCATCATGCCGATCACTGGTGGGAAGTGAATCACAGCGTGGAAAGCCACAGCGGTTGCAATGGTCATGATGAATAGGAATACAATTCGTTTGGCACCGCGTTTAAGCTCCACGTGCTGGTGAACGGTGTCTGGCTGTGTGGTCGGAACAAAGTAAGACATGATCAACGCTGGCGCGAGATAGTTGACCGCCGACGGAATAAACAGCGGCATAAACTCGGAGAAGCTCACGTAGCCCGCTTGCCAAACCATGAGTGTCGTAATGTCACCAAATGGGCTAAATGCGCCGCCAGCATTGGCAGCAATGACAATGTTAACACAGGCGAGGTTTACAAACTTCGGATTCGAACCTGCGACTTTGAGCACCACGGCGCACATCAGCAACGCCGTGGTCAGGTTGTCGGCAATGGGAGAGATGAAGAACGATAGAATGCCCGTAAGCCAAAACAGTGAACGATAGTTGAACCCTTTACCCACCATCCAAGCCTGCAGAGCATCAAACAGGCGACGCTCTTCCATGGCGCTGATATAAGTCATGGCCACCAATAAGAACAGTAGTAATTCGGCATATTCCAACAGGTTGTGCTCTAGTGCTTGTTGAGCTACTTCGATTTGCTGGTAATTTTGATAGGTTAAGCCAATCGCAATCCAGATAAGACCAGCCGCGAGCAGGACCGGTTTGGACTTTCTCAATTGAAGGTATTCTTCCATCATTACAAATACATAAGCGATGACGAAAATGGCAAGACACAGATAGCCGATGGAAGATTGCGTGAGGTTGAGCGAATGAGCTGCGCCTACCTCACTGGCAAAAGATAAAGAGGGAAGAATCGCCAAGAAAAAGGCGAAAATCTTTGTGCCTGCCATAATTTACGCTCCATGCAATTAGCTGAATCAGTACGCGTAAAAGCGTAGACCCAATTATTCGAGCGTAGTGTGATAGAACTCTTAATAATTCAATTGGTTAATGTTTGAAGTCATAAAAAGAAAAAGCTCTATCAACGATGGTTGATAGAGCTTGATCTTAATCGCCACTACTAGGGCGTGTTGACCTTTCGTGGTTAAGTTTTGTTCGGATGGGGACGCCTAGTCAAAAGCGTTTTAGTCGCGGCGAGGGGGAAGTAGCCTAGTCATTCTAAGCAAATCACCCTCAACAAAGAGTAAAACGCTTTTTGCGGGGGCGCCCAGCTCGAACCCTTCGGGCAGCGTTTGCTGGTCATTTCTACTGCGTTATCGGCTTTTCATGTAGGCCAGCTACACATCAAAACCTCTGCCTTGTAGAAATACCCAGCAACTCGCTGCAAAAATCAGCTCGAAAGATCAACACGCCCTATGCTGCGCTACATTCAAAGATAACGGCTTGGTCGACGGCACACACTTCTACTGGCCAGCCGTAAGACTGGTATTCTAGTGCAAGTTTGTCAGCAACAACGCGTGAAACGGTCGCACTGATCCACATGCCTTTGCCCATTACTTGGTACTTTAATGTTCTCATTTCCATAACAACCACTGCTCTCTTTCCTTCCGATTGGCTGATCGCAGTCTATAGCAGCTATCAAGGCCGAAATTTCGCATTCAGCTCAGATCTTTTCTATTAAAGCTCAGGTTTTGCTGTGCCTGATTTACCTAACTATTAGTATGAAATACTGTTGATTTTTGAACTAATATCACTAACTAAGTGACTGTATTTAATAACAAAGATAAATAGGGTGAAAATAAGCGTAAGAGATCTCTCACATCACTTTCAGAGATAATTAGAATGGGATGTTATATATTTTGAGGGATTGATATTTTTAGTGGGTGAATGTTGAGTTTTTGCGTTTTTACAAGGATTGGTTTTGTGCTCTAAATATTAAATTATTAATGGTTCTAATGTCTATATTTAAAGCTTAATCACAGTTCTAAATGTTGCTTGGTTTGTGATTGGTAATATTATCGACTAATTGATTTTGGTCATTAATCTCTACTGCATAAGTTTGCACTATCTATACGTGTTCTGTTCCACATAAAACAAGATGTATAGAGGCGATTATGACTAATCCTGTTCAAACCGATCGCAAAGTGACGATTGGTTGTTACATAGCTCTCGCATTCGCGATAGTGTTCTTTTCCGGGCTGCTCAAATCTAACGAGTGGTATGGTGTTTTTGATTTTACGACTCTAAACGGTTCATTCGGCAAGGTCGCTTATGATGTTACCGAGACGGCTGATGGCGTTCAAGCCGCGACAACTTCCTTGCGAGGTAAAGGCGGTAGCGGCGCGCGTGATGGCTTCATTTTTGCGTTAACTTTGATTCCTACCGTGATGTTCGCGCTAGGGATGATCAATGTTCTGGAACATTACGGCGCGTTAGATGCTGCACGTAAACTCTTAACGCCTCTGCTGCGTCCACTGATGGGCATTCCGGGTAACTCAGGCTTGGCGCTAATCGCGTCTTTGCAAAGTACCGATGCTGGGGCGGCTATGACAAGGCAGCTCAAAGATGAAGGGCACCTGACCAAGCGTGAAACTGACGTCTTTACCATGTTTCAATTTACTGCGGGTGCTGCCATTGTGAACTTCTTCTCCTCTGGCGCCGTGCTCTTTACCCTAACCACTATCGATGGCTCACTTGCGGTCTCATCTTCTATCGGCCTTGCCGTTGCGGTGATGTTTGTCTTTAAGTTTGTCGGTGCCAACCTATTCCGTATTTATCTGAACATCACAGAAGGTAAAGAAGACAAATCGGACTCAAGTAAAAAACAGAATATGACTGAGGAGGCAGCGTAATGAGCGAAGTAAAAGCAAAGAAACCTATGGTGACGGATGTTTTCGTTGAAGGCGCTAAAAAAGGCTGGGTGATCGCGACCACTTCGACGTTACCAAACGTGTTAATGGCGTTTGTGATTATCAAAGCGTTGCAAATCACTGGTGCACTCGATCTGATGGGCAGTGTGTTCGCCCCTATCATGGCTGTGTTCGGCCTGCCGGGTGAAGCCGCTACAGTACTCATCGGAGCTTGGATGTCGATGGGTGGCGCTGTAGGCGTTGTGATTACCCTATTTGACCAAGGCATCTTAAATGGTACCCATATCGCGATCTTAGCCCCTGCGATCTACCTAATGGGCTCTCAGGTGCAGTACATGGGACGTATCATGGGTCCTATCGGTACTGAAGGGCGTTACATTCCAGTGATGATTGCTATCTCGGTGCTGAATGCGTTTGGTGCGATGTTAGTGATGAATGTGCTTTTGTAGCCAGTTCATTTTTATATGTTGAAAGGGACCATCGAAGATTGGACTTGGTAAAAGACCAAATGCGACATTGGCGATTTTGCTTTGGTTTCTAAGATCCTGGTTTCTAAGACATTGCTCTGGTCTCTAAAAAGATAAACCCCGCTTGGCTTTCACCAAACGGGGTCTGTTCTTTTTCGTAGCCGTCCTGCTACCAACGTTGTTTCTTATTTATATTTAAATAAGGTAACGTATGCTCCCTGCATCGTTCCTTGACTTGGTTAACTCCATTAACCTATCCAATTCATCGCCTTCCTAGCGGTGTCCTTGACCTTATCATCCTGATAAGCAACTCTTCCTAGAGTACAACTTCCTTGCTGATAACCCATCCTGTGTTATCAAATCTTCTTCCTGAAGATACCTAATCCGTTAGGCTTTTTCCTGTTCCTGCCAACTCCCTGTCGACAACTTAATTAAACACCCTAGTGACTTCACTCGCAATGGAGGAAATTTATAATTCAGCTCAATAAATAGAAAGAATTGTGCGCTGATCGTTAGAAAACAATAAGTTGAGTTTGTTTTTTGAGTATATTCTGCGAAGCTTATTTGAGATCTCTCACAGCGGTTGTAAGAGATCTCTTACAAACTGACGAGCAAGCTTGGTACCTCTCTAAGTTGCTCATTATCTATTGTTATCGCTTAGAAAAAGGAAACACCATGGTTACAGCGTTATACGCCTCTTTACTCGCCCTTATTATGCTTTGGTTAGCCATTGAAGTGATCAAGCAGAGAAGGAAGAATCAGGTCGCCCATGCAGATGGTGGTGTTGAATCGCTGCAAATCGCTCGCTCTGCGCAGAGTAATGCGATGGACTATATCCCGATAACTGTGATTCTAATGGCATTGTTAGAGTTCAATGGTGCCAATATCTGGTTGATTCATATTATCGGTATCTCTTTCATCGCTGGTCGTATTATTCACGGTAAAAGTATTCTGGCGCGTAGTCTAAAAGGTAGAAAGCGAGGCATGTATTTAACCTTTGGCAGCATGGTGTCTCTGGTTGTCCTAAACTTGATTTATCTTCCATTTGATAAACTCATGTAAGGATTGCCATGGCGTTACGCCTACCTCCACCATGGATGATTGTTTTAACTGGCTTGGTGCTCAATATTCTGGCCATTGTGGTGTCGAGTCTAGTACTCGACAAAATGGTGGTTGAGCAGGCCCAATATCGTGAGCGTCAGCAGGGTAACATCTACTCTATTCAGCTGGCGTGGAACACCATAGAGACCTTAGAACGTAAGCGCGAATCCATGCTGTTACACATGGACATCAGCACCTCATCCAACTCTGCGGTCACACCTGAGTTGGAGGAAGCGATGCGAGGTCAGCTAGGTGTGTGGGTCAGTGGGGATGTTCCCGAGATCACCGTCGAAAACCTTTCTGAGATCATGATGATGATTAATCAAGCTCAGCAATCTCAACGAACGCGCATTGACGATTTCTATCTTGATAATCTAACCCTATCTGAGCTTCTTCAGGCCCTTGAAGAGCAAATGACGTTATATAAAAACATCGCCCTTTTTCTGCAGATCTTTGGCTTGGCTTTGATTCTTGCTCGCGACTTGGCGAGGCGTAATTAAAGCAGTGGCTGGTAAATTCTCTGACGAATGAAAAACAACACTCTATTGGCTCAAATTGGGGTGCTGTTTCCCTTGGTACTTTGGTAACTGATTTTTGAGTTTTTGAAAGGTGCTAAAGGCGTTGTTCGCCGACAAGCGATTCATTAACCAATCAGGCAGTATCCCACCTGCGTTTGCATAGGCGGTGTAGTTGATGTGTGTGAAACCGTTAGTGAGTGGCTGCAGAGTCCAGATAGCATCCACATCGCGAATACGAATATACCCAGATTCGTTTGCAAGGTAGTTCGACGCGTCTTTGATAGTCAGGGTAAATTGACCCTCTTCCACTTCGTATTTGGAGTAGGTAACCATGTCTCTGTCACGGGCTGGCCAAGGGGCTTTGAATTGCGTATAGACAATGTTTTCGTTAGAAGAGATCTGCATCAGCACTTCACTGTGCGATACATTATCGATCCAGTTGGGTACATTGTCGCTGTCTTCAAGTAATAACAAAAATCCGGAGTAGCTCGTTTCGACTTGCATTTGAGCTCGGACTTCTACTAAGCCATTGCCGTGGTCGCGTTTATGGATTGTTATACCATCTTCACTTTTGACAAAAGTCCAAGGTGTAGCAAAAGCTAGCGTTGAATAGGTGAAAAGGCCAACGGCAATGATCCGAAGTAGTGTCATTCTTCTTCCTGAAAAACAGAGACTTATTAAGGAAGAGTATAGGATAAACTTGGCTGGAATCGCGAGGGTTTGGTGGTAGCAGATAAAGAAAAAGGTCGTGAAGCTCCGCGCCCCACGACCCTAAATGTAGCGGTCTAGATTATTGCCCCAAACACGCTTCCCCAAGTCGAGCTGGGGCAATTTTATCAAGAACTACATTTAATTCTTTCCAATCATTGGCCATTTTGTCTGCCTGTTCTTGAGTCAGAACAGAGCCATATTGTTTCATACGATCGTGTTCCACTTTGGTGTAGTGGAAGATTGTCATGTCGACAGAAGCATCATCTTTATAGGCTTTTTCCATGTTGACGATGTTCTTTTTGCTATCATCGATAAAGACAACACTGCTAAAGCTTTGGTCTGTCTTGTCTAGGATGTACTCCAGCATCGTGCCTTTGTTCATACCTGTCGTCATCATGATGCCGTTGATGTAGCTCAGAGGACGTTTTGGATTATCGATATAGATAGGCAGTTCGTCAGAGCCTTTCTCTTTCAATGCAGTACGTGTCATGTCGTATTGAGCACGAGCCATTTCACGTTCCGTTGCATAGCGGTAATTTGGTGAGCGTGATGTCAGTGCCATCACAGTCAGACCTTTGTCTTGCCAACCTTTTACGGTTGCTGGTACGTCGTTTTCAATGATTTTCATTGGAACTAGTTCGTAAAGTAGACCGATAGAGTCTTCAAATAGACAGCCTACTTTGTCTTCCGCTGACGGTTTTACGTCTAATTTTCCGCGTTGCCATTGGTACCAAATGTCACCACCGATATCGCTTGTCGATGTAAGAAGCGTGTTGTCGATATCGATAACGATCAGCGGGCTTTCACCTTTCGCCGTCAGTTGGCTGACTTTCTCTGCAACATGTTGGAATTTGTCTGTTTCTTTTACAGTAACGTCTGCATAAGCGTTACCAGCAATAGAGAGCGCACACAGAGCAGCGAGTTGTTTTAGTTTCATTATGTTTTCCTTTAACTCTAGTTCCCTTCCGAAAGGCACCACTGATAGCCGCAAATATTTCGGAAGTTGTGAAATGTTATAACATAACAATCACGATTCACTTCAGTATCAACAATTTTTGCAGCAAAAAACGTTGGTTCGATCACGTTGGGATGGTTATAAGTAAGGAAAACAGTGTTTTAAGCGCGCAAGCAATTAACCAATAGGAATGGTGAACAAGTTCCAATGTTGTTTTGGTCCAGAGAATAGAACTGATTCTTATTTTAACTGGATATTGAAGCAACAACATTCATAATGACGGTCATATTATTACAATTATGGGCGCCTTATTTTGCAACATGCGTTACTGCCACTTTTAGTCTTCATCAGCGTGCTCAGTTCGTCGGTCTTTGCTCAACAAAACCAAGACTCGCAACCGGTTAAGCCTTATCAACCCAAAGGCGCGATCTGTGTCATTCATAATGGAGAGGGGCAAGTCGTTCTGGTTCAAGATTACCTTACGCGCACTCTTTCTTTGCCAGGCGGGTATATCGATAGTGATGAGACCTTTCGAGCTGCCGCGAAACGAGAAACGTACGAAGAGACGGGGATAAACGTCGATGTGGGTGAGAAGCTTGATATAGACGACAATCGAGTTGTCTTTGCTTGTCAGCCCAAAGAGAGCATTGGTTATATAGAACCCGCTATCGAGAACCGTTTTGGTGCTGAAATCATCCCGGCTCTCAACTCCAAGCATTTTGGCAAAGAAATTCGTCAGGTTTATCTTGCTCCTTTAACGCCAGTTGTTGTCGATAAGTACCGTTATCCAACTGATATCGACGCTCTTAAATCTTGGATCGAGACGAGCCACATCAGTGCTTTTCATGTGCTTGATGAGTTGACCGATGAAGCAAGTGAGCTTCATACCAAGCAGCTGCCACTTATGGGCTCTTTCCAAGCTTGGGTTAAGTCGATGCCTATCATTCCTAGCCTGCTCACTTTTGGTAATGGTTTAGGTGAAGGGGCATTTGCGGTTGGATTGTTGGTACTGTTATTACTGCTGTTGCCTTTACGCTATGGTCTGACGTTTGCTTTTGCTTTGTTGGCGACGGCTTATTCGGTCAATCTCCTAAAAATGGGTTTCGCAATTCCACGTCCTTTCTATTTACTTCCAAGTTTGCAGCAGGCCCAAGCCAGCGGATTTAGTTTTCCTAGCGGCCACACAACCCAAGCGGCGGCAGTTATTGGGCTGTTACTTGGTTGGGTAACAAAGCGAGGTGAGCTGCATGGCTATATCAGTTTAAGTACAGCGATAGTAAGTTGGTTTGCACTGTCGCTCCTTGCTGGCGCTGCTAGGGTTTGGTTGGGTGTTCATTACCCGATAGACATTGTCGTTGGAATCGGCTTAGGCGGCTTGATTGCTTTGATATCACTGAAGGTTTACCAGTTTAAATACGCTAATCAGAAGCGGTTAGTGGAATCAAAGCGTTTGTGGCTGTTGTTATTGATGGTCTATTTCTTTGGTACTTTGCAGTTGTTGCAACCCCTTTACGTGTTCTCATGGTTTGCTGCACTTGGGCTGTTCATTGCATTGTTGGTGCGCAGTGACCGATCGGAAACTTTGAAATTGACCCCTTGGCAACAGGTTATTGCTTCGATAGTCGGTGTTGCGGTCATTGTGGGATCGAGCCTGTCTTTAGTCTCGCCTGCAACAACCAGTATCGTGCTCTTAGCCGTAAACGCACTGGCTATCTTGATTGGGATGCTCTGGATCTTGATTGGTGCACCTTATCTCACGCGACGCTTTAAGCGTGGATAAAGAGAGACGCTGATCGATATGGAAACAAAAAACGGAAGAATCATACTCTTCCGTTTTTATTTAAGGGCAGGGAAGGGAAACGGCAGTTTTCTTTTAGAGCTTGCTAGCCTCAACGGTCTTGATAGTTGTCCAGTTGGTGTTGGCATCTTGAATAAAGACTTGAGTATCCTCCAACCAACGCTTTTGAACGGATTTATCTAAGTTCAAGTAGAGCTTACCGTCCTCAATTTTCCATGCATTAGGGTCTGTTTCGAATTTCTTACCCATTGCTACACCAAATGCACAGTAGCCGCCGTATTGTGGCGCATACGCTTGTGGATTTGCGCGGAATTGGTCGCGGTTGTCGCTGCTTGCAAACTGGTAAATGGCATTTTTATAAGTGGCCGTATATTCAGGTGAACCTTGTACTGCGCCTGCATCCGTAAAGTAGGCTACAGGATCATAACCTTTAATCGCCAAATCATTGCTATCGACGCTCATGTCGATATCTGCTGCCATCACTGAAAAACTTGCGCCAATTAGTGCTGCTGCAAGAGTGAATTTTTTACCTGCTGATTTGATAGGTGACATAGCGTATTCCTTGTCTCTGTTTGGTTAGCTTGTATGAATAAATTAGCGGACTTGTCCGGTCTATAGAGAGACAAAAGACCTAAAAAGTAAGCGAATCGTTCGGAGATGCTATGGACCTGTTGTCACAACTGATGGAATATTTTTCGATACGCACTGGTGTGTTTTACTCCGGCCGCCTTTGCGGGGTGTCATCTTTTAATGGAGAGCAAGGCACACAGGGGCACTTGCATGTCTTGACCCGCGGGGAGCTAGTGTTAGCCCGAAACGGTGGTGAGCCTAAACAGCTTTCTGAACCCTGTATTGTGTATCTACCCAACAACACCTCGCATGCAATAGAAGGCGTTGGGGAGGGAGCAGAATTGGTATGTGCTAACGTCGAGTATCGCTCCGGACAGACAAACCCACTGCTGTCTGCTCTGCCTGAGGTGATCGTGATTCCCTTTAAAAGTGCCCCGAATTTGAGCCATGTAATCGATGCGCTGTTTCGCGAGTCGACGCAGCAATCTTCGGGTCAGCAATATTTGATGGATAGGCTGAGTGATGCCTTAATGGCGTTGATTTTTCGACACCTTATAGAGGAACAGAAGATCAACAAAGGGGTCTTTTCGGCACTTGCTCACCCACGTCTAGCCTCCGTGGTTTCTGCTATACATCAGCTTCCTGCTCGTCACTATTCTGTGGTGGAGATGGCCTCTCTTGCTGCTATGTCTCGCACTCAGTTTATTGAAACATTCAAACGAGAAGTCGGGGATACTCCGGGGGATTATGTTCAGAAATGGCGAGTGTCCGTTGCTCAGTCGTTGTTGTTGCAAAATAAACCCATCAATTGGGTTGCCGATGAGGTCGGATACACAAGCTATTCAGGGTTCTCACGCGCTTTCCAGCATGTGGCAGGTGTATCACCACGGCAATGGCTGAAAGAGAGTTTAGATTAACGATAAGTGTATTTGAAAAGGGAAGCCCGCTCGTTGATCGTAATGAGCGGGTTTGTTTTTGAATAGGTTACACCAGACAATAAATCAGCGAAGCAGCACACGACGCAAAGGGCTTTTTTCAAGGGCGACGACTAAGCCGAAGCTGAGAATTATCGTCATGCTGTAAGTGAGAATATCTTTAGACAAGCCTGTAATACCGAGCATTCCGCAGATATTAAACATTACGATGATCAGTAGTAGGTGGCTCACATAAATACCAAGCATACGGCTGGAAATAGCTCGAACCCAACGCTTGTCACCAGCGGTTGGGTTTGCAAGCAACCACATAAACACGCCGATGCCCCACAGTGCCGTGCCCGCTAAGAAGTCATTGATATTGAATGCGACATCATATCCCAGCAACCAAGCCGCTTCGCCAAAGTGGATTGTCATTCCTAATGCGGCCATCGCGATGGATTGCTTGGAAGTGAGTCGCCAACTGTTTTGTCGAATCATAAAGCCAAGGGCGACTAACAGTGTGCTAAAGAAAGGACCGTTGCGTGTGAAAATCGGCGCTTCCAATTCAGTCAAAGGTGCGTAGCTACCCGCCAAGATGCCATAGAGGTATAACACCAGCGCCAAAGGCAAAATAGCTTTGGTTAGCTTCATTTCGATGAGTATTGCGAGAATCGCAACCGCGCAGATGAGGGCGGGGATGAACCATAAATGCACTAAACCACCTTCGAATAAGCTATTCAGTGGTGTCGACATCAGGAAGCCCCAGTAGCCTTCTCGCTCAGTTAGGTAACCAACTTCCATCACTTTACCGAGATTGAACGGCATCAGTAAGCTAATGATGCTCCAAGCTAACCAAACCTTGAGAAGAGGCTTGGAATAACTCGTCAATGTCTCCCATGGCGAGCGCATGAGCTTAGGTTGAATGAGGTAACCAGAAATTAGGAAGAACAGCGGAACTGCAAAACGAGCCGCTTGGTTGAGGGTATAACCTACCCATGGAACCTCATCGATTAATGCATAAGAGAGGGCCATTTGGCAGTGTAAGCCGATGATCGCCAAAATAGCCACGACACGGCCTAACTCTAGGCTGGCGATATGTGTAGACGGTTGTGTACTAGCGGTAGACATAACAAGACTCTTAGAAAAATTTTCCAAGAAGTTAGCAGTGTTCTTGGGTTTTGCTCTAGCTTTAAATCAAAAGAAAGTGTGGTTTCTACCCAGTCAAAACCTGTTTATTTGAAGCGACTCGCAGCTATATTAATCCAGTTGCTTTCAAGGTGAATATACCCAGCGTGCAAGTGATTAGTGACATCACTGTTGTCAGTGCAATGATATTGGCAGCCAAGGTTGAATTTCCTCCCATTGCTCGCGCCATCACATAGCTAGCGGCGGCGGTTGGGGCTGCGCTCATCAGGAAGATCAGCCCGAGGTCTTGCTCTTTAAAGCCAAAAAATAGCGCCGCGAGGGTAATGGTGAGTGGCGCCAGCACCAATTTATAGCTGGTGGCAAACCAAGTTGAGGCTTGGTCTTTCTTTAGAGAGCCGATATCTAACGACCCACCAGTACATAGAAGTGCCAGTGGCAGCGTCATATTAGCAAAGTACTGACCAGCATCAGACACCATTTGGGGGACGGGAATCGACAAAGCATAGAACACGACTCCGAGTGCGATGGCGATGATCAAAGGGTTCTTGGTCAGGGTTTTCACGATAACTTGTACCGCTTGTTGACCGGACTCTTGGCCTTTTGGCGTTAGGGCAACCACAGCTTGAATGTTGTAGAGCACAGTTAAAGAGGCGACATAAATCGCAGCCAGTGCAACGCCATCGTTACCATAGATATTTGCCACATAGGCTAAACCTATGATGGCGGTGTTTGCTCTAAAGCCTCCTTGAACGATCACACCTTGATCTTTTGGCTCCGAAAAAGCTAAGCGAGTCGACAGCGTAGTAAATAGGAAGAATAGGAAATTAGCGAGGACTCCGAATACCACCAACTTGCCGCTGGCAGCGAAGTCATGATCAGACTGAACGATACTTAAGAACAACATTGCAGGTAGGGTGACCTGAAAAACCACTTTTGATGCGACGTCGATAAAGTTCTCATTGATCAATCCAATGCGCTTGAGCATGACGCCGAGTACTAACATCAGGCAGATAGGCCCAGTGATCGAGGCGGAAAACGCGAATTGTTGCCAAAGAGAAGTCATGTGCAGTCCTTGCAGGAGATGAAAAAAGAGCAAATGCAGCGTTAAGCGACGATGAATTTAAACGCATTGAGTACTGTTGCATTTTTCCACAAGTCGAAGTGACACAGAAATCAAATTTGAGTAGAACCAAATAATAATTGCAAAAAAGAACGAACGTGCTAAAAATAACAGGTCTCAATTTGATGTGATGAATGATGAGCAAAGGAAAAATTACTAAAGAGCATATTTTAAGTCATGCATTTGCCCTAGCGAGCGAGAATGGTTTGGAAAGCCTGACCATTGGCGAGCTGGCGAAGCAATGCGGCATGTCGAAAAGTGGTCTTTTTGCTCATTTCAATTCTAAAGAGAACATGCAGTTAGCGGTACTTGAATACTCGAACCAAGTGTTCACAGAGCGTGTGATCATGCCCGCTCGTGAGCTGGGTGATGGCGATATTGAGGCCAAACTTAAACAATTACTCGACAACTGGCTTGGCTGGAATCACTCCTTTCAAGGCAGTTGTATGTTTATCGATGCATGGAAAGATGTAGGCAGTGACAAGTCGGTTATCCAACAAGCGTTGCAGAAAACCATCGCAGTCTGGATTGACTACCTGACGATTCAGATAACCAAAGCTATCGATAACCAGCAATTTCGAGCTGACTTAGAACCGAAACAGGCGATCTTTGAGTTGTATGGCTTGTATTTAAGCGCAAATTTATTTTACTCGCTGCATGGTCAGCAGGCGAGCCATAGCCACTTTTGGAGTGGAGTAGAGCGCTTAATCGCGAGTTGGAAGCGCGAAATCGTTACGGTAAGTCGTTAAAAAGAATACAGACAAACTGGCTCCCAATGTATGGGTGCCATTTTTTAGAATAACAAAAAGCACGGTCGTTCTTTTTCGGCTGAGCTAACAGGCCAACTCACTATAGAGTGGACAAAAGGAACGGTCATGAGTGACAAAATTTATTTCAATACCTCAACAAAATTCAGCATTAAACGCAGCCTGATTGGTGCGACAACTAACTTGCACTACATTCTTGCGCCAAGCCACGCCAAGAAAACCGCGCGTAAGCTGCTGCTAACGCCTGTGCGTTCAGAGCCGAAAAATAGCGAGCCACAAGGTTTGATTAAAGGTGAAGTTGCAACCCGCGACGGTGTGCTGAAAACCTATACACTTGGTAGTGGTCCGGTTTGGGTACTGACGCATGGTTGGTCGGGTACTGCGAGTCAGTTCTACCCTCTAATGGAACACATTGCGGCCAAAGGTTTTACCGCGCTTGCTTACGATCACCCCGCTCACGGTGGTAGTGATGGTGTTTATGGTCACATTCCTGCATTTGTGAACGGCTTGGAAGCGATTCTAGATACTGTCGAAGACGTTGCCGGTTTGGTTGGACACAGTATGGGTACCGCTTCGGCTCTGGAGTGTAAACACGCGAAGCTTGAGAACAAACCACTGCTTTTGATAGCACCAGTACTGGATTACTTAGACAACTTGTTCGGCAGCGTGGCTCGTTCAGGCTACTCGATGAAGCTGTTTGAAGCGGTGGTGGGTGAAGTTGAAGAGCAGTTTAACTACCCAATTCAATCGGTTGACCCTTACGGTAAACTGGCGCTTCGCCAATCGAATACGATTATCGTGCATGATGAAAAAGATAAGTTCACCAAGTACTCGGTCTCTGAACGCGCTGCAAACGAGATGGAGCGAGTGACTTTGGTAACCACGCAAGGTCAAGGGCATGGTCGAGTGATGAAGTGTCCACAAGTCTTTGAAAGCTTTGACACATTGATTTAATCACGTCGCTTTAGATAAATGTTAGACTCTAAAGAAGGCCAATCTGCGATGAGATTGGCCTTTGGTTTTAATTAGGCTTGGGTTTAAATTGAGCCTAGGTTCTAGCTGAATTTGGGTTTTAAATGATCTTAGTTAGCACAGCTTGCTGGGCCAATCTCTTTCCAAACACCCCATTGACCAGATTGTGAAGGATCGTCTCCTTTCGTCCACCATTTCGCTTCCCAAAGTGTATTGCCTTGAGTTACTTGGTCGCCACCATTGTAGATAGTGTTTGCATCCCAAGCATTGCTACATGTGCCGCCGCCCGTTGTTTTCTTAAGAACCTTCACCGACGCTGAAGCCACAGAGGTTTCGCTCCCATCACTGACTGTAACAGAGAAGTTCATTAGTGTGTCTTGAGTGTACTCAGCGGCAACGAAACTTACAGAGGCACCTTGAACCGTTGCGTTAAGCTCTGCGGGTACATCCCAAGTGAAGCTTAATGTATCGTTGTCCGCATCGGTTGATCCCGAAGCATCTACTACCACAACATCACCAGCATTGACCTCAGCCGGTGCAGAGATAGCAGCGACCGGAGCTGTGTTCACTGGACCAGTGTTCTTCGGTGTTACCGTCACAATCACAGTGTCTGTCGAAGTTGCGCCTTCGTTGTCCGTTACAGTAAGGCTAAAGGTGAGCGTCTCTTGTTGCGCCACTTCAGCAACATCGAAGCTTGCAACAGCGGCATTAGCGTTAGTCAGTGTTACTGCTGTACCGCTCACTTGAGACCAAGCGTAACTCGCAATGGTGCCATCGCTATCTTTTGAAGCGCTGCCATCCAGAGAAACAGAAGCTGGGCCTTCAACTGATTGGTCTGCACCTGCCGATGCGGTTGGTTTGCGGTTAACTGGGTCTGTCGTACCACCGGCTAAGCCTTCGTGCATCGCATTTAAGATATCGCCATTGTCTGCATCAATCTCCCAAGAGAAAAGACCGGCTAGGCCAAGGCTACGTACATAAGCACCTTTCGCTTTCACAGATCGGTCGTCATCAAAGGTGATCAGTTGACCTGAGGTGCGGTTCCAGACGTAAGGTGCTTCCGCTTGTTCGTCGTAGCCGTACTCAAAGCCATTGATGCCTTGATTGTTTGCCCCAAGCATATTGGCTTTAATGCCTTTGTAGTCGATGACGCCATCTTCCCAAACACCTTGTGCTGTGCTGCCCTTAAGCTTACCGTTGCCCACGCCTGTCATTGGATCAGTCGGATCGCTCAGAGTCGATGGAAGTACACCTTCCCAACCTCGACCATACATCGCTGTACCAACCACCAATTTGTTCGCAGGAACGCCTTGAGCCAGTAGTAACTGAATACCATTGTCTGTGGTGTAAGCTGGCCCCTTGTACGGTTCGCCATTTTCATCGATACCACTGCCATCACATTGGCCAGGACGCATGAAGTTGCCACAGTTGAGTGCTGTTTGATGACCTAGCACGTTGTTCCAGCCGCCGTAGAAGTCATAGGTCATTGCGAAGATGTAATCCATGTACTGAATCGCTACGCCGTAGTTCACGTCTTCAATCTTGTCGTAACCAACACCAATCGCAGATGTGAGCTCGTAGGTACGTCCTGTTTCAGCTTCGAGCTCGTCTAGCATTGCGCGTAGCTCAGCCATTAAAGCAATGTAAGCAGGACCGTCGTTCACTGGGTCACCCAAATCAGCGGCAGCACCGCCACCACCTGGGAATTCCCAGTCGATATCAACACCGTCGTAGAACTTCCAGGTGTTTAAGAATTTTTTAACGGAAGCGACGAAGGTGTCTCGGTTAGCTTTGGTCGTAAAATCAAAGAAAGGATCAGACAGAGTCCAGCCACCAATGGAAGGGATGATTTTCAAGTCTGGATTACGCTGTTTCAAAGCCATCATCATCGCGTAGTTGCCTTTGATCGGCGTGCTGTATTCATGACCCGCTTGGTTAAAGCTTTTTTGGAATGCGGCCCAAGGGTCGTGAATTACAACCTCATAATCATTGACGCCTTTACACGCTGTCATGAGCGCGTTGAAGCTGTTGCCGCCGACAGATTTCACTGACTCGTTCGGACCACAGATTGGGATAAAGCCGTAAAGGATGTGGGTCAGATTATCAGCAGGTATGTTGTCGACAGTATAGTCTCGACCATAGATACCCCATTCAACAAAGTAAGTACCCACTACCGTATTAGGATCAGTGTTGTAAGTCTTATTGTTTGGGTCGATGTTCATAGCGAGTGGAGCAAGGTGAGAACCATCGGTATCGGCAATGGTGATTTGTGCTGGTGCACTTTTGCTACATCCTGTGGCATCACAAGCCTCAATTTCCATCTGATACAAGCCACCTTGGCCGTATTCAAATGACGCGGTGGTTTGACTGCCAGTGATCGCGCCCGTCGCCACTTTTACGCCATCAAAGTAGATGTTGTAAGTGTCGCCAGAGGTGCCACTCCATTGGTTAAACTTAACCGCGATCTTGGCTTTGTCGTGGTATTTAACCATGTCGTTGTAGCCAGAGGTTGTCTCCATCGCAAGTTCAATCTTAGAGAACTGCAGGTTATTAGAACCATACATATCAATGTTTGGTGCGGTAGGTGCGGCCAGTGCGGTGCCTGATAGCGCTAGTGCTATACCGGTCGCACACGTGTTTAAACGAATCATATTTTTCTCACTCCTTGAATGTGGTTGAAGTACACAGCGATCAGTTAAATCGGTCGTTACTTCATGTCAGCCCCTAAGGTGGGGCGTCGAGTTCAGTATTCGAGAGAGTTTTAATTTCATAAGTGAAAATAAATCCGTTTTCGATGGACAACGAAAAAATCACAACTTGTTACAAAGTTGTTGCGCAGTGGGTGAGAGGTCGAGTCCATGTTTTATAAAATTATTGCAGCTAGTGGAAAAGTCTCATAGGTGAGCTTTTACGACACGACGTGATGCAATATTTTGAAGTTACATGTTTTTATGTTGAAAAATGGAAGTGATGTGGTGTTTTTGAAAGCTACTTATTTCTAAGTGCTAAACGGAAAGATGGCTTATTTACTGAATTGTTCGGCCAAAGATGCGCGTCTTTGCTGCACGGCGCTGCTGTTTAGAGGGATAGCTGTGTGCTCGTATCCTTCTTTTACAAACTGTTGTGTTGGAATCTCGGGTACTAGACGTTTCAATTGAGGTGAATTGAAGGTACCACTTATCGCATACACGGTTTCGCCTGATCCGGTATTGATGGTGATGGTTTTGCCATTGAACTTGAAGTTGGTACTGATCAGGCGATGGTTCATGACCACACCTTGCTCTGATAGAGAGAGAATATCGGTGTCATAAGGGGGCGCACCTACCTCAATCCATGTGCCGTAGACATTACTCGGATCAATAAACTTCTGATGAGTTTGATAAGCGGTATAACTGGCAAAGACAGCAGCGATAAGTCCGGCCAATAAAAGCAGATAAAACAGCGCCTGAGTCAATAAGTCCCTGCTTTTCGAATCCTTTTGTCCCATTTTGATGGCTGTTTCCTTCATCTACCAAAGGACGATTTTATTTATTGAATACTCAGTTTGCAATCAAAGTTGTCAAAGTTAGAAGCAGGATCGACATTGTGAAGCAAACTCACACTTCGGGTTAGCAGCCGTTTGCTCCAAGCTAATACCAGTTTGCTACCTAAGACGATACTGGTGCGAGTTGATTGAACACTCAAAAGCACTAACTTATGACGATTAATTGCTTGTAGGAAACGGGTGAATTAGTTAAAACAATCAAGCACGTAATTTTGGTGATGAGGCATTTGATAAGCTCACGCCGTTCTGAATAAAGACAAGGAAGTACAATGATTAAAGAAAATACCTATTTCGATGGTGGCGTTAAGTCTCTTGGTTTTTCACAAGAAGGTGAAGACGTTAGTGTAGGTGTGATGCAAGCGGGTGAGTTTACGTTTGGTACCGCTGCCCCAGAAAGAATGACAGTAGTAAAAGGTGCGCTAACGATTAAACGTGTTGGTGAAGACGATTGGTCGACGTTTAAATCAGGTGATTCGTTTGAAGTGGCGGGTGACTCTTCGTTCGACGTTAAGGTAGCAGAAGCAACAGCTTACCTTTGTGAGTACCTGTAACGTTATTGGTTGCTGAGCTCTCTTAACAACCAAGAAAAAAGCCACGCTCTAAGTGAGCGTGGCGAATCAGTGAACGATATTCTTGGCAGTGGATAACGTCACGTTTTAGTAGCCTTCCAACGAGAAGACAAAATTCTTAATAGGTTTCAAAGACACCATTGTTAAAGTCATGGATAGTTTGTTCTATCTCTTCCATGCTATTCATCACAAACGGTCCATAGTGAACAACGGGTTCATTAATGGGCTCTCCTGAAAAAATCAGTACACCAGATTCCTCGTTCGCATTTATCGCCAGAATTTCAGCCTTACTCAATAACGCCAATTGTCCTGCAATCAAAGCTTGTGATCCTAAATCAACCGAACCTTTATAAACATAAACAAACGCGTTGTGATGGCGCTCTGTTGTGAGTGTCAGAGCTTGTCCTGAATGCGCTCGCCAGTCCGAAACATTAACTGGCACTCCGGTGGTTTGAAGAGGCCCTGCTAACGGAGTAGTTTCAATTGATGTATTTCCGGCAATAAGACGCAGCAGTCCTACTTCTTCGCTACGGAACTCAGTCACTGTGTCACTCTGAAAATCATGGTATTGAGCAGGCTTCATTTTGTCGCGAGCGGGTTGGTTAATCCAAATTTGGAACCCGTGCAGTGAACCCTCTTCCATCATCGGCATTTCACTGTGAATAACACCGCGACCCGCTGCCATCCACTGAGCGCCGCCACTGCGAAGCTCACCAACATTGCCCATGTGGTCCTTGTGTTGGAAGTGACCTTGAAGCATGTAAGTCAGAGTCTCGATGCCGCGGTGAGGGTGAGGTGGAAAGCCGCCTACATAATCTTTACTCTCGTCAGATTTGAGTTCATCAATCATCAAGAAAGGTGAAAAGTTAGCGTTGTTAAAACCCGCTGCTCGTTGGATCTTTACACCATCGCCGTCGGACGTTGCCTGAGCATTCATGATTTGGGTAATACGTCGATTTTCCATGGTTGTTGCCTCCAAACTTTTCAATACCCATAGTCTAAGCAGGAAGCCCCGCTTCAAACAGAGAGCAAAATTGAAGAGCTTGTTTGAAAAATTCGAACAAGTGAAAAGGGCCGCAACATGAAGGCCCAAAGGAACTGAAAGGGGTTTTAAACAACATAGGCTAGAGCTAGTGTGATATTCGTCCACTTGAATATCAGAAAATTCGCGATTACTGACTATACTTACAATAAGGGATAGTCTAGCCAAGGAGGCGACGATGGCTGTGCAATCTAAACACAACGATAGAAGTGGCCGAGTTGGTTTTGAGAACGACTTCACCACTGACCAACGTCAGCGTTTTACTGAGGTGGCAAACGCGGCATTTCGACGTAGAAGAAAGAAAGAAGAGCTTGATAGACCCTTCTTTCAATCAGCGAAAAACGCGGCTTTGAAACCCGTTCTAAAACCAAAGAAAATGAGCCCGAGTAAACAGCGCCAAGTCGTTTGGATAGTGATTATCGGACTTGTTAGCTTATGGGCTATGTATATGGCGGGTTAGCTGGATTGTTGGTGTAATGCGGTGACATTAGTTGGTATTGTCTCTACGGATTTGCACGGCTCAAAACACTTCATGTCTTCAATTAAAGGCGTTGTCAGGTCGTCTTGATAATAAGCGAAACGGTTTTTTCCAGAGTGTTTGGCAAAGTACATTGCTTTGTCTGCACAGCGCGTCAATTCAGCAAGATCTTTAGCATCAGTTGGGTACATCGCAACACCGATACTCAAAGTGAGCTTACCGACTTGGTTATTGGTTAAATTCTCGTTTTCAAATAGGCCGCTGATTCTCTGCAAAATACCATCCAAGTCCTGCTTGCTTCTTACATCATAAAGCATCAATACAAACTCATCGCCAGCGAAACGAGCAATCGAGTAATCGTGTTTATGAGTCGATCTGTCTTTGTTGCGGACATTGTTTTTCAGGCGTTGAGCGAAGTGCTGCAACACACTGTCGCCGACGTCATGTCCAAAGCTGTCATTGATGGTCTTGAAGTTATCAATATCTAAGAACACCAAAGCAGTGACACTGTTGTTGGGGTTGACGGTGTTGAGTTTCTCAATTGCCCAACGTTCAAAACTCCAACGGTTAGCCAGCCCAGTGAGTTGATCTCGATAAGCGAGGTCCTCAATCCCTTCTTGATATAGACGCTGAATATAACCAACGGCCTTGGTGTAGTAATAAGAGGAGACATGGCATACGGCACTCATGGTTACCAAGCTAAGTGAAAATCGGTGAGTGCTATTAAACGGCAGTGCGAATTTATGAGGTATTAACGCCATCAAGCCGCTAAGAAACAGTAAGAAGGTGACGCTGAGAATTAACCCCATGCGAAATTCGTTAATAAAGATCACTGCGGCCAAAATCGGATAGAGCCAAAGCATTCGCTCCGGGATGGTTCCACTGTAGAGAAACAGCACCACACCTTGAACCAGCAATACACAGCTCAGCAAGATCTCACAATAGTGAGGTTCTTGGACCTTTTTTATGTAGATGGCGTTAATTACGGCAATAACGGCGAACATCATTTCAAAGACGGACAGGGTGTAATAGCCATCCTGGAAATAAGCCCACGTATAGAAAATGAATAACGCTGCAGAGGTAAGCGAGAAGGAGTAAACGATTTTCTGTTTTCGAGTCGAACGAATATCGGCCATCTCTTCTAAGTGTCTTCCGACCAACTTGTTCATTTTGGGTGCCGTAGTGGAAATCAATGCCCTAATCTTAGGTTAAATTGCTCCAATAAATGATACAAATAACAGCTAATTGTGTGATTAGTCTCTAAGTTTCATATAAATAAATCAGCAATTAAGTATTAACCTGCTCAATAACAGACAGCCTGTCATTTTTTCTCGCCGCAAACTAAGGTTGACTAATGAGTATGGAATGAAACAATACGCCGGTTTTATAAATCGATTGCCAAGTCAAAGGATACCCAATGAATAAGCTTTTTCGTTCTCACTGTTCAGCGGCATTGCTAAGTGCATTACCACTTAGTTTGGTGGCGGGAAGTGTGCATGCGCAACTTTCAGAAACGCCTGTGATTGGTGGTGTCTTCAGTTCAAGTGAAGTTTTGAAAAACCAGGTCGTTTCTGGTTTGAGTTACTCGGCGACTCTGACTCGTGATGCGGCTCTGTTTACTATCGCTGGTGTGACGTTAGATGCTTACATATTGGCGCTTCCTTTGGATGCGAAAACCAAGGCGCGCGTGATTGCTCAGTTATCAAATCCTGCTTATTCAATTCCGTTGGGGTACTTTCTATATAGCTATTACGACCGCTACGCGGGCATTGGCAATGAAGATGTGTTCAAAGAGTATCTGGCGACGATTTACGATGAAACTACGCTAAAGGGGTTTGAGCATAGTTTGTACCATTTTGCTCATGCACCCTCAGAGAAAGAGGCGCATTCTGAGAATCACCAACATCCTGATACTTCAACAGAAGCGACGGGGCACCATGAGGGGATTCGAGTTGATGATAAGTTCATTGCCAATATGGTGGTGATCTACGATGCATTATTCGATATCGGTGTGTGGCGAGACATGGATACCCTGCCAGACAGCTATACCTATCTGACAAACAGTGAAGAAGATTTGGCGATCATTAATAAAATCCAACCCATTGTCGTGGGTTTGATTGAAAAGGCTGCGAAAGGCATGGAGCCAAGCGACATTCGTTCAGCATTGATGACCATCGTCGAAGATGGCAAGCCTGAAAATGCCGATAAACCGAACAACAAGGCGCAAGCGCTGACAGTTACCCTGATCGATTTTGTTCGTCTCAATTTGCTTAAGGCCTATCGCCAGTTTGTCTTCAAAGATGAGAGAACCGAAGCGCTCGATGATTGGATGCAGCAAGCCCTCGACGACAATCCACAAGATTTGATTGAGTTTCTCTCTTCGCAACAAAACCGTCGCTTTGCGGTGCAAGTGACCGTTGATGGTTTGCAGCAAGGTTTGATTGAGGGTTTGGTTGATCCTAGCGTGCCGTTTATCTCGGTTGCGAATCAGCATCATCAAAATCGTGAGCAGTACAAACCTAAGCTAGAACCGGTGATTGAACCGCCGCACGTGCAGCAGGTGAGCTTTATGGCGCAACTGGCTGAACAGGCGTATCAAGACCAACACTACCTGCCTTTCTTTAAGAAGCTGTATAGCGAACATAAAACCAATATTAGTCGAGTGGGTGTATCATCGACGCCGACCATCAGTGTTCGCAATCTACCGATCATTAAAACCGGAGCTCGTGTTTCAGGTGAAGGCGGTACAGGGGTGCCGAACTTTCATTTTGTTGATCGAGATATCGACCGTGCTTATTACTTCTTTGGCAACGATGCGCTGCAGCTAGATGTGTTGATGGCAGACAATAAGGTGCAAACCATGTTTGATCGCCTTAACTACCTAAAAACATTAAATTGCAACGCTCAATACGACTGGAATGCACACACCACATACGATGGCCTAGTGAATCTCGGTTTTGGTGAATCTTTGCGTGACTACGGTGAGAAGCGCTGCTTGAAAGAGTTAGAACAGCGAGCGGATGTAGAGCTGACTTTAATGGAAATGCGCCAAGCGTTAATCGAAGATATTCAATCTTACCAAAGGATTTCAGGCTTTGATCTTTTCACTAAGCTTGCCAAAAAAGCACAGGTTGAACAGGCGATATCCCAATACGCTGAGTTAGATGGACAAGGCATGCCGGATTACACCCTGATCTATAACCCTTGGCCGGATCATTTTGCGCACTTCACGGGCCCATTCAGCGACGAAATTCTTATGCCTACTGGCGAACTTAACCGCTTGGATTACTGGCTGACGCAAGTTGAGAGTACCTATAAGGTTGCAGGCGTATATTCGCGAACTCTATGGGGTATGGCCGGAGACCACGGTTTAACACCTGTATTCTACGCACTTAACCCAGAGAAACAGGTATTAGAAGCTTTACAGCAAGAGCTTGATTACCCAATCGTGGTTGAGAAAATTTCGTCCGATGAAGGGGAAGGACCGAAGATCACTAACGCTCTTGATTACCCAAGCCTTAAGGCGGTGGATGTAGTCGTCGCTTCTACCGCTGGTGGTAATTTTATGATGGACTTCTTCAACTCACAGCAGGGTTGGAAGGTTCAACCTGTTTATCAAGAGCTGACCGATTGGGCTCCATTAGCCGCGCCTAAAGGCACCAGTATCGATATCATTGATCAGATAGCGAAACGTCTGCCTGAATCGCTAGACTATATGGTCGTGCGCGAGGAAACTTGTAATGCGGATAGTTGTTCGGTGCGAGTGATTGGCAACCGCGACAAACAGCGTTTGGATGAGCTGATCACCCGTGAAGGGAACAAGCTATTCTATGAATCATTAGAATCTGGCCAGCGTCCGAAGCTTCTGAATACTCAGCAACTTAACCCTTACCTTCCTCAACCTACGGATTCTGAGTTTGCGGTTTATTCTCGTCTCGTTGATAAGTGTTTGAATCGCGCCGTTAAGTCTCAACCGGCGACTTGGTGCAGCGCTAACGAATGGACACAATTGACTCGCTTTACGTCAAGACCTGACTCAGTAAACCAGCTAGCTAATATCTATTTGGAAGACAGAGCCGGTACTGTGAACCTGTTCCCGAAAGAGGGAATTGGTTACAACACTAAGGTTCCAGGGAGACACGCTGGTGAAGATTATCTGGAAAAAGACGCTTTCATTGGTTTCTGGGGAGAGCCAATTGGCGAAAACTCAACCCCACTGACTATCGAAGCGAATGGATCACTGGCACCGACCTTGTTTGAATACCTAACCGGTGAGCAGGTGGTGGCTAGGGAAGATGGCTGGGGCTTCCCATCTCTAATCGATAAGCTTGATATTCGAAAGTAATCGGTTGAAAAGCTTTCTGAGACGGTCTTCAGAACTGTCTCTACTTGGTGACACGAAGCGCTAGGCTGACAAAGTCCGCTTCGCTGTCATCGGTTATCTGATAGCCCAACCTTTGGTAGAAAGCGATCGCTTGCTGATTGCTCCTAAAACTCGAAAGGGTGATGGTTTCACGCTCTTCTTTAATGGTGAGCTCTTGGATATCTCTCATTACTCGATACCCTAGCTTTCGATTTTGGTATTGCGGGAATACGATCAACAAATGCACGTGATAGGCTTGCTGGTAAGGTTTGTAGCAGACTAATCCGACTCGCTCATCTTGGTCGTGTATCCAATAAAACCAGTCCGGTTGATAGTCATTGTTTATCCGCTGCCTCTGAAATTCATCATCCCATCCAAAGACGGCTTCAACATGGGAATAAAGCGCCTCTTTTATCACCGAAAACTGCGTCTCGGCTTCTGAAGGAAGAATGGGGGAGTAGCGTAATGGAAGTGATTCGACACCTTGTCTCATTGTTGAAAGAACGTCCCTGTATCTATGTATCTATCTATGTAGTTACGAACCTATGTGTCGCTGTGACTTGAATTCGATTTCTTGTTATTTGGATTCTTCAGCAAGCTGATGGTGGCGAGATAGCTGCTTGTAAAGTGTGTCTTTCAGTTCCATGCGTTCCACTTTTAGATTGTGCATGTTGTCGTCATCGATTGGGCTACCAGAAACTTCAAGTTCGCGAATGGTGTAGTCGAGTTCGTGGTATTTCTGCATGTTATTTTTGAACTTCGGGTCGTCGTGGTTAAGCTGAACGATATCGAGTTTGAATTCAGGGAAGTCTAGGATAAAAGCGTGGTTTTCATTGAGCATTCTAGTGTCCTCATTAATGTATTTGCTTACCAGTATAGAAGCATAACCATTAAAGAAATGTGTCACTGAACGCAAAGCTCGAAAGCAATAAAAAAGGGCACCAAAAGTGCCCTATCTATCTCAAAAATAACAATTATTTATTGTTCGCTCGCTGTTGAGCTTTCTTTTCAAGTTTTTGCTGTTTTCTTTGTTCGATCAGCTGTGCAGCATCACCACCGACGTGAGTTTCACCGCGAGCAGCAGAAAGCTGTACCTGCTTTTCACGCTCTCTAAAGCGTTGCTTCTGTTCTTCTGTGTGTTTGTCGATACACTTAGGGCAGCTTACACCTTTTTCGAAGTCAGCAGACTGCTTGTCTTCTTCAGTGATTGGTAAGCGACACGCGTTACACACGTCGTAGCCACTCTTTTCTAGCTGGTGGTTAACCGCAACACGGCCATCAAACACGTAGCAGTCACCTTCCCACATGCTCTCTTCTTCAGGCACTTCCTCAAGGTATTTTAGGATGCCGCCTTCAAGATGGTAAACCTCTTCAAAGCCTTGCTCTTTCATGTAAGCCGTCGACTTTTCGCAACGAATACCACCTGTACAGAACATCGCTACCTTTTTGTGTTTAGCAGGATCTAGGTTGTCCTCAACGTATTGTGGGAACTCACGGAAAGTTTCTGTGTTTGGGTTCACTGCGTTTTTGAAGGTGCCGATATCGACTTCGTAATCGTTACGAGTATCGACCAGTACTACATCAGGATCTGAGATCAGTTCATTCCAGTCTTTTGGTTTCACATATGTGCCCACAACATGGCGAGGGTCAATGCCCTCTACACCCATGGTCACGATCTCTTTCTTGAGCTTAACTTTAGTGCGGTTGAACGGCTGTTGCTCGTTGAACGACTCTTTATAGACAACATCCGCTAGACGTTCATCAAGCTTGAACCAAGCAAGCAGCGCATCGATTGACTCGCGCGAGCCTGCAACTGTGCCGTTAATGCCTTCTTGGGCAAGCAGCAGAGTGCCACGGATTTGGTTGTCGAGAAGCAGTTGAGTAAGTGGTTGGCGGATATCTTGATAATCATCCAGTGCGACAAACTTGTAGAGTGCGCATACAACATATTGAGACATGATTTTTCCTTTCGCGAGCTGGAGCGTAATTCCAGAGCAATCTCACTTGTCAGTGAGGGATTTATAAATAGTTTTCGGCGTGAGTATAGCTAAGCTTGTCGAGCACAAAAACCAACCAAAGATAGGGCTATATAGCACTGCAAACCGTAGGGCTTTTTATTTTTGATGGGATAACCCTTTTTTGGGGCAATTAAGGTGACTTTTCACTCGAAAGGTATAATGGTTATGGAGTGATATAACTTAGGTGCATGTTGATGGTGACTATAGAGCAGCAACTTTCTCGGCTTGATCTTAATTTATTGGTTTCGCTGAGCGTTTTGATTAAAGAACGTAATGTAACCCGTGCGGCGCAAACGCTTTATTTATCGCAGCCAGCGATGAGTCGGACGTTAGGGCGGTTGCGTGAGTTGTTCGACGATCCGCTTTTTTACCGAGAATCTAACGGGCTAGTGCCGACGCAAAAGGCATTGGATCTGCAAGAACCGTTAGAAGAGCTGATGCGAAGTATGCAGAGCCTGCTCGCTAAGTCTGCCTTTACTCCAGAAGAGTGTGACCAAACCTTTGCGATCTCCTTACCGCCGTTGATGAGTGGTTTTGTTAGTATTCCACTGATAACAGCCCTTAAAGAGCATGCCCCAAAGGCGAGCTTGATAGAGTTCCCTATCGCGAAAGAGTCAACACAGCAACTCGCGAATAGAGATGTCGATTTTACGATTCATGTTGAACAGCCAGAGAATGAGTCAGAATATCCATCTCAGTGTATAGCGACCACTTATCCTGTTTTGTATGTATCGCGAAGTCACCCGTTGGCAAAGCAGAAACAAGTCACGCTGGAACAGTGTCTAAGCTATCGTTTTGTCGATATGAGTCTGGATATCCGTTCTTCGTATAGCTTGGCAAATCCGCTCGACAAGTACTTAGCCAAGCAAGGCATAAAAAGAGATGTCGCCTTTCAAAGTAGCCAGCTCAACTCCTTAATTGCTGTGATGCAGAGCACCGATACCATCATGGCTTCTTCCGACAAGCTATTGACCTCTTCTTACCTCAAGGAGCAGTTGGTGCCGGTGTTCTCTATGAAAGAGTACCCAGAGTTGTGTGTGAATATTTATCTCATTGAGCATAAACGAACCTTAGACAGCGCGCCTCATCAGTGGTTGAAAGCTCTAATTCTATCTACGCTGAAAGAGTTGTCTTAGAAAGGGCGGAATGAGTGATATGCGTTTGGTGCATTTCTTAGATAATTATGAATCATTTCCGGTAATGATGCTGAATCGCTAGAGTAGTCCTCAAGTTGTTAGCTCGCACTGGATAGCAAAGTCTTATTAAACAAGGCTAAGCCGCGAGCCAAACAGTTAACTTTGATGACTTATCGCTAGTACATAAATCGGATTTGGCTAGGTAAGTTCGACTCTAAGAGAGAAGCATTATGAAAGCTATTAAACGATCTCCAATTGCTCACGTTTCAGGTGTTGTTATCGCAGGCCTGTTAATGTCGACTCCAGTATTGGCTGCACAGCAGAACGCCATCGAAGTAACGGCGGAAAACTTCACTCATGCGGAAACTGCTCGCAACTACCGTAACTGGGCGAGCAAAGGCGCGACTCAAGAATTCGTTAAGATGCAGGGCTTACCACCACGCGGTAAAGCTGCTCCTACCGTGCAAATGAACGATGATACGCTCTATGGGGTGGCGATTGTGAAACGCGTTGACGGAAAGGTCACCTTCTCGATTCCAGAAACTGATAACTACATGGCGGTTCAAGTGGTGACTGAGCGTGGTCACGGCCAGCATTACGTGGTCGAAGATGGCACTTATCAACTGCCTGTCGAGTCTGAGTATGCGTTTCTTCTTTACCGTTCAGGTACAGAAAATGGTATTGAAGCCGCCAAGGCATCACTGGATAAAGTGAACTCCTCTCAGTTCAATTTTGCTACAGACTATAAAACGCAGCCGTATGATTATGATGAGGTAGAAGCTTGGGTACAGGCATTTACCAAAGAGGTCAACGATACCAGTAACTTTACCTACACCTTCCCAAGAACGTCAGACAAGGTGACGGATCTGCACCAATGGAACTTGGAAAATGCAGCGGGTTGGGGTGGCGCAAGTCCAGAGGCGTTTGTAGGTAATAAATATTCGAACAGTCCGAAGATGAAGGCCGATGTGTGTTACACCACCACCTTCGAAGATCCAGAAAACAAGTTCTTCACCTCGATTACGGCTTATGATGGCGACAAGTATCTGATGGAAGGTGTGCGTAACATCAACTCTCACACTTGGGACAAGAACGAGGATGGTACGATTACCGTTTCTTTCAACTGTGGTGAAACGGCGAAAAACAACATCGATACCCAAGGACAAGATTATACCTTCACGTCGCGTCACTATGGGGTGAATCCAAAAGTGATGGAAGCAGATAAAGACCCAATCATCTCTGCTGTGATGACTCAATAGCGAGTGAATCGACAGCAACAAAAAACGCGCCCAATAAGTTACGTAATAACCTGTTGGGCGCGTTTTGTATTGGGTTAAAGCCAAATTAGCCTTGTTTGTTTAGCTGCTCTTTTGCTGCTTCTACTTTTGAGAAGTCTAGGCCAAGCTCTTCTACTGCTTCTTTGATAAGTGCAGGGTTTTGCATTACTTGGCCCATAAGAAGTTGTAGCTTCTCTTGAGGCAAGCCAAGCTGGCTAATGGTTGCCATTGCAGCTAGCGGGTTTTCAGTCAACGTTTTGAAAATGCTGTTGATCTGCTCATCACCGATGTTGTTCTCTTTTAATAGCGCAATAATTGGGTTCATTACCTTACCTTTAAACTAGCGACTGTTAATTTGGGGGCATTTTAGCACTGGCTGCCATTAGGATGAAACAGCAATCGCCCCAATCGTCATCAACTCTTCTAGAAGTTAGCTAATCGCCGCTAAGCCTTCTGCTAAGCGAGACACTGCTTCTCGCAGTTCATCTGGATTTGCATTAGTGAAGTTAAGGCGCAATGCCGCTTTGGCACCATTTGCATCTGGGTAGAACACAGGGCTTGGTACAACCGCAACGCCGTTACCAAGTAGGCTCTTCGCCAGTTCAAACGTATCGCACTCTGGAATCTCAACCCAAATGAACATGCCACCATCAACAGGTTTCAATACACAACCTTGAGGCAGCTTCTGCTCTAGTTCAGAGAACAGCACCTCGTAGCGAGATTTGTATAGGTAGCGGATGTTCTCCATGTGCAGGCCAAAATCTTGGTGCTTAAGAAGACCAAGCAGAAGCGCTTGCATTGGAACGCTTGAGTGTAGGTCAGCGCCTTGTTTAACCTTGATAAGTGGTTCAAGGTAGCTGCGTTTGCCGGTTACCGCGCCGATACGCAGACCTGGAGAAGCAATCTTAGAGAATGAACGCAGTACGATTGAGTGATCTGGGCAGAACGACGATACAAGTGGCAGCTCAGAGCCGGTAAAACGCAGTTCACGATAAGGTGCGTCTTCAATGAAAGCGACGTTGTATTGTTCACAAAGCGCAGCGACTTGTTGGCGGCTCTCTAGAGTCCAGCATACGCCCGTTGGGTTATGGAAATCCGGTACCGCGTAGAACATTTTCGGTGCTTGTTGTTTGAAGCAGGTTTCGAGCTCGTCTAGGTTTGGTCCGAACTCAGTTTGAGAAACAGTCACAATGTTCGCTTGTACTAAACCGAATACCTGCATTGCACCTAGGTAGCTTGGCGCTTCCATTACAACCGTATCGCCCGGATCAACATAAGCACGAGCGATCAAATCTAAACCTTGCTGTGAGCCTGTACAGATCATCGCAGTGTGTGATTCTGGCAATTGGTAGGTATCGCTAAGGTGATCGATCAGCGGGCCGTAACCTGCGGTTGAACCGTATTGAAACACTTCTGGCATGTTCGCTAAGTTTTCTAGGGTCGGCTTCATCAGCTCAATCGGAAATGTTTGTTCATCTGGCAGACCACCGGCCAAGGAGATGACGTTTTTGTCGCTCGCAGCGGCAAGAATTTCGCGAATATAGGAAGACTGGATTTGTTGTAATGATTTTGCGATTTCCATGTGTAGTTATCTCGTTGTGTCTGCTTTTTTTGTTTATCCAGTGATATTACATGGCATTGAAAAAATCGATGTGCCCATTTATGCTCTTAAATATGTCCATTTATGCTATTTAGAGAATGTCACGCCAACACATATCCAGAATCAATGATGTGCTCTTCTACATTCATCAAGACATCAGCAAGGAACTCCCTGCCAAAGAGTTAGCCGAAGTCGCCGCTTATTCAGAGCAGCATTTTCACCGAATCTTTAAGAGTGTGGTGGGAGAGTCGATTCATCAATACATCCGTCGTACCCGAATGGAGTATGCGGCGAATCAATTGATGTTTGATACCGGCTCTTCTGTTGCTGAGATAGCCAACAAGTGTGGTTTTAGCTCGCTCTCGTCGTTCAGCCGCGCATTTAAGGCGACCTTTCATATGGCGCCGGGGGAGTGGAGAAAGCACGATCTACAAACAGCAGAAAAGCCGTATCTCAAAGATGCTGAGATTGCGGCGGGTTACCATCGTGTCGCACAAAGGGAACTGCCTGCACCTAAGATTATGGAGGTGGCACCGCGTTTGGCGGCTTACGTTAGGCATACTGGATACAATCGTTCGATACGTAATGCTTGGCTTATCTTAAAAGCGTGGGCAAATGCTGAAGAGCGCGATTTTAGTCGCCAATTTGGACTGCATCACTCAAACCCTGCGTGGGTTGAAATGGACCAATGTCGTTATGTTGCCTGTATTGCGATTGATGAGCCGATTAAATATCGCAGTGTGGTCAATCAGATGGTGATACCGGGTGGTTTGCATGCGGTGTTTCGTCTTACTGGTATTTATGGTGAACTGTTGCCCCAGATTAGTCAGGTTTTAGAGCAATGGTTGCCAAGTTCAGGCTTCAAGCAGCGTTCGACACCAGCATATGTTCACTATCATCAAAACCACTTTCTCAATAATGAAGAAGCTTTTGAGTTGGACTTCTATCTCCCTGTTAGTTTTTACTAATTTCAATTCGTTAAGGAAACGCGATGTATCTTGTTCTCTACTGTCACAACATCGGCAGCACCGACTTTTCATTTTTTGAAACAGAAGATTTTGACCCAGATGAGGGTTACGTAGTCCGTGGTAAATGGCCGAATGAGAAGGCGTTTCGTGACTACCTGAAAACGGAGTTTGGTGATATGAGTGACTACAAGGTGATTGATTTGATTGCCCAAGGTGCTCAGGCAGAAGCGTTAGATGCGAAGGCGCTTGGAGAGCTCGCTGAACAACTGTGATCGTCTAAGTTACAGGTATAAAAAAGGCCACACTCCGGAGGTAGAGGTGGCCCAAATGTTTTCTTAGGCTTCCGTCTTACTTATTGTCGCTTACTTGGTCAAGTTAACCAGTGAATCGCGGGTAAGATCTTTTATTGTTTTCGCGCCTGTTAGCGTCATCGCTACACGCATTTCTTTGTCGTAAAGGTCAAGAAGGTTCTCAACACCAGCTTGGCCTTGTGCTGCTAGTGCGTACACAAATGAACGACCTAGTAGAGTACAGTCTGCACCCAGTGCCATCATACGAACTACATCAAGACCAGTACGGATACCAGAATCGACCAGAATCTTAGTGTCACCTTTTACTGCATCGGCAATCGCAGGTAGGGCTTTTGCACTTGAAAGTACGCCGTCAAGCTGACGACCACCATGGTTTGAAACCACGATACCATCGGCACCAAAGCGAACTGCGTCTTTTGCATCTTCTTCGTCAAGGATACCTTTGATCACCATTGGGCCATCCCAGAAGTCACGAATCCATTCGAGATCCTTCCACGAGATAGATGGGTCAAAGTTATCACCTAACCAGCCGATGTAATCTTCTAGCTTGGTTGGTGTGCCACGGTAAGTGGAGATATTTCCAAGGTCGTGTGGTTTACCAAATACACCCACATCGAATGCCCAGCTTGGATGACGCATTGATTGGAAAATGCGACGTACAGCTGCGTTCGGGCCGCTCATGCCTGAGTGCATATCACGGTAGCGAGCGCCTGGTACTGGCATATCTACAGTGAACACGAGAGTGGTTACGCCTGCCGCTTTTGCGCGCTCTAGAACGTTCTTCATGAAGCCACGATCTTTAAGTACGTAAAGCTGGAACCACATTGGACGTTCAATCTTAGGAGCCACTTCTTCGATTGGACAAACCGATACTGTCGACATCGTAAATGGGATGCCTTTGTTGTCTGCTGCTTTAGCCGCTTGAACTTCACCGCGACGAGCGTACATACCTGTTAGACCAACTGGAGCAAGTGCGATAGGCATTGCTAGTTTTTCACCGAACAGTTCAGTGTCTAAACTCAGTTCCGACATGTCATTAAGAACACGTTGCTTAAGCGCGATTTCAGCTAGGTCTGCTGTGTTGCGGTGCAGAGTGTGCTCGCCGTAAGAACCACCATCAATGTAATGGAAAAGGAATGGAGGTAGCTTAGATTTGGCAGCAGCTCGGTAGTCTGTAGATGCGGAGATAATCATAATCTTTATCCTAAGGTTAGGGTTCGCCTCTCTTCGAAGGCTTACTCTGTCGAATGTGGTGCCAGTTGGAACAGGCGTTTGGAAATAAAATGGCGTCAACGTACACAGTAATTGCTAGGTCGCTGGCTTCCAGAAGGTGCGTAGTCAACGAGTAACCAGTACAAACGTTCGCGGTGTCGGGGAATGAACGCTGACGCCAAGTTGGGTGGCGGTGATATGAACACCGCCGAATTTAAGCTTAACGCATTAGCGCGTCAGTAACGTTGAATCCGTAGATAACCACAAGACCAATGATGCCTGTCATTACTAGGTAGTAGAACGTTGGGATAACTGTCTTACGTAGTGTTGCACCTTCGCGGCCTAGTAGGCCTACTGTTGCTGATGCTGCAACAACGTTGTGAATCGCAATCATGTTACCTGCTGCAGCACCTACTGCTTGTAGAGCAACAACTACCGCACTCGAGATAGTCAGCGTTTGAGCGACTTCGAACTGGAATTGGCTAAACATCATGTTCGATACTGTGTTTGAACCCGCGATGAAAGCGCCCAGAGCACCCACTGTTGCACTCAATGCAGGGAAAGCAGAGCCTACAAGGTCAGCGGCGAAGTTTGCTGTTGTTACAGGCATACTCGCTAGGTCAGCCGCATTCACACCAGAGTTGATGAAGATACGAACCATAGGGATAGTGAACACCAGTACGAAACCTGCACCAATTAGTGTTTTACTTGATTCACCGAATGCCTTCGCTAGTGGCGCAGCGCTACGGCCTTGAATCAGAACAGCAACCAGAGCAACGAATACTAGGATACCGCCCGGTAGGTAAAGAGGCTGAATCGCAGTGCTTACGCCAGTTTCACCAAGAATGTTGCTGAACGATAGGCTAACGCTCTTCAGGAAGCCTTTGAACTCAGGGCTAACACGGCTAGCAACAAGAGTTACAGCAAGTAGTACGTATGGAGCCCAAGCACGAGCCATGCTCATCTTCTGCGCGCCTTTGTTCTCATCAAGGTCGATTTTTAGAGAACCTAGCCATTCAGCTGGCCACTTGTCTTCGCTCTCGAAGTCCCACTTTGATTTTGGTACTAGGAAGCCACGTTTTGCTGCTGTAACAACAATTGCAAGACCAACCAGACCACCAATTAGAGATGGGAACTCAGCACCTAGGAACACGCCAGTTAGTGCGTAAGGGATGGTGAACGCTGCACCTGCAAATAGTGCAAACGGTAGAATGTCTAGGCCTTCAGTCCAGCTCTTGTTCTTACCGAAGAAGCGAGTCAGCATCATTGCCATTAGTACCGGAATCATCACACCTACAGTTGCGTGAATCATCGCAACGCTTGATGTGATTTGTTGTAGGTAAGCGTCCCATGTTGAGCCATGAGCTACTAGGCTTTCACCGATGTTATGTGTATCTAGACCCTTGTTTACACCAACGATGATAGGCGTACCTACCGCACCGAAAGAAACTGGTGTAGATTGGATCATCATACCCATTAGTACCGCTGCAAGCGCAGGGAAACCGATAGCAACCAGTAGAGGTGCCGCGATAGCTGCTGGAGTACCAAAGCCAGATGCGCCCTCAATGAAGGAACCGAAACACCAAGCGATGATGATGGCTTGTACGCGACGGTCTGCTGAGATGTCGGTGAATCCGTTACGAATTGTTGTAATGGCTCCGGTGTGCTTCAAAGTGTTAAGTAAGAAGATAGCGCCGAACACAATCCAGAGAACCGATACAGTGATACCAAAACCTTGGAATACAGATGCCAACACACGAGTGCTCGACATGTCCCAACCAAATAGTGCGATAAGTACGGTTAGACCAAAGGCCACCGGCATCGCTTTCTTCGCTGGCCAATTTAGGCCAACCAGCAAGATAGCTGCCATAACTATTGGCGAAAATGCCAATAGAGCTAATAGAGTTTCATTCATGGGTACTTCCTCGTCCTTGCCTCAATCCATTTAGGTTTGAAGTGACTTACACGTTATTGTTTTTTGTTATTACAACGGCAGTGGTTGTAATGGGTTTGTTAATTTGGCGTGAATTTACCCCTTTATTTTTTATAGATATAGGGAAATAATGAAAATAATTAATTCCAAAATTGGCATAATAACATGCGTGCAGACGACTTAATCCTGTTTTCACAGGTAGTAGAAATGGGCTCATTTAGTAAGGTGGCAGAGCAAAATAACCTTACAAATTCGGTAGTTAGCAAAAGGATCGCTCGTTTAGAGGAAGAGATAGGTGTTCAATTATTATATCGCACAACGCGCAAATTAACGCTGACTGAGGCGGGCAAGGCGATCTTGCATGGGGCCAAAAATGTGAAGCAGGCAACCCAAGAGGCTATGGACGCTGTTTCAGGCTTTGGTGAAAATGTCAGCGGCCACATCAAAATGTCTGTCCCGAGTATTTCTGGTGATTTGATATTGGCCGACGCTGTGGCGGAGTTTTGTAACATGCATCCGGGTCTGACTGTCGATATGTCACTCGATAATCGCTTTGTTGATCTGGTGAACGATGGCTTTGACCTCGTGATTCGTACCGGATATCTGGAAGATTCAAGCTTAATTGCACGTCATATTCTCGACTCGCAATGGGTAGTATGTGCTTCGCCCTCTTATATTGCTCGCAATGGTAAACCACTCATCCCGACCGATTTAGTCAAACACAACTGCTTGCAATACGCTTATCAGACAACCGGTGCAAGTGAGTGGCAGTTCATTCGAGAGGGGCAAGGTGACAACAAATACATAGTGCGTGTTTCAGGCTCGTTTTCCACCGATAACGCGACGGCTTTGAGAAAGGCTGCGTTGGGTGGACACGGCATTGCCTATGTGCCGCGCTGTTTGGTTTATCACGATATCCGCAATGGCCAGCTGGTGGATTTGTTCCCAGATATCGTTGGTAAAAAACTGGGCATTTACGCGGTTTACCCGTTTACCCGTCAACCACCGAATAAGATCAAGATGTTGATTGAGCACATTCGTGCCCGCTATTTGGCGATTTCGCACTACTTTTAATCAGTTGGTCTTTAGTTAAGGTTACGTTTTGGTGCAATTGGTTACTTGATTTAGCCGCATCAATTCGTCATCTTATTTGCGAATTATTATCATTTGAAATCTAAGGAAGAGGGAAGAATGAACAACAACGCCTACCCACATACAAAGCAGCAGAGCGTCTCTGACGACTACTTTGGTACGCAAGTAAAGGATCCTTATCGCTGGTTGGAGGATGATACCAGTGAAGAAACGGCTGCTTGGGTAGAGTCGCAAAATGCCCTGACGTTTGGTTACCTGTCTGATATCCCTTTTCGAGATGCTTTGCGTGAACGTATTGCTAAGGCACAGGACTACAAGAAGAGTTCTCAACCTTTTGTACGCGGTGAGTATACCTACTTCTATAAAAATGATGGGTTACAAAATCACAGCATTCTTTATCGCAGCAAGGATGGCAGCGAGCCAGAAGTTTTCTTAGATCCAAACACATTCTCGCAAGACGGAACGACCTCATTAGGCTCAGTGTCATTTTCCAAAGATTATAGCTTGGTGGCTTATAGCATCTCTGAAGGCGGCAGTGACTGGCGCAAGATTTTTGTAATTGATGCAGAAACCAAGCAGCAGCTAGAGCCAGAAATTGTTGATGCAAAGTTCACAGGCGTATCTTGGCTTGGCAATGATGGCTTTTATTACTCTAGTTACGACAAACCCGATGGTAGCCACCTTTCTGCGCGAACTGAGCAGCATAAGCTCTATTATCACGAGCTAGGAACGCCTCAGAGCAGCGATAGGGTGGTATTTGGTGCCGAACCTGAGCAAGCGCATCGTTACGTCCATGGATACACCACAGAAGACGACAACTACCTGATCATTTTGGCTCAAGAGTCGACATCGGGTAATCGTATGTTCTACATCGATTTATGTAGCGAGTCGCAATCAATCCACACAGTGGTCGATCACGTCGACAGTGATACCTATTTGATTGATAACCAGGGTAGCCAATTCATTCTGTACACCAACCTTGATGCGCCAAACGGTCGTGTGGTGAGCCTAGATACTGAGACTCAGCAATGGAATGATATTATCCCGGAGCGAGAGCAACCGCTGGATATCACAACCGGTGGTGGTTACTTGTTGGCACACTACATGGTGGATGTGCTGTCAAAGTATGAGCAGTTTGATTACCAAGGTAACAAGGTGCGTGATATCGAATTGCCAGCGCAAGGAGCGGCAAGTGGACTCGGTGGTGAGCGAGAGCAAAAAGAGCTTTACTACACCTTTACCAACTATGTGACGCCGCCAACCATCTTTTCGTTTGATGTAGAGACGGGCGAGTCTAAAGTGTTTGAAAAATCACAAGCGCCGTTTGAGAGTGAACAGTACCAGTCAGAGCAAGTGTTCTACAGCTCAAAAGACGGCACTCGAGTGCCAATGCTTATCTCTTATAAAAAGGGGACTAAGCTTGATGGCGCTGCACCAACGATTTTGTATGGCTATGGCGGCTTCAATGTCAGCCTCCCTCCTTCGTTCTCTGGCAATGTCGCGAGCTGGCTAGAGCTTGGTGGTATCTATGCAGTGCCTAACCTGCGTGGTGGCGGCGAATATGGTAAAGCGTGGCACAACGCCGGCACACAGCAGCAGAAACAGAACGTGTTTGATGATTTCATTGCAGCGGCTGAGTTCTTGATTGAGAACAACTACACGAGTTACAGCAAATTAGCGATTCGAGGCGGCTCTAACGGTGGCTTGTTAGTTGGAGCTTGTATGACTCAGCGCCCTGAGCTGTTCCAAGTGGCACTGCCTGCCGTTGGTGTGCTGGATATGCTGCGTTACCACACCTTTACCTCTGGTGAGGGCTGGGCTTACGACTACGGCACGTCTGCGCAAAGCAAAGAGATGTTTGAGTACCTACTGGGCTATTCACCGGTTCATAATGTTAAAGAAGGCCAATCTTACCCGGCTACATTGGTGACAACAGCGGACCACGATGATCGTGTTGTCCCTGCGCACTCCTACAAGTTTATCTCTGAGCTGCAGCTTAAACACCAAGGTGAGCAACCCGTGATGATTCGTATTGATGTGAATGCGGGCCACGGCGCAGGTATGCCGCTCAACAAAGCGATTGATCTATCGGCAGATACTTATGCCTTTACTCTTTGGAATATGGGGGTTAAGGAGTTGAGCGTTTAGCTATCGCTCATTCTTTTGGTGTAAAAAAGAGGTACAAAAAAAGTCGCATCCGTGCGACTTTTTTCATTTTTGGCGGCCAAACCAATTTGCTATATCCACTCTGTAGCAATCCATTAATGCAAATTTTCAGAATGTATTTTTATGACGTTGTTAATGTGAATTAGTTCCACTTACGCAGCATCTTTTTTTGGTTTTTCATCAAGATCGAACGATGCATCGATGAGTTTCTGCGTGTATTCATGCTGTGGATTTTGGAAAATGTCTTCCGCTGTACCTTGCTCCATCACTTCACCCTTCTGCATCACCAATACGCGATCGGATAGGGCTTTTACCACCGACAAGTCATGACTGATGAACAAGAAGCCAATGTTGTGTTTGGCTTGAATGTCTTTCAGAAGATCAATCACGGTTAGCTGTACTGAACGGTCAAGTGCCGACGTTGGCTCATCCAACAAGATGAACGAAGGCTCTAGAATCAGTGCTCGTGCAATCGCGATACGTTGACGTTGTCCGCCCGAGAATTCATGTGGATAACGGTTGATTGAATTCGGTTCTAAGCGAACTTCAAGTAGTGCTTTACGTGCACGTTCCAAACGCTCTTTCTTACTCAGATGAGGCTGGTGGACGGTCAATCCCTCAGTGATGATCTCACCGACTGTCATACGTGGTGATAACGAGCCGTATGGGTCTTGGAACACCATCTGCACATCTTTCTTAAGGTTGTGGCGCTCTTTATCAGTTAGCAGACTCACGTCTTGGCCTTTGTAAACAATGCGACCAGTAGATGGCAGAAGACCGATTAGAGCACGACCTAAGGTTGACTTACCTGAACCTGACTCACCAACAATGCCCAAGGTTTCACCCTGCTTAAGCTTAAGCGAGATGCCTTTCACAGCCTCAAAGTATTGGCAACGGCTTTTAATAAAGTGCGGCTTAACGAGGAACTTAACGCGAATATCGTCCGCTTCCAGTAGTTGTGGCGCTGACTCTTCAATCGGTGTTTTTGAACCTTTTGGTACTGAGTTGATCAGCATGCGAGTGTATTCGTGTCTTGGTGCTTCAAACAGCGGGACAGTCTCGCCTTCTTCGACCAATTCACCCTTACACATTACTAAAACGCGATCAGCGAAGTGTTTTACTACACCTAAATCGTGGGTAATGAACAGAATCGCCATGCCCATCTTGGCTTGGATCTCTTTGATAAGAGACAGTACTTCAGCCTGTACCGTTACATCTAGAGCTGTTGTCGGTTCATCTGCGATAAGAATGTCTGGCTCATTAATCAGCGCCATAGCGATCATGATGCGTTGCAGCTGACCGCCTGAAAACTCGTGAGGGTATTTAGTGTAGGCTTGGCTTGGGTTTGGTAGATGCACCAGATCAAACAACTCTAACACGCGCTCTTTCGCTTGCGCTTTTGATACGTTGCGGTGACACATGATGGCTTCAGCCACTTGAATGCCGACACGTAGGTAAGGGTTTAGCGACGTCATCGGCTCTTGGAAGATCATGCCGATACGATCACCACGTACCGCTTGCATCTCACGCTCAGATTTATCGAGAATCGATTCGCCTTCAAACTCGATGTACGACTCTGGATGGATGATGGCGTTATCAGGTAATAGGCTCATAAGAGCGTTGGAAGATACCGATTTACCAGAACCGGACTCACCCACAATTGCGAGGGTTTCGCTAGGGTTGAGTGTGAAGTTAATACCCTTTACCGCATCAATGATTCCATCATTGGTTTTAAAACTCACGGAAAGGTTATTGACCTTAAGGATGGCTTTGTCTGACATGATACGTCCTTATTCAGTTTAAGACATTAGGTGATGGGTAGGCGTCGTGTGTCGACTTCAATTGTCCAAAGTAGTGATGCGCTCTTTGAAGTTGCTCTAGCTCTAACATCCAGTGAGCGTTGCGTTGTGCGCTGCAAAAAGCGATCAAATGTCTGAGGAGTTCTTCGCTCTGCTGTTCTAGCAGCGAATGAGTACGCTTGATTAGGGAGTTATCTTCTAAAGAAATGAACTGCATCAAGGCGTAGGTTTGATTCAATGTGTCAAAGGCATCTTGCTGCTGACCCAGCTTATTAAGGATTTCTGCTTGAGAAATACTGGCGTCGCGTAGTCCTGTCAATAAGCAAGCAAACTGACAAGGTTTGACATCGTTTTGGAAAGCGGCATTTTGAATATGGTGTGGAAGCGAACTCAGAACATCGCCATACAGACGTTGAGCTTCTGGCCAATGGCCCTGCTCCATGAGTTGTTCCGCTTTAAGGTAGTGCATCCAGCATCGTTCTAAATCCATCTTCTCAGCCTCTAAATTATAAGACCAAAGAATGTTAATGATATTTATTATCAAATGCAAACAAAAACCATTTGGTTTTGTTTCAAATGTTAAATCATTTTAGTGTCACTGATTTCTGTTAGTTTCATTGATTTACGACGAAATCGTTCGTTATTTGTTCAGTTGAACCGCGATGTAGTGTAAGTCACTAAATTTAGAAGAAATTACATCTACACTTATTTGAACTATACCCATAAGAAAAGGATTAAGGAGGCGGCGATGGCGATTCAAAGACTCAACTCAGAGCAACTGTATCAGGTAGCTGAACTTGAAAAGTTGCCTTGTAAGTCGACCAAGGAACTGGCTCCCATTGATGAGATAGTTGGACAAGAACGCGCGCAGAAAGCGGTCGAGTTCGCTATGTCGATCAAGGAAAAGGGTTACAACATTTATGCGATTGGCCGTAATGGTCTTGGTAAACGAACCATGATCTTGCGTTACCTTAATCGTCACCCACAAGAGCCTGACCAGCTATTCGACTGGTGTTATGTCGCGAACTTCGACGATATTCGTACCCCGAAAGTACTCAAGTTACCGAGCGGTGTGGGCACGAGCTTGAAACAAGATATCGAAAAGCTGATGCGCAAGCTCCTAAAAGCGATGCCGTTGGCGTTTGATAACGAGATGTACTTTGGCCGCGCAGATACGCTGAAGAACCAGCTTGCTAGCAAACAGCAGGTGGCACTTGAGGCGATCAGTCTAGAGGCGAAAGAGAAGGGCATTAACCTGACTATTACCTCGAAAGGTGACTATCAGTTTGTGGCGATGAACGGTGAAGAGCTACACACGGAAGAGACATTCGACCAACTCTCTATTGAAGAGCAAGAACAGTTCGACAAGAGTATTGATGCACTCGAAGTAGGGTTGCGCACCATCTCTAGAGAGCTCACCGAGCTAGAAGAGACCTACACAGAGAAGATCCAGAAGCTGAATGACGACACTACTCGTGATGTAATCACTCACTTTATCAAACAGTTGAAGCAGGATTACAGCAAGTACCCAGAGATCAAAAAGTACCTCACGGCACTGCGCAAAGACATCGTCGAGAATGCGGAAATCTTCCTAGAAGAAAGCAATGAACAGGCGGAGATCGCCACAGCTTCTCTAGATAAAAAACTGCCTCGCCGCTACAAAGTCAACGTATTGGTCAGCCAGAAAGAGCAGCAACTGCCAATCGTTGTCGAAGACAATCCGAACTACCACTCGCTGTTTGGTTATGTTGAGACGGCGACCTTCAAGGGGACGGTATTTACTGATTTCTCTTTGATTCGTGCTGGTAGCTTACACCGCGCGAATGGTGGTGTGTTGCTGATGGATGCGGTGAAGGTGCTAGAGCAGCCTTACGTTTGGGATGGTCTCAAGCGTGCGCTTCGTTCCCGTCAATTGAGCCTGACTTCGTTAGAGAAAGAGGTCACCTTAACAGGGGCGGTTTCACTTGACCCCGAGCCGATCCCACTGGATGTGAAGATCATTCTGTTCGGTGATTATCGCACTTACCAACTGCTTCAGCATTACGATGCGGAGTTTGGTGAGCTATTTCGCGTGACTGCCGATTTCGAAGATGAAATGAAACGCACCGCGGATTCAGAGCTGCACTACGCGCGCTTTATTTCGAGTATCGTTCATGACAACGGCATGCTGCATTGTGACCGCAAAGCAATTGCCCGCATCATCGAGCACAGCTCTCGTCAGGCTGGCGATCAGAGCAAGCTGTCTTTACACTCGGCTCATATCGCGAACCTGTTGCGTGAGTCCAACTATGTAGCCAAAGGCTCAAACTCGAATCTAATTCGAGCAGGTCACGTTGAACAAGCATTGGCAAATCAGCAGCTGCGTGTGGGTCGATTGCAAGACAGCGTGATGGAGACCTTTACCAACGGCACAACTCTGATGCGTGTTGAAGGAGAAGCCGTCGGACAAGTGAATGCGCTGTCGGTGCTGAGTACGACTGACCATATGTTTGGCGCGCCAAACCGCATCACAGCGACGACTGCTTACGGTGATGGCGAGGTGATCGATATTGAGCGAAACGTTGATCTTGGTGGCAGCATCCACTCGAAAGGGGTGATGATCTTGTCGGCTTACCTCTCTTCGGTGTTTGGTAAAACCGCAAAAGTGCCACTAACCACCAACATCACCTTCGAGCAGTCGTATGGCGGGGTTGATGGAGACAGTGCGAGTATGGCCGAGTTCTGTGCCGTTGTGTCTGCTTTCTCAAAACAGCCTAACCGTCAAGACATCGCGATTACGGGCTCGATGAACCAGTTTGGTGAATCGCAGCCTATTGGTGGCGTGAACGAGAAAATCGAAGGCTTCTTCGATGTGTGTGAAATCAAAGGGCGCAGTAATACTCAAGGCGTCATTATTCCACGCTCTAATGTGCACAATCTGATGCTACGTAGCGATATCGTGAAGGCGGTAGAGAAAGGTGAGTTTAACATCTGGGCTATTGAGCATGTGACTGAAGCTATCGAGCTGTTTACGGGTAAACCTGCGGGTGAGCCAAGTGACGAAGGTAGCTATCCAATTGATACCATCTTTGGTATTGCTCAAGCTAAACTCAATGCGCTGAGAAAATAGCGAGATAGATACAAGTAAAAGGTTAGTCTAGCTTGTGTCATCGTCCTTAACGAAAACAGCCATCAAATACGATGGCTGTTTTTATTTAGGTATACGTTTGGAAGTTTGGCACTTGGAAGATTGGTGCTGGGTGACTTTTAACTTTGTCTTAGACGTAATTTCGTCCCATCAAACTTCAATTTGCTTAGCAGGTTGCGTGCATTAGCGCGCCCAACCTCGTCAAATTCGACGCCATATCGGGCATAGTGGGTCGATTTTTGAAGGTTACAGATCACCCCTTTCAGTGGGGGAAGTAATGGACCGTTGTAGTTATCCGGCGCTATCTCAATCGATACTCGCTCTGCAACCTGTAGGTTTCTAGAGGTCGGCGAGGTAACGAATCGACAGCCGCTTTTCGACAGATCGCGGATCTCGCAATCTGTACGCTGATCATTGATGTTGATTCGACCCGCTAGATTTACCTCATAACGCGTCTCTTTGCGTAGCTGAGTGACCTGCATGGTGCTTGGTGTCGATAGAATCAATAGCGGAAACGGCTCTCCGATATTGTGATGAATCTGGCTTCTAAAGTGGATCAGTGCGCCTTCACCTCGTAAAGAGTATGCGCGAACGGTCATCCAAAAGCCCTCTTGAAAGAAAAAGCCAAGATCGTCTGATGAGACTTCAGGGACTTCAATCAAGATGCAGTTTTCACTGTGAGTGCCAATGAATTTGGTGGTGGCTAAGAATTTGCTGCCAACTGGGGTAGTTATGTTGAGAGTCAGTTCACTGCCGTGCTCAATCATCGCCAACGCATCCGTGCTGTTGATGGTTGATACGGTGCGATTTCGCGGATCTTGCAGTGATTGGTTCGGCTCCACAGGCCTCTTTAGTGGTGCGTTCATTGTGTTTTCTCCATGCGCCAACATGCGTTGTCTGACAATAGACTGTTCTTACGTGCTAGATTTAGGTAAGTGAGGTGATTGAATGTTGAATCTGTTGTGGCTGTGTCCGTTTCAGATTTATTTGTAATTCCCACTACATCGTTTTATTTATATGCACGTGCGTTAGTCTATTAACATCAATCCAAGACTTCAATTGTTTATCGTTTAGCATGTCGAATATTTATAGGAGTTGAGAATGCAGGCAGTAAAATGGGATCAGGAAGCCCAAAAAATAACGGTAGAGCTAGCTCCCGAACAGTATGCTGTGGTGAAATATCAGCAACAAGGACAGGTGCTTCACATTACCTCAACTCGCGTTCCGGATGAGCTACAAGGGAAGGGCATGGGCAAAGTGATGATGGAAGCGGTACTTCCAGAGATCGAAAAGGCGGGCTTTAAAATTGTCCCTGTCTGCAGCTATGTTGTGCACTACATGGCAAGGCAAAAACAGTGGTCTCATCTACTTTCGGATGAGGCATAACGAGAAAAGTATGTCTTGTTCAACCACAGATTCTACAACACGATTGTACAATGCTATTGCCCACTCTATTCATGGTTCTGAGCATCATCGAGTCGAAGTGATTCAGCGCTTATGGGGAGGCTACGGAGAGCTAGTTCGTTTGCACTTCCCAGACGCACGGGACGTGACCAGTGTTATCGTTAAACATGTCGCATTGCCGGATAAAACCGAACATCCTAAGGGGTGGAATACTCAGCTTTCACACCAGAGAAAAGTAAAGTCATATCAGGTTGAAACCTCATGGTATCAAGGTTTTACTCAAAAATACGATCCACATTGCCCGGTTCCTGTTGGTTTGCAATGTCAACAAACTGAGGGTGAGTGGCTGATCGTCATGCAAGACCTCAAAACGCTCGGTTTCCCAAACACATCCAACTTTGATGTGCTAGCGAGTGAAGTCGAGGGTTACAGTCTTGAAGAGGTGCAGCAACGTAATGCTTGTTTACGCTGGCTTGCGCATTTCCACGCGAAACATATCAACTTAAACCCGAGTGATGTATCGAGTTTGTGGGAAACTGGCACCTATTGGCATTTAGCAACGCGACCGGATGAACTGAGTGTATTGGATGATCAAGCTCTCAAGAAAAACGCTGAGAAGATTGATCTTAAATTGAAAGAGTGCCCTTACCCAACATTAGTGCATGGCGACGCCAAGCTAGCCAACTTCTGTTTTGATGTTGAAAATAAAAATGCGGCAGCAGTCGACTTTCAATACGTAGGGCTTGGCTGTGCCATGAAGGATGTGGCGCTGTTTATGAGCAGTGCGATTAGGCCAAGAGATTGTGCCGAGCTAGAGAGCGAGGTGTTAAATGTCTATTTTGAGCAGCTTTCTCACGCGTTGACATTCTATCAGCCACAATTAAATGCAGTGCAAGTCGAAGCGGCTTGGCGCCCTATGTTTGCAACCGCGTGGGCCGATTTTCAACGCTTTGTTAAGGGTTGGAGCCCAAATCACTGGAAGATTAACCCATACACTGAACAGCTAACAAAAAAAGCGCTCAGTGAGATGAACGAACAGGAGTTTGTTGATGTTCGATAAAACTGCAAGCTGGAAGACGCCGCAGAACTTTTTATTGCTGATTTCGATTATTGTCCCGATCGCGTTTTCTAGCTGGATGGCGCTGTTAAACAACTTTGTTGTTGAGCGAGCTAACTTTGACGGTGCTGATATCGGGCTACTTCAGAGTGTACGTGAAATCCCTGGCTTTCTGGCATTTACGGTTGTGTTTGTATTGGCCTTTATCCGAGAGCAGCGATTCATGTTGGTCTCGCTGGCTATGCTGACTGTTGGCACGGCAATCACGGGGTTGTTTCCAACATTAACAGGGCTTCTTCTCACAACCATTCTGATGTCGACAGGTTTTCACTACTTCGAAACGTTAAAGCAGTCCCTCTCGCTGCAGTGGCTCAGCAAAGAAGAGGCGCCAGAGATGCTGGGTAAGATGATCTCAGTCGGTGCGCTGGCTTCTCTTGTTACCTACGGCTCAATTTGGGTGATGCTGGAGCAACTGAAGCTGGATTTTGTATGGGTTTACGGCATTACCGGTGGGATAGGCTTCTTACTCGTATTAGTAATGACCTTTGGTTTTCCTGAATTTAAAACCGAGACTCAGCAGAACAAAAAGTTGGTACTGCGTAAGCGCTACTGGCTCTACTATGCACTGACCTTTATGAGCGGAGCTCGTCGACAGATCTTTACTGTATTTGCTGGTTTCTTGATGGTAGAGAAGTTTGGCTATTCTGCAGCTGATGTGACGCTACTGTTCTTGATTAACTACCTATTCAATTTCTTGTTTGCAAAACGTATTGGTAAGTTCATCGGAGTCGTTGGTGAGCGCAAAGCCCTGATGTTTGAATACATTGGCTTGATTGGCGTGTTCGTCGGCTATGGCTTGGTGCAGAGCGCTGAGTGGGCTGCTGCGCTGTACGTGATTGATCATCTGTTCTTTGCACTGGCATTGGCGATTAAAACCTACTTCCAGAAGATCGCAGATCCAGCAGATATGGCTTCAACGGCAGGGGTTTCTTTTACTATCAACCACATCGCAGCCGTTGTTATCCCGGTGGTATTCGGTGTTATCTGGCTAGCTTCTCCAGCAACTGTATTTTTTATTGGTGCTGCGATGGCGGGTGTCTCTTTGCTACTGTCTCTGAACATTCCTAAGATTCCGGAAGATGGCAATGAGGTGCGTTACTTTAGTTGGCGATAGCAATAGATTGCTTGATGAAGTTTGAATAAAACAAAAGCTCCAATGTCGCCATTGGAGCTTTTTTGTATCTGAATGGATTTAACTACAGCGTTGGTTTTATGAGGCCAGTTTATTACTGACTTACCTTTAACCCGCTGCGTAGTTTGAACATGTTCTTTGGCGCTTTGGTCAGTAAGATACCAAACAGTAGCGGTAACATAAGAATCAATGACTGTTCCGCGAGCATTTCACCGTTGATAACGGCTGAAATCACGAGCGCAACCACTGGGAAAATTAGGAAACAGATTGAAGCTTGGAAAGGCGTCGACACTTGTCCTAGTTTGAAGTAAGCCACAATGCCACCGACGCTTGCTACAAAGCCCAAGTAGACAACGGCAGAGATTGAGTCCCAAGTAAACGCAGACACATCGACGTTTTCACCAACAGCAGACACTACGAATAAGAAAATAGCAGCGATGAAGCTTGGTACTGCGTTGTAAGTCAATACTTCAATGTCTTTACAGTGCTTCTGAACCAGTACGTACATGACTGCGTGAATCGCAACCGCTAGACCAAGAGAAACGGTACCAATCAGGTAGTCTTCACCGCCCATTTGCATCTCATTCCCTAGGATGAGACATAGGCTGATAACGGCTGTGATAAGGCCAAAAATCTGGTGCTTAGCAAGGCGCAAACCTAGGAACAGACCGGACATTAACATCACGGCGACAGGCATGTTGGCAAAGATAATGGAAGCGAGACCTGAAGAGATGTACTGCTCACCATAGATCATTAGGGTAAACGGAATCGCAAAGTACATCAGAGCGACAATTAAGATCCATTGACGCTTGCCTTTTGGAAACAACAAAGGCTGGTTGAATACTTTGGCTAGTGCGGTTAGCAGAGGTGCCGCTAAGAGGAAACGCAGTGCCGTAGCAAAGATTGGTGGGATAGAGTGCAAAGCAACTTCCATCGCAAACCAAGTGGTGCCCCAAATAAGACACACAGACAAAAAGAGCAAAACAGTAAAAGACTTCGAATTCATGGTGACTTCCTAATACTTATAATTGTAAATCATAGGCTTGTGCCGCCTAATTGATGTGCCACAGTATAAGGAGCTCGCAAGAGAAAAAATTTGCCTTTTTATCTCTAATTTGGAAGTTTAATAAAATTAATTTCTTTTTATTGTTTTATTTTTAGAAAATATTTCCAATCAAGTAAGTTAATGTAATGTCATTGTTCTTTGTGAGGGTATGTTGAGTGCTTGAATGGAAAAATCCCCTTTATCCAAGATACGAAAATAAAGGGGTGAGAGTTACCAAATAAATAAAACCCGTGTGAAACGGGTTTTATTTAAGTTTGAAGGGGTTATCTTGCTTTTAGCGGCTTGTTCGGTGCGGGTACCGTTTTAGGTTGTCGAATCGCAAGGATGACTTGAGGGAGTAGCGACATCACGATCATACCTGTCATTAACGAGTACTGAGCGGCAGTGAATGACTCACCCATCAGCAACATACCCATTACGATACCAGCGACTGGGTTAGCAATACCACCAAAGGTAAAGTCGACCACTGACATACGCTGCAGAAGCCAAACGTACATGCCGTAACCCAGTGCCGTATTCAAACCAATCACCCATAGCAGACCCATAAAGTTACGAGAATCGAAGTGGGTTACCGCGTTGACGTAAGGTTGTGGGTCAATGAAAGCGTGAGTCGCCGAAGCCACAGACAAGATCACACCACCAAGAATCAATTGCCAAGTCAGTACTTTCCACCAGTGCATGCGATCGCCGAGTGATTTAGTAATGCTGCTGCCGACAATGATACACATGATAGCGGCAAACATAGCACCTAACCCGACAGGGCTGAGCGAGATTTGACTTGGATTGAACAGCATCCACGCCAGTGAAATTAGACCGACACCCGACAGAGCTTGAATCAGGTTAGGGCGTTGCTTTTTAACAACCCAATGGAAAATCATTGCGAATACAGGCACTGAGATCATACCTACGCCTGAAATGGCAGAAGGCAGGGTGAGAGCCATAACAAAAATCAGACCGAAGAAGGTCGCAATATTGATTAAACCTAGTGTGAAAATGATCTGCCACTCGCCTTTTTTAGGTAGAGTAGGTTTCACGGCAAGCAATAATAACCCTGCAGGCAAAGCACGCAGAGCACCAAGTAGTAATGGTGGCCACTCCTGTAGCGTAAACTGCGTCACTGCATAAGTTGTACCCCAGAAGAAGGCGGGGATCATTGCTAATAATATATTCATCTAAAATATCTTTACGTTAAGATAACTCTTGGTGTGAAGAGTATACCCATAACTAGTGGTTGTAAAGTATCTTTATGTTAAACTAGTTTGAAGCAACTAAGACTAATAACGGAGCGTGATTGCAAATGGATGCTATTGACCGCGTGGTAGAACAATGGGCAAAGGAAAAGCCCGACCTAGAGACAGAGCCGATGGCGATTATGGGCCGAGTAATGCGTATCGCCAAATACATGGAGACACAAGTTGCCGACCTTCATAAACAGTATGATATGAAGTTGGGCGAGTTTGATGTATTGGCGACGTTACGACGCTCTGGTAAGCCTTATCGGCTCACCCCATCAGAGCTGATTGGTTCAATGATGTTGACCTCTGGTGCAATGACTAACCGCCTAGATAAGTTAGAAGCCAAAGGGCTTATCAGCCGCGAGCACAGCAAAGAAGATCGTCGCAGCGTGAGTGTTAAGCTCACAAGAAATGGCCTGACCCTGATTGATGAAATGATGACAGAACATGTTGAGATGCAGAAGAAGTTGGTGAAAACCCTCTCTGCAAGTCAGAAGAAGAATACTAATCAACTGCTGAAAACATGGCTAAGTGCATACGAATAAGTTCTCTGACACTGCACTATTGATAGTCGTTAAATGACTGCCGCCAAGTTAAAACGAAAAACCGAAGCTTAGTGCTTCGGTTTTTTTATTGGTAGTAGATACCCATTTAAAGGTAACTCAGTAAGTCGGTACTCCATTAGGCTTGCAGCATCTCATCGCTGTAAAGGTCTGCACAGCCAATTCCATTAATCGCACAGCTTTCGTCGATATCCGAGATATCACCACTGACGCCAATGGCACCGAGTACCGTTCTATCTTTATCTCTGATGAGTAGCCCCCCAGGTACTGGCACCATGTTCCCGTGTGCGAGCACGTTGACTGCGGAGATAAATGCTGGTCTGTTATCAGCATCTTGGGCGAGTTTTCTAGAAGAGCAACCGAGTGCGAGTGCTCCCCAAGCTTTAGCAATGGCGATGTCTGGTCGCATCATGCTAGAGCCATCCTGACGTTGCAGGGAGATGAGCTTGCCGCCGCTGTCTAAAACCGCAACGGTTAGAGGCTCAGTATGGATCTTTCTGCCTGCTTTAAAGGTTCCATCTATGATGGTTAACGCTTGTTGTAGAGTCAAACTTCCCATGTTATCTCCTGTTTTTCAGGGGCTTAAACCAACTTGTTCCCGAGTCGATTAAGGATTAAAGCGACACAAGTTCAAGTTGCCCAAGCGTCAGGTCAAGACGCTTGCAGTAGCCCATAGCTGGGTAAAGTTAGGAAGGCGGCGAACGCTTCTGCTGTAGACAGTTGATAGAAGAGATCGGCTGTCTCTTCGAATCGACCTGCAGCATAGCGAGCTTCTCCGACTTCTTGTTTAATGGTGTCTAGCTCTTGGTATAGCCAAGAGTGGAAGAGTTCTTTAGTAAAGGTTTGGCCGTCGTCTAACGTGACGCCGTGGTGAATCCATTGCCAAATATTGGCTCTAGAGATCTCAGCCGTAGCAGCGTCTTCCATCAGTCCATAAATTGGCACGCAACCATGGCCTTGAATCCATGCTTCGATGTAGTAGAGAGCGATACGAATGTTCTTACGCACGCCTGCTTCGTCGCGGGTTCCCTCACAAGGCTTCAGCAGAAGCTCTGCACTGATCTCATGTTGTGGGCTTTGGAAGTCGATTTGGTTGACCTTACCATCTAGATGTTTGTTGAACTCAGACATTGCAAGGTCAACCAGTGCTGGGTGCGCGACCCAAGTGCCGTCATGACCGTTTTTAGATTCTCGTTGCTTGTCCTCAATAACCTTGGCGGTAACGCGCTCCATCTCAGCGGGATCTTTCGCAGGGATGAATGCCGACATGCCGCCCATCGCCAGCGCGCCACGAGCATGACAGGTTCTCACTAGTAGTTGGCTGTAGGCATTAAGAAACTCTTGATCCATACCGATACCGTGACGATCAGGCAAAATACGATCTTGGTGGTTCTTTAATGTTTTGATGTAGCTGAAAATGTAGTCCCAACGGCCACAGTTCATTGCAACAATATGGTCACGCATCGCATAAAGAATTTCATCCATCTGGAATACAGCTGGAAGTGTCTCTATCAATACCGTTGCTCGAATCGTGCCTTTTGGTACTTTGAAATATTGCTCGGTGAAGCTGAAGATATCGTCCCACCATTGCGCTTCTTCCATGCTTTCAAGCTTTGGAATGTAGTAATAAACACCTAAGCCTTGATCTGCACGTGATTGATAGTTATGGAAAAAGTAGAGAGCAAAGTCCATTAAGCAGCCAGCTATAGGTTGGTTGTTAAACTGGATAGACTGCTCTGGCAGGTGAATACCTCGTGGGCGCGCGATCAACAGCGCAGGGTTATTCACCAGTTGGTAGTTCTTCTGTTTCTTTTCATCGTAGTAACTGATGGTGCCAAGGTTGGCATCTCTAAGGTTGATTTGGCCGTCGACCATATTCTCCCAAGTTGGAGATGAGGCGTCTTCAAAACAACACATGAAAACTTTAGCGCCGGAGTTAAGCGCATTGATGACCATCTTACGTTCAATAGGACCGGTGATCTCAACGCGGCGGTCTAATAGTTCTGGTGGCGGTGTCGCGACCTTCCACGTTTTGTCGTCACGAATCGATGCCGTATCCTCTCTGAAGTCAGGCAATGCACCCGCATCGAATTGGGCTTGTTTAGTTTCGCGGTCAGTTAGCAGGTTTTGACGGCGCTCTCCAAACTTTTTCACCAGTGCTTCTAAGAAGATCAAAGCATCTTTAGACAGGATCTTTTTGTACTCAGCGTTGTCCATATTGCCAAGTACCTGCATACACAAAGCCTCTTCTCTCTCTTTTACGTCATTCATCATTGTCTGTCTCCTTTGAACAATACGATGTCATTTTGTATACAAAATTCTATTTTTAAGTTTATTTATATGGCAAAAACTGTAAACAATCAAAGCCTATTTAACATTTAATTATCATTCGAGATATTTGCAATTTATTTTTATGTAAAGATATTTTATGTGAAGCAATGAATTGTAAGCTTTTCGGGGTTAGTGCTTACTTAAAACGCGCGTTTGATGTAACAAAAATGTTTCAAATTGGACTTGATAAATGCTGAGAATGGCTCATAGTACACAAAAGTTAGTTTAATTGTATACAATCTGAACTGGAGGTTCGAATGGCAATTATGAAAGCGATTGAAGCAGCGGTTGAAGTGCTTAAACGTGAAGGAGTAGACATCGCATTTGGTGTTCCGGGCGCAGCGATTAACCCTATGTATGCGGCGATGAAAAAGCTTGGTGGTATTGATCACGTTCTAGCTCGTCATGTAGAAGGCGCTTCGCATATGGCAGAAGGATACACGCGCACTAATCAGGATAATATTGGTGTCTGTATCGGTACTTCTGGCCCTGCGGGAACGGACATGATTACCGGTCTATATTCAGCATCGGCTGACTCTATCCCTATCTTATGTATTACAGGTCAGGCTCCGCGAGCAAGGTTGCACAAAGAGGACTTTCAAGCGGTAGATATTGAATCGATCGCTCAGCCTGTCACTAAGTGGGCGACGACGGTACTCGAACCAGCACAAGTGCCTCGCGCGTTTCAAAAAGCCTTTCATTTGATGCGTTCCGGCCGACCGGGTCCAGTTCTTATTGATTTGCCGTTGGATGTGCAGTTGGCGGAAATTGAGTTCGATATTGATTCTTATGAACCGCTAGAGCCTTACAAGCCTACGGCAACCAGACAACAAGTCGAGAAAGCACTCGCCATGATGGCAGAAGCGGAGAAGCCATTGATTGTGTCTGGTGGCGGCGTGATCAACGCGGGGGCTTCTGAACTTCTTCAGCAGTTTGCAGAGATCACTGGTGTTCCTGTTATTCCAACGCTGATGGGTTGGGGCTCGATTCCAGACGACCATGAATTGATGGCCGGCATGGTAGGGCTACAAACTTCCCACCGTTACGGTAATGAAACCATGCTGAACTCGGATTTTGTATTCGGTGTTGGTAACCGCTGGGCAAACCGTCATACCGGCTCTGTGGATGTGTACACCGAAGGTCGAAAATTCGTGCATGTTGATATTGAACCAACTCAAATTGGTCGAGTGTTCTGCCCTGATTTAGGCATTGTTTCTGACGCTAAATCTGCACTAGAGCTGATGGTTGAAGTCGCTCGAGAGTGGCGCGACGCAGGCAAGCTGCCAAATCGAAGCGATTGGGCAGGGGAATGCCAACAGCGCAAGGCCACCATGCTACGCAAAACCAATTTCGAAGAAGCGCCGATGAAGCCAATGCGCGTTTATGAAGAGATGAACAAAGCCTTTGGCCGCGACACCTGTTACGTAAGCACGATAGGTCTTTCGCAGATTGCTGCGGCTCAGTTCCTTCATGTGTACAAGCCGCGCCACTGGATCAACTGTGGTCAAGCTGGCCCATTAGGTTGGACAACCCCTGCGGCCTTAGGTGTTCGAGCTGCCGATCCGAATCGTGACATCGTGGCTATCTCCGGTGACTACGATTTTCAATTCATGATTGAAGAGTTGGCGGTAGGTGCACAGTTTAATCTGCCTTATATCCATGTGTTGGTGAACAACTCTTATCTAGGTCTGATTCGTCAAGCTCAACGTCAGTTTGATATAGATTACTGTGTACAGTTGGCATTTGATAACCAGAATGCGCCAGAGCTTGAAGGCTACGGTGTAGACCATGTTGCCGTTGTAGAAGGCTTGGGCTGTAAGGCGATTCGAGTACGCGAGCCAGAGCAAATTGCGCCGGCGTTTGAACAAGCTAAAGCGCTTATGAACAAGCATAAAGTGCCAGTAGTTGTTGAATTGATTCTTGAGCGAGTGACCAACATTTCGATGGGGGTTGAGATCAATGCCATCAATGAGTTTGAGCCGCTGGCGGAGACTCGCGAAGACGCACCGACTGCGCTTGCGCACAAATAATGTGTTTCCGTTAAGCCGATAGCAGCTTAACAGAACGTCAATGGGCACAGACTTAGTGCCCAAAGAATACAGATAAGAAGGACAGAGTCATGGCGAAATTTGCGGCTAATTTGTCAATGTTATTCACTGAAGTGGATTTTATGGATCGTTTTGAAGCGGCTGCCGACGCAGGGTTTCAAGGCGTCGAATATCTATTCCCATATGCTTTTGACGCGCAAGCGATCAAACAGAAGTTGGTTGAGAACAACTTAGAACAGGTGCTGTTTAACTTGCCGGCTGGTGATTGGGAGGCGGGTGACCGAGGTATTGCGGTTGACCCCGCAAGAGTTGAAGAGTTCCAAGCGGGCGTGCCGAAAGCAATAGAGTACGCCAAAGCGCTAGGTTGCAAACAGGTGAACTGCTTAGCGGGAATTGTGCCGCAAGGGGTAACTCCGCAAGATGCGCACTCTGCGTTTGTGATTAACCTTCACTACGCGGCAAACGCACTGGCGGCTGAGGGAATCAGTTTAGTGATTGAAGCGATCAACACGCGTGACATTCCTGGCTTCTTCCTCAACACCACGGAACAGGCGAAAGCGATCATTAAAGAAGTCGGGAGCGACAACCTCTTGATTCAATACGACATCTACCACATGCAGATTATGGAAGGCGATCTAACGCCAACTATGCAGCAGAACATTGGTCAGATAGCTCACGTTCAATTAGCTGACAACCCGGGTCGTCATGAGCCGGGAACGGGGGAGATCAACTACCCATTTGTGCTCAACTACCTAGATGAACTGGGCTACCAAGGTTGGGTTGGCTGTGAGTACAAACCGAAAACGACCACTACAGAAGGCCTTGGTTGGCTGCACCAGTACCGTTAATTGTGTCTGGTTATCTTAAAACGTTAAGGAGAACAACATGTCTAAAATTGCATTTATTGGTACAGGTATCATGGGCAAACCAATGGCGAGCAACCTTCAAAAAGCTGGCCACGAAATCCTTCTTTCAGACCATTTCAACCCAGCACCTGCTGATCTTGTCGCTGCTGGTGCAACGGTTTATCGCTCACCTGCGGAAGTGGCAGAGCAGGCCGATGTGATCATTCTAATGGTGCCAAACACACCTCAAGTTGAAGATGTTCTGTTTGGTGATAACGGCGTAGAGCAAGGCCTTACTGCAGGTGGTGCGGCTGGAAAGCTGGTGATTGATATGAGTTCAATTTCTCCTATCGCCACCAAAGCGATCGCGGCTCGAATTAACGAGGGCGGTGCGTCCTATCTTGATGCTCCGGTATCAGGGGGCGAAGTGGGTGCTATCAATGCGACGCTGACTATCATGGTTGGTGGTGAGCAGTCTGCTTTTGATAAGGCGCGACCTCTATTTGAAGTGATGGGCAAGAACATTACCTTGGTTGGCGATAATGGCGCAGGCCAAACGTGTAAAGTCGCTAACCAAATTATCGTAGCGTTAAACATTGAAGCGGTCTCTGAGGCACTGGTATTTGCCTCTAAAGCGGGGGCCGATCCTGCTCGCGTGCGTCAGGCGCTGTTGGGTGGTTTTGCTAACTCTAAGATCTTGGAAGTGCATGGTGAGCGTATGGTGGAAGGAACCTTTGACCCAGGATTTAGAATCTCGCTGCATCAGAAAGACCTTAACCTTGCACTGACTGGTGCCGAAGAATTAGGTGTATCACTACCGAATACGGCGACGGCTCAACAACTGTTTGGTGAGTGTGCTGATATGGGCGGTGAAGGTTGGGATCACTCAGCACTAATTCAAGCCATTGAAAAACGCTCGGATCACTCAATCCGATAGTACCCGATTTAGGGTAAATCTATTCGTTACTCTGGTATTGAATGCATGGTTCATGAAACCAGAGTAACGAGCTTAGGCTGCCACTTCTCCAGGGTGGGTGGCCGACCCCACAGGCTCAAGCAGTTTGTTTATAAATCGCGTAGTTTCGTCTCCTTTTATGCGCGTTCCTAATATAAGGCAGAGGTTGAAGTTGTTCCTTTCCAACTTATTTCTTAGCAGGCACCTGTGTCCTTGTATTAGGGTTCTTTTTTTATTCCGTCGACTAAGGAGTGGCTGATGGACATCGATGCTAAACAGTTTTTACATACCCTTTTCTCTAGCGCTGTTAATGAAGCGCTACCGCGAAACCACATTGCCCCTTTTCTGTCTGAATCTATTTTTTATCGCTCCTCCAATCAGGCTGGACGTACGGTGGTGATCGGTGCGGGTAAAGCCGCTGCGTCGATGGCAACAGAGTTAGAAGCTGTATGGCGCGATAAGAAAAAGCACGACCTCGCACTTCGAGAACTCGAAGGTCTAGTGGTTACTCGTTACGAACATACCGCACCCTGCGAGCACATTGAAGTCATCGAAGCAGCACATCCAGTACCTGATGAAATGGGGCTAGAAGTGAGCCAGCGAATGCTGAAATTGGTGAAGAACTTAAGTGCAGATGACACAGTGATCTGCTTATTGTCAGGCGGAGGTTCGGCATTACTGAGTCTACCCGGTGGTGATATCACTCTTGCTGAGAAGCAACAGATCAACAAAGCTCTGCTTAAGTCTGGCGCAGCAATTGATGAGATGAACTGTGTGCGTAAACACCTATCGTTGATCAAAGGCGGGCGTCTTGCCAAAGCGGCCTATCCTGCAAGAGTAGTTTCATTGGCTATCTCAGATGTACCCGGTGATGACATCAGTGTGATTGCATCGGGTCCAACCGTTCCAGATACCACTACCCGTTTTGATGCACTCGCCATCTTAGAGCGTTATCGAATTGATATGCCAACGTCAGTATTTGAGTGGCTCAATAATCCAGAATCGGAGACCATCAAACCTGACGACTCATGTTGGAAGAGCGCTGAACACCATATTATCGCGACCCCGATGTCAGCGTTGGAGTCTGCCGCTGCGGAAGCTGAAGGGTTAGGAATTCCTGCGTATATTTTGAGTGATTGCATTGAGGGTGAAGCGAGGGAGGTCGCTAAGGTGCATGCTGCGCTGGCGAAACAAGTGGCTAGTCGACAGCACCCTTTCAACACGCCTTGCGTATTACTTTCAGGCGGAGAAACGACGGTAACCGTTAAGGGCAATGGTAGAGGTGGGCGTAACAGTGAGTTTTTGCTGAGTCTATTCAATGAGCTCAAAGGGCATGACAACATCTACGCACTGGCGGCGGACACCGACGGTATTGATGGGGTTGAAGATAACGCAGGGGCTTGGATAACGCCGAATACGTGGCAACAGAGTGAGGCACTGTCTTTGAAAGCGGAAACTTATTTAGATGCGAATAACAGTTATGACTTCTTTGACAAGGTTGATGTGTTACTAACAACGGGGCCGACACTGACCAATGTAAACGACTTTCGAGCGATTTTGATACTTTAAAGTTAACCTCCCTCTCATTTATTAAAATATGTGAACCAATCGATTGGCCGTCTCATGCACAATAAAGGGGCGGTCAAAGTTATTTGTATCGTAGGACACTAAAGCTAAATCAATCGGTTGTAGGGATATGATATGTCTAAGATCAGGCAGAAGAACCAAGACTTAATCATTCAAGTGGCGTGTGAGCAGTTCGCGATGCACGGTTATGCCGCGACCAAAATGGTTGATATTGCCAAAGCTGCTGATATTCCAAAGCCTAACGTATTCTATTACTTCAGTTCAAAAGACAAGCTCTACAACGCGGTATTGGAGTCGGTGACGCAACCCTTGTTGGAAGCCTCTCGCCCTATTGAAGAGCTCGATGATCCTGTCGAAGCACTGTCTCAATATATCCAAACCAAGTTAATCATCTCTCGTGATCACCCGCACGCCTCCAAGGTTTTTGCCAATGAAGTGATGTCGGGCGCCAAAGTATTACCAAAAGAGATTGGTGATGAGCTTTATAAACAGTCTCAGATGATCATCGACAAGTTCGCCACTTGGTCTGCACAAGGCCTGATGGACAACGTGCCTGCACATCACCTAATGTTCACTATCTGGGCCGCGACTCAAACCTATGCCGATTTCGGCTGGCAGATTTGCAGTGTGATGAAAAAAGACCAACTCGATGACCAAGATTATGAAGACGCAGCTAAATTCATAACACAGTTGGTGATAAAAGGGTGTGGCGTAAAAAGCTAAGCTGTTTCAGTTTCATACAAGGCCTGCAATTGCAGGTCTTTTTCATATCGGCTCCAATATATTCAATTGCAGTGATTGCGCCTCGTATTTCCATAATTGTGACTTTGTGTGCAATAACGGATTTCAGTATCGGCTCGACTCGATTTAGTATGTCGTTTTATTTAATGGCAAGGTTGTCTTTGCTATCAAAAGTGAAAGTAGCAAAATCTCACGGGCAAGCTACTTTGACTTTATCAAGGAAGCATCTGCTCCCGATAAATGAACGCACAACTCAAAGGTACACGCATGACTCTCAAAAGCTTGGCTTACACAATTAGCGCCGTTCTTTTAACTGGCTGTGGTTCGACTATAGCGACGAACGATTACAACGCAGACTTAATGATTACCAATGGCCAAGTCTTGACGATTAACGCGACTAAGGACGTGATTGACGATGGAGTTGTCGTGGTGAAAGACGACCAGATCATCGCGGTTGGTAGTGAGGAGCTATTGACCCAGTATCGTGCGGAGAAAGTAATCGATGCTCAAGATGGTATCGTCATGCCTGGTATGGTCAATGCTCACAACCACCTTCCTATGATTGCATTTCGCGGATTGGGAGAAGAGGGGATCTCGAATCGCTTATTTGCCTACTTCTTTCCTCTTGAAGCGGAAAAGCTAAGTCGTGAGCTCATTTACAACGCTACTAAACTTGGCAGCATCGAATTGGCGCAAAGTGGTGTCACAACCTATGCCGACATGTATTACCACATGGATGAAATGGCCAAGGCAACCAAAGAGGTAGGTCTACGAGCTGTTTTGGGTGAAACCGTGATTAAATTCCCAGTGGTCGATGCGAAAGAACCTTATGGAGGCATTGACTACGCAAAAGGATTTATCGAAGAGTACAAGAACGATGATTTGATCACACCTGCTTACGCGCCCCATGCCGTCTACACAGTGAGCAAAGATAAACTGCAAGAAATCAATAAACTATCGGCTCAATACGATGTGCCAGTGTTAATTCACGTTGCGGAATTTCCCAATGAAGAAAAGCGTATTAAAGATGAAACCACAGCCAATTCACCGGTGGAGTACATGGATGAAATCGGCGTACTCGATGAGCGTGTCGTGATTGCTCATGGTATTCATTTGTCTGAGAACGATCAGAGGCTTTTAAAACAGGCTGACGCTGGTATCTCTTACAATCCGATGGCAAATGCTAAAGGAGCGACGGGAATTGCGCCTGCATGGGATATGTACCGTGCTGACATGCGAATAGGCTTGGGTACCGACGGTCCAATGAGCTCTAACCAAGTGGATATCATGCGTACTCTGAGTTATGCAGCAAACATGCAGCGCTTGAAGCACTCAGACCGCACTATCATGATTCCTGAACAGGTGATTGAGATGGCAACTTTGGGCGGTGCAAAAGCTCTGCATATGGAAGACCAAATTGGTTCACTAGAGGTGGGGAAAAAAGCCGATATCGTGATTGTAGAGACACAATCGGCGAACATGATGCCGAGCTATGACCCATACGCGACCTTGGTTTACCAAGCGAACCCAAGCAACATCGACACCACGATCGTTAATGGTCAAATCGTGATGGAAAACCGCGTGATGCAGACAGTACAACTGAATGAAATCCGTCAAAGCGTTGATGAATTCGAAGCCGATATTGCTGAGTTTGCAAAGGAGCTAGTGAAGAAGGCAATCAAGTCAAAGAGTTTGATGGATTAGGGCATAACCCTGAACCTTACATTGAACAAAACAAGGCCGACATTATGTCGGCCTTTCTATTAGGTTGTCACACGAGAACCTAAGATTTTCTGGTTACAGATGCACTTTAGTTAGTGAGAACAACTGTTGCCATTGGGGATGCCACTACCTAGGAATTCGACGCGAATTTGTTCGACATCTTTTAGGTAGTGGTTATTGGTTTGATCCGTTTTATCAAAGTTGTTGAGCGTGATATTCCAAGACGAGAATGGCGTCGGTTGGAAATACGCATACTCGAACTTATTCGCCACAGAGCCATCGGTGATGATGCTCACGTCATTGGTCGTTGGATCATCAAGGCGATAGTAGAATGCGCGCGATACTGGGTTAGAGCTGAATTGATAGTCCTGATTTTCGTATCGGTCAGCATAGTTACCTGAGCTGGAGACACGCAAGTTGAGTTGTTTTCCGTAAGGTAAGTTTTCCCCCTCAAGGAATACACGCACCGTTGAAAGCCTAACGCGATCAAATGCGCAAAGCTGAACTTGCTCCAATGGAATCGTGAAGTTCAATTCACCGGTGTTAGCAAAGCTCTCCAGTTGCTCTGGACTGGAAATGGTGTAGTTATCGATGGTGAAGTCTTGTGGTGCTGGCTGGAATGAAGACAGGGCATTCACGTATTCACTTTCGATAGAGGCCAAGTCGAACTGGTAGTCTAGATAGCTCTTGTTGAGAGAAGGGGTGATCTCACTTGGCTTCAATGCCCAGTATTCGTATGCCTGAACATAGTTCGATAGCGCTACGTACATCGGACGTTTGAAGTGCATTAAGACTCGAGAAAGCTCACGCTCAACGGAATCAAAGCTATCACTGTCTAGTTGATAACCCTCAATGGCAGTATTCAGTCGTTGTTGCTGATTGGTAGTGACATTATTCGTTAAAATCAGGTCGACCAACTTAGCTTGCTCGTGAGCAAAATTGAGCTGTGTGATGTTAATGGCTTTGCCGAGTAGCACCTGTTTTTCAAGCTCCAACAGATATTGTCTTGCGCCTTTGATGCCCAAGCTGTCAGCGTATCTGAGATTGCTGCGAATCTCGGTGATCATCAAATCCCATGCAAGATTACTCTCGTTGAGTGTTGGGATATTAAAGTTAAACCCATCCATCGCTTCCGATACTTTTTGGAATTTGATGGCGGATTTAACGTCGTTGGTCAGCTGCGAAATACCAGAAATCGTTTTGGTCACGCTATCAATAATGCCAGTGACGGACTTAATGTTGGTAACGAGGTTTTTTGCTTTTTCGAGGGCTTCAGGTGTTTTTGCCAGCTGCTCGGTTAAGTCATTTACCCCTGAGAGGTTACCAGTGAACACGCCACTGACCGCACTTCCGATTTCCGCTATCGCCTTGAATATCGCTAAAGCGGCATTGAGTTGCTGCTGGGTTTTCCAGTTCTCTACACCAACCAAATAAGTGGTTCGGGCATCAAGAGTAACGAGTTCTTGAGCTTTGTACTGAGCATCAATTTCAGTCAGGCTATCGCCAATCTTATCAATGTTGGATTGAGTTTGAGTGATGATCGAACCTTGAGCTCTAAGAACATCTTCAATGTTAGCGAGTGCTAACTTAGAAGCTTCAATTTTGTCCTCAATAACAGTGTTTCTGTCTTGGATAATGTCCCATTGAGCTTGATAGGCGATCATGGCATTCAGATACGCTTCATACTTGTCTTGGTATAAGACTTTGTCGAGATACGGGACGTAGTTGCTCTCTTTGGTACTAAAGCTAATAAACTGTTTGAAAGCGACAGTTTGTAGGTAAAGGTCTGAAAGAATTGGGTCATCTTCAACCACTGAACCGGCGTGGCGCAAACTCTGTTCAATCCAGTTGATAAGGTCGAGGCTAAGCTCGGGATTAGTATCGAATAGTGTGGCAGCCATATCGAAAGAGCGGTTAACAATATCGGTGAAAGGGTCGGTTGCCAGTTTCATTTGTCCTGTGGTGTTGGAGTCGATGGTGGTTCTTCGATAGTGCGAACCGGCCAGTACCACAGACGTGCCATTGCCTTCTTCACCAGAAACCGCATCTCGAGTGATACTGCCATCACTTTGGAAAGCCAATACATTAATTGGCGTTTCGATCTCTCCTGCGATGACGGAAACGGATGCCGCAGACCCTTGTTGTCCAAGTACAAAGGTTGGGGTGCCTTGACCAACAATCTTACGAGCAAAAATAAGGATGTTTTGGTTGTTGACGACTAAGTTGAAGTTCTCTGGAACCTCAATAGTGTCTGCGAAGACGACGATTTTTGAAGGTTTGGTAACGTAAAGGTTCTGCTGTGCGATCCAATCACTAAGGTTAATATGTAAATCTGATGTAGAGCGAGATAATACGCCCACCTCGGAATAGGCTGATTGAACCCATGTTGGATATTCAGTGGAGTTTGGCAAGTTATTTAGCTCAAGCCAATCACTCGCAAAGGCTTGTTGAGAAAATGAAAGAGAAATAATAATAGGTAGAAGTCTCATAGAAAAATCCTGTCGAAAATGAGTATTACCAAATTTGGGGTGAAAGAAGCCGCACCTTATTGCTATAAGGCGTGGCTCTATTATTTGGTTTTATTTATTAGGTCTTTGTTTTATCGAACTGGAAGTAGACTATTCCATCTTCTGAATATAGGCGTTGTTTGCAAATGCTTTGGCTTTCTCACTGATATTATTCCAGTTCATTTCAGCAACCGATGTATTGGCTAGAGCCCCGATTGCACCAAGCATTGCATCATCTTTCATGATGTCGGCATTATTCTGAGCTTCATCTAACGCAGCAAGTAGCGATGTGAAATCTGAATTCATTTTCTGCCAGTTGAGTTTCAATTCGTTAATATGTGGAATGGCATTTTCAATCTGCTGAGAGATTATATCGATGCTTTCTGATGAACGGTGGTAAGAGTTATATATTTTCTGGGTATACGTTAGTTGATTTTGTAGATCGTCCACTTCTTTTTGTAGTTCATTACGAAGCTTACGTGCCTTCTCTGCTTTATCGCCATAGACACCCATGATAGGCACTGCCACCATAGGGAACCAGGCGTAAGTTACCGCAGTAGAGGCGACAGTAACGTAGTGAGTGTAGTCTTTATTGAGCTGGGCAATACGCGCATTTATATCATTGACTCGCTGTTGTAGCGCGCTGCCATCATCACTGAGATAACCATTGTGTGTGCCTTCCAATACATCCAATTGCAGCTTTTGAGTGTCTAGTGTGGCCGAGAACTCCAATAGGTTATCGCCAACATCAGACACTTCTTGTTGGTATCTCATAGAAAAGTTTTGCAGGCTCTTTAGGTAAGCTATCGCCATTTTTCTATTGCGCTCAACGGCTTCAATATCTTCCGGTAGCGGCGAGAAGGCTTTAGCTAACATCTCGTTGAGCGCGTTGCTCAATGGGTTAAGCATGTAGTCTTTGATTTGTGCGTAGTTAGACAAGCTCAATGAGAGGTTAACAATGCTTGGGTAGAGGTCTTTTTTCCAATAGAAAGCAGTGTCGTGAATATTAGAGTACTGCTCAACGAGTGCTTGGAAATTGGAGAAGGGAATATCATTGGGAATACCTAGCGTCGATTTCATGCTCGCTTCTGTTACGGGTAGCGCCAACGCGCCTTCGACATAAGCTTGGATCTGATACCACTCTTGCTGTTTTAAAATAAAGTTATCGGTATCCAGATCGATAAAGACGCCATTCTCGCCAATGATCGTATCGTAAGTCACCTGCGGTAGGTTTTGTTCTGCTGACGCTTGATTTGTTTGAATTGGAGCTGCGTGAGAAGTGAGAGCAAAAGAGGAAAGTAGCCCAATTGAGATCGAAGATAATACAAGTGTTTTAGTGATTTTTTTCATTTTTTAACCCTGCTTAATCTGTTATAAGATTTATTCAAAGACAATAATACCCCTACCATATCGATGGCATTTTTAAATACTTATAAGGTGTTATTGAATAATTTTTTTCTGTTATTACTTGTAGTAATTATGTGGTTTTTTAATCTCGCTCCTTTAATGTGAATATTGTTTTTATAAGAAGCGCTCAATCTATAGCAGATTTATAATGAAAAGTTCTATTTAGATCACATATTTGAATTCATATTGATTGTTTGTTGATCTATTGAATTAAATGATATTTAAGTCATTTGTTCTGCTGTTTCCTCTCAGGCTAGGTATATTAAGGATTTGAGAGAATTTTATTCTATGCATTTATGCTTTAAGTGATAAATCTATAATTATTTGTATTTTTATACTTATTACTAAATCTGTTGGTAAATTTTATAGATTTATAATTAGAACGATCGTTTTAAACTTGATCTGTGCCAAATAATGAGTGTGTTATATATTAACAAAACGTTGAATTAGCATCTGTTAAATTAGGTAGGATTTAATTAGATTATTATTTTATTTCCATTATTAAGACGATAACCATTCAAAAAGATATAAAAGGAGAACGACTGAACACGAGGATATAGCTAGAAAAGAAGGAGAAATTAAAGACAGCAGCAGATGATGTTGAAGTAAGGTGTATATGTCCACTGCCCATCACAGCCATGCATTTCGACTGTGATGGACGAAGAGTGATGTTAGTGGTTGTTCATCGCCAGCTTACCAAGCCTCATTGCGGCGGCGTGGTGGCGGTGCATGAGATGTTCCATATCGACACCTATCACTGCGCCATCGTTGACACACCATTGTCCGGCTATCATCACTTTGTCTGCTTGCTGGGCACCACAAAGCAGAAGTGCAGCGAGTGGATCGTGACTGCCAGAGAAACGAATATCATCAAGCTTGAACATAGCGATATCGGCTTGTTTGCCAACCTCAAGAGTACCGATATCGGTACGGCCCATTGCGCGTGCAGACCCCGATGTTGCCCAGCGAAGTGCATCAAAGTGCGAGACATTGGCGGAGCCGTACTGCAGCCTTTGCAGATACATCGCCATTCGCACTTCGGCAATCATATTCGAACCATCATTCGAGGCCGAACCATCAACACCGAGACCGACTTTCACCCCAGCGGCTTCAAGGTCGTTGTTCTTACATATGCCTGAAGCAAGCATCATGTTTGATGTTGGGCAATGGCTGATGCCAACGCCAGCCGCCCCTAAACGTTTTATCTCTTCTGGATTGAAGTGAATACCATGAGCTAACCAAGTTCGGTCATTGAGCCAACCCACATCTTCAAGATAATCGACCGGACGCAAACCAAACTTCTCAATACAGAAATCTTCTTCATCTAGGGTCTCGCATAGGTGAGTGTGCATCATCACGCCTTCACGTTCGCTGATTCGAGCGGTCTCTTTCATCAAATCTGTGGTGACCGAGAATGGTGAACATGGCGCAAGGGCAATTTGAACCATCGCGCCTTCATCTCGCTGGTGGTAGTCACGGATTAAGCGCTGGCTATCGTCGATGATGGTTTGCTCAGTCTGGATGGTGTGCCTTGGAGGTAGCCCTCCTTCATCTTCTCCTAAACTCATTGAACCGCGAGTAAATATCGCTCGAACACCCAGCTTCTCAGCGGCTTCGACTTGCAGATCAATCGCGTGTTCAAGCCCGTTAGGCAGCAGATAATGATGGTCGGATGCAGTGGTGCAACCTGACATCATCAGCTCGACCAAAGCCAGCTCAGTGGCAAGGCTCATCATTTCAGCATCAAGGTTTGCCCAAACTGGGTACAAACTTTTCAGCCAATGAAAAAGCTCTTTGTTGAGTGCGCCTGGGTAGGCACGAGTAAGGGTTTGATAGAAATGATGGTGGGCGTTAATCAGCCCTGGAGTGACAACATGACGCGAGGCATCAACACTATAGTCGACAGGGGTAGTTGGTTCTTGGTGCTTACCTACTAACTCGACAATGGTATTGCCTCTGACGACGAGTCCGCCTTGTGCGTCGGTATTTGAACCTGTGTAGATTGCGAGTGGATTCTTAATCCAGATGGTTTCCATTCATAATAGTCCTTAGCCATCTCAGCCTTTTCAGGGAAGAGGGTCTTTGGTTTTGTATTGTTTACGATAAGGGTTTATAAAGCAGCGCGTTTCTTCAACCCACTGCTGTATGCTTCTTTAACTGATGTAAGTGTTCGTACTTCTCATTAAGTCAGTTAAGCCTGAAATCACTAGCCAATCTAAGGCGTTTAGTTTGCCTTAACCTCTGTTGTTTCAGCTTGTTCTTTTTGCTGTAGATCCGCGTGTTCTTCTAGATCTGCCTGTTCCTGCATCTCTGCTTGCTCTTGCATCTCTAGCTCAACTTGAGCTTGGCTTTCGGCGAGTGCTTCTTGCTCTTCAGCTCGTGAAGATTTAGGAAGAATCAGGTTCAGTAAAACCGTCATGATTGTCCCAGTCGTAATGCCAGAGTGTAGGAAGTTCGCTAAATCATGAGGTAGGTGCTGTAGCAGTCGTGGTTCGAATGTAACCGCTAGGCCAGAAGCAAGACCAACACAGATCACTAACGCGTTTCGTTTGGTGTCCGCAGCTTTTATCAACATACGGATACCTGCGTAAGCAATCATGCCGAACATAACAAAACCCACGCCCCCTAATACTGGTTTAGGGATAGTGACGGCAATGGCAGCGAGTTTCGGAAACAGGCCTCCGAGGATCAGCAAACCACCCGTTGCCGCAACCACATAGCGACTGGCAACCCCAGTGATGCCGACGATGCCTACATTCTGGCTGAACGAAGCGAGCGGCATAGCGGTCAGAATCGATGAAAGCGTACTACCAAGTCCATCACCTAACAGACCGCGTTTAAGATCTTTACCGCTGACTTGGGTTTGGCAGTTATTGCCGAGCGCCATGAAGTCACCCGTTGCTTCAGCGATAACCACGATGTACACCAAGCTCATGCTAATGATGGCGCTCATTGAGAATGTGAAGCCGTATTTGAAAGGCTCAGGACCGCCAATCCAAGCAGCAGAGCTAATTTGATCTAGGTTTACCATGCCAAGTGATAGTGCCACGATGTAACCGCCCGCAAGGCCGATCACGATTGCTGAAGCAGCCACTGCGCCTTTACAATAAACAGAGACGCAAACCACAATACCTAACGAGACCAGCGCCAAAAAGAGCTTCGGTAGCGTGGCAAATTGTTCACTATTGGCAGGCGAGTCTCCGACCCAATTCATGGCAACCGGTAAAATGGTTAGTCCGATAAGAGTAACCACTACACCACTTACCACGGTAGGGAACAGTTTCCTCACCTTATCCATGTAAAAGCTGGCTGCAATCACCACGAAGGAGCCGATTAGGGCTGAGCCCATAATTGCACTTACGCCACCTTCATTACCTATAGAGATCGCGACACCAAGAAAGGCGAAGCTAGAGCCCATCACTACGGGTAAACGAATACCAATAGGGCCAAAGCCAAGACACTGGGCGACCGTGACGATCCCTGATGCCAGCAAGGCCGCGTTAATGAGCGAGACGATTTCAGTGTTGGGCAAACCAATGGATGCGCCAACAATCAGTGGTACTGCAACGATGCCGCCAATAGAGGCCAGCATATGTTGCAGAGCAAGTAGGAGGGTGAGCCCGTGAGGGGGTCTTTCATTTAGGGTATACAGAAGTTTCATTTGATATTCCTCTGCTTGTGTTTAGGTTCACAAGCGAATGACAGTCAAACAATGACTTCTACAAACTGCGTAGGGTCATAAAAAAGGTGCACGGAGGGAGCGCGTCTAAACACGCCGTGGATTCCGCACAGTTAGCTTTCTTAAAAATTGATAGAAACGCTTGGCTTGATTAATAAACCAAGCGTTCAAGGTGCGTGACTCAATAGCGGTTAACTAATGAACCGAAAATTAGCCAATGAACACCAATTTAGCGATGAAGATAGCCGCTAAGAAGTACATCGAGATAGAGACATCTTTGGTTTTGCCTGTTGCCAGCTTTAATACCGTGTAAGTAATAAAGCCAAGCGCAATACCATTCGCGATTGAGAATGTGAGTGGCATCATTAACGCCGTGATTGCAGCTGGTGCACCGTTGGTGAAATCTTTCCAATCAACGTGTTGCATGCTGCTCATCATCACAAACGCTACGTATATCAGTGCGCCTGACGTCGCGTAAGCCGGGATCATGCCAGCAAGTGGTGATAGGAAGATCGCTGCTAGGAACAGCGCACCAACCACAATAGCAGAAAGGCCAGTACGAGCACCTGCTGCAACACCAGCAGCACTCTCGACGTAACTGGTTACTGGTGGGCAACCCACACAAGCACCGGCAACACTCGAAATACTGTCGGCTTTTAGCGCTTTGCTCAAACCTTCAATCTTGCCTGTTTCTGGGTTAGTTAGATGTGCACGCTCGGCAACACCCATTAATGTACCCGCGGTGTCGAACATGTTTACAAAGAGGAAGGCTAAGATAACGCTGATCATAGAGACATTCAGTGCACCAGCGATGTCCATTGCCATAAAGGTTGGCGCTATGCTTGGCGGCGCAGCGAAGAAGCCGTTGTATTGCACTAGGCCTAGCATCATGCCGATAAGCGTTACGCTCAAAATACCAATCAGTACTGCACCAAAGACTTTACGCTCACTCAGTACCGCGATAATAAGGAATGCGATGGCAGCAAGCAGAGCTTCTGGTTTGGTGAAATCACCTAATGAAACCAAAGTTGCTGGGTTTTCGACGACAATGCCCGCGGTTTTAAGACCAATCAGACCCAAGAACAGACCAACACCAGCGGTCATGGAGTAGCGTAAACTCTCTGGAATGCTCTCTATGATCCATTGACGAACCTTGTAGAAGCTCATCCCGACAAATAGCACACCAGAGATAAATACCGCCCCAAGCGCTACCTCCCAGCTGTAACCCATTTCACTCACCACGGTGAACGAGAAGAAGGCGTTGAGGCCCATACCCGGTGCAAGGCCCACTGGCCAGTTCGCAAACAGTCCCATTAACAGACAGCCAATCGCTGCACCAATACAGGTTGCAACGAACACCGCGCCAGAATCCATGCCAGATGCCGCCATGATCTGTGGGTTAACGAAGATAATGTAAGCCATGGTTGCGAAAGTGGTCACGCCACCAACCAATTCATTTTTTACACTGCTTCCGTGGGCCTTAATTTTAAAAAACTTCTCTAAAATTCCGTTATTCGCATCTTGGTTGAGTATTTCAGTTTTACTCTCACTCATGTCAGCAAGTCCTTTTATGTTGTGATCCATGTATTGAATACAGCAAGATTTCAATATTAAGGTTTCATGTGTTTAAGGTGATTTCTCTTTTTTGGGCACGAACAAGCCTGACCAAGCTCGCTGACAGAAGTGGTCAGCGAAGGCCTAGCAAAAATTAAGTGCGGCTAAATTTCCTTTATTTGTTATTTCTTGAGGTTAACTTCCGCGATATGTCGAGAAGCTGTAAGGGGATACTAAAAGAGGGACGTGGTAATGCGCATCTGGATCATCGAGTCCGAAGCGAATCACGACATCGTCTAAGAAAGGCACGCCATCAAGTTCGACGCCTTTGCTTTTGTAGTAATCTGCTACATAGAACACCAACTGATACTTGCCTGGGAGGAAGTTGTTACCAGCAAGAATCGGTGCATCGGTTCTACCGTCGGAGTTGGTCACAACCGTTGCCAATTTTTCAGTTGAGTCTTCATTTACCTTGTAAAGCTCTACCTTGATCTCTGCTCCAGGTAGGCCGTGGGTGGTATCTAAAACGTGTGTTGTTAATCTTCCCATAATCCTTCACGGCGCGTTGACGCGTCCTGTCCTTATTCTGTTTTTCATCTGCGATGTTTATCTGACAAAACGTTTGCTTGCTCACTTTGTCAGCACTAACTATGAACGAACTGTATACAATTAGTAAAGCCAATTGTAGAAAAAATGTTAACTTTAAGTCGGTTTTTTGATGCGCCAAGTCTGTGCGTTATCAATAAAAACTTGCACCATGATTGTTTAACTTGTTGTTATTAAAGGATCTTGGTTGCTAAATTTAACTTTAATAACGAAATCTTTACATTAAGATAAATTATTGTATACAATGAATGTATGGGGTGAGGTTGCTCGTTGTTTCTAACTCATAGAGGAAAGCCGTGGGTGAGCGACTAAACCAAACACTAATGTTAGGAGTACTTGGATGAATAAGGATTATTCAAGAGATTTGATCGGGTATGGAGCTACCCCTCCAAATCCTCAATGGCCGGGTAATGCGCGTGTCGCGGTCTCCTTTGTATTGAACTACGAAGAAGGCGGTGAACGTTGTCTATTGCACGGTGATGATGAGTCAGAAGCATTTCTCTCAGAGATCCCATCAGCACAACCGATCAAGGGTGAACGTCACATCAGTATGGAATCGATCTACGAGTATGGTAGTCGAGCTGGGGTGTGGCGTGTACTTCGCCTATTTGATGAATATGAAATCCCATTAACTGTCTTTGCTGTCGCTATGGCGATCGAACGTCATCCAGATGTCGCCAAAGCGATGATGGAAGCGGGCCATGAGATTTGTAGCCACGGCTACCGCTGGATTGACTATCAATACATTGATGAGTCTGAAGAGCGCGACCATATGGTGAAAGCGATAGAGATCATCCAGCAAGTGACAGGCCAACGTCCACTCGGCTGGTACACAGGCCGAACGGGTCCAAATACGCGTCGACTTGTCGCAGAAGAGGGTGGTTTTTTGTATGACTCTGATGCCTACGATGACGATCTACCATACTGGCATACCGAGACTGGTAGCCCTCAACTGGTGATCCCTTACACCCTAGATGTGAACGATATGCGCTTTTCGACAGCGCAGGGCTTCAACTCTGGTGAACAGTTTTTCCAATACCTAAAAGACACCTTTGATGCTCTTTATATGGAAGGTGAAACCGCACCGAAAATGATGTCGGTTGGGCTTCACTGCCGATTGGTCGGGCGTCCGGGTCGAATCATGGCATTGAGACGTTTTCTAGATTACGTAAAACAACACGACAGCGTGTGGCTATGTCGTCGTATCGATATTGCCAATCACTGGCATGAACACCATCCGTATAAAGCGGGATAGTGGACTAGGAAAAGCAGTAACAACTCACAACGATAAAAACAACATAAGCAAAGAGAGCAATAGCAAGGAGGCTAACAGTGACAGTATTTCGATCATGCCAACCCACAAAAATGGCTCGCGATGAATTTGTCGCCCATTTTGCAGATGTGTACGAGCACAGCCCTTGGGTGGCCGAAGCAGTGTATGACCAAGGCTTAAATGCAGAGGATGATCATATCGAGAATCTTCATTTGAAAATGGCATCCATGCTTTTGCAAGCCGACCACGGCAAGCAGTTGGCTTTGATCAATGCTCACCCAGACTTAGCTGGTCGAGCAGCAGTAAATGGCGAACTCACAGAGTCGTCTACTAAGGAACAAGCGGGGGCGGGCATCGATAAATGCAGCGCCGAAGAATTTGAAAAATTCACTTCTTACAACAACAGCTACAAAAGTCGCTTCAACTTCCCTTTTATCATGGCGGTAAAGGGAGCCAATCGTTACCAAATTCTTGAGTCGTTCGAGATGCGATTAGGAAATGATAGTGAAACTGAGTTTGCTACGGCGATACAAGAGATCAACAAGATCGCAATGTTTCGTCTCTGGGATATGTAGGTTAACGGAGTTAGCAGCTATTTCAGAACTCGCTTAATGCGTCGGATGCTGAGTAGTCAGCCACTGAACCTTTAAGTTCTCATTTTATTATTACTTGATTAATTTCATAGGATTACACGGACATGACCCATAAATTTGAACAGTACATAAACCTAGCAGACGAAAAACTCGGTGCGGAAGCGATCTTCGCCACGGACGATTTCTTTGCCGACAAAAGCCGCCTACTCAGCCACGCAGCACCCGTGTGGAAAGATGACCTATACGATGACAACGGTAAATGGATGGACGGTTGGGAAAGCCGCCGTAAACGTGGCGAAGGTTATGACTACTGTGTGATTCGCCTTGGTTTGGCGGGCACGATTGCGGGTGTTGATATTGATACTTCATTCTTCACAGGTAACTTCCCGCCTTCTGCATCGATTGATGCATGCTATTCACCACAAGGCGAGCCAACAGACTCTACTGAGTGGCAAGAGATCCTTCCCTCTATTGGCCTGCAAGGCGATCACCATCACCTTGAAGAGATTGAAAGTGACCAAGTATTTACTCACCTGCGTCTAAACATTTATCCAGATGGCGGTGTTGCGCGCCTTCGTGTTTACGGTCGCCCGAGCGTTGATTGGGATGCGATTGATGCACAACAGCAAATTGACCTTGCAGCGGTTGAACATGGCGGACGCGCACTGGCATGTAGTGATGAGCACTACGGTAATAAAGCGAACATTCTTGGCCCTGGCCGCGGTGAAAACATGGGTGATGGTTGGGAAACAGCACGTCGTCGTACACCGGGTAACGATTGGGTGATTGTTGCGTTAGGCCACCCAGGCAACATTGAACGTATCGTTGTTGATACTGCGCACTTTAAAGGTAACTTCCCAGACAGTTGTTCAATTCAAGCAGCGTATGTGAAAGGTGGTACCGACGACCAAGTAGAGACGCAAAGTCTATTCTGGCGTGAGCTTCTACCGGCGCAAAAACTGTCTGCTCACAATATTCATGAATTCATTTCCGAGGTGAACGATCTTGGTGCGGTGACACACGTACGTGCCAACATCTTCCCAGATGGCGGTATCAGCCGTTTACGTCTATTTGGTACCAAAGCGAAATAGGTAAGGAAAAGAGTATGAGTAATGGAATACGTCGTTTAGTGATCGAACCGTTAACCAAACAAGCGTTTGCTGAGTTTGGTGATGTTATCGAGTCTGATAACAGTGATTTTTTCATGATCAACAATGGGTCAACTCGTCGCTACCACAAGCTTGCGGCAACGGATGTGCAAGATCAAGGTGGAGAAGCCATCATCAGCATCTTCCAGGCCACTCCGCTGAAGTACCCATTGACTATCGAGATGCTAGAGCGTCATCCACTTGGCTCTCAGGCATTCGTTCCATTACTTGGTCAACCCTATTTAATTGTTGTCGCGCCAAAGGGCGAAAATCCAACATTAGCCAGCTGCCGAGCGTTCCTCAGCAACGGTCGTCAAGGAGTGAACTATCACAAAGGTGTGTGGCACCATCCTGTTCTCGCGCTTACCGATCAAGACCAGTTCTTGATTGTGGATAGAGGCGGTGAAGGCCATAACTGTGATGAAGTTTATTTTGATAGCGACCTCGTGGCACTGCACTTGGAAGACCTGCCGACGGACAACAATAAGGAAGAGCAGCGCGTTGAAAATGCGCTGTGATACAGGAGTTTATTATGGATCCGCATATTACAGAATGGTTGAATTTGGCGATTCGCTGGATTCACATGATCGTTGGTGTCGCATGGATCGGCGCATCATTTTACTTTGTCTGGCTTGAAAACAACCTAAACAGAGTAAACCCCAAAACAGGCCTATCTGGTGATTTATGGGCGATTCACGGTGGTGGTATCTATCACCTTGAAAAGTACAAGCTGGCACCACCAGAGATGCCAGAACACCTTCACTGGTTTAAATGGGAAGCTTACTTCACTTGGATCACAGGTGTGTGTTTACTTGGAGTTGTCTACTACCTTAACGCCGAGATTTACCTGATCGCACCGGGCTCAGGCCTTGATTCGACTACCGCAATCGCGATTGGTATTGGTTCTTTTGTCGCTGGTTGGTTTATTTACGACCTGTTGTGTGACTCTCCATTAGGTAAGACGCCAGTACTGCTTGGTATTGTGTTGTTCGTGCTGCTGGTGGCCGCGACTTACGGCTTAACCCAAGTGTTCAGCGGCCGTGGTGCTTACATTCATGTGGGCGCGATCATCGGTACCATCATGGTGGGTAACGTATTCCGCGTTATCATGCCTGCACAGCGCAACCTAGTGAAAGCGATTGAAGAGAAGCGCGAACCTGATCCAGCACTTCCAGCGAAAGGCTTACTGCGTTCTCGTCATAACAACTACATGACGCTACCAGTATTGTTCATCATGATCAGTAACCACTTTCCGAGCACGTATGGTTCGGAGTACAACTGGTTGATTCTAGCTGGTTTGGCGGTATTCAGTATCTTGGTTCGCCACTACTTTAATACCCGACATGGCAGTCAGAAGTTTGCTTGGACAGTGCCAGTGGCCGCACTCGGTATGATTACTCTTGCGTTCGTGACCTCACCTTACGCGAAAAAGCAGATGACACCGACACCAGTCGCGAAAGCGCCCGTGGTTGAGCAGGTGCAAAACAGTGCAGAAGCTACACCAGTCGTGGAAGAAATTGCGGCAGGAGTTGTGGAATCTGACAATGGCGCTCATGTTCAGCAAACAGCAGCCACCAGTGCGCCAGCATCTTCGGACGCAGGCATTCGCTTTGAGACCATCAATCAAGTCATTCAAGAGCGCTGTTCGGTGTGTCACTCAGCTTCACCGACTCATGCTGCCTTTGCTGCTGCACCAGCTGGGGTCATCTTGGATACACCTGAAGAGATCAAAGCCAACGTACCGAGAATCATCGCTCAAACCGTAACAACGAAAGTCATGCCACTTGGAAACCTCACCCAAATGACAGATGACGAACGTACTCTTATCGGTGATTGGGCAGCACAAGGAGCCAAACTTCAATAGCAGCATCCTTTACCTAAGAGCGTGAGTCTTAGGTTAGGCTTGGGGAGAGTTTGGTTATACGGGCACGCGCCAAACTCGTCCCACCCTGTTTCCCCGGTTCCTATACCGGGGCTTTTTGTTTCTAGCCTATTTTTGACACTGTTTTTATTGTTAGTTTTAATATTAAGTTGGTGTCTTTCTGTGCTATCCGTCACCATTCTAAATAATTGTTTCATTCTTTTGATAACAACGTAGATTTATAAAATATAGTTGCTCTTCTAATTATTTATCATAGTGATATTTTGTTCTAAGGTAAGTCTTCGGTAACGCTTTTAACTTTCTGTTAAGAATTTTAATAGAGGCTGATTGATATCGTATTTTTATTTATTGAGTGAGATGAATATTACTAAATATGATAAGAACTTTAACTTTGTACACTCCTAAACCGAGCATGGTTTCATAAAATCTGACTCTGTATAGGGCTGCCAAAATTATAAATATCTTGCGTCAGGAGGTGATGTGGAAGATTCTACGTTAGAGATCGAAAAACATAATGTGGCTCCTTACTTATCTATTTTATTGGGTGCAAAATCCGTAAAAGAAGATGTATGTCTAGCTCATGAAACGATAGGAAAGCTATTAGTTGAGGATTCTAATGATGAATTGAAACTCGGCTCTACAATTGTTGATGAGGTAGGAGAGTTAGGAACGGTAAAAATTACGCCATATACTATAACAAAATCCCCAAGTTGGGCTAAAGACTTAGAATTAAAAGATCTAGAGCACCATGTTTTTGTCAGTTTTAATGTAAGAGACCATTTAGCTTTTTACTTTTCTGAAAAAGGGAAAAAGGACGCTATCCGGGAGTATTTTGGTAAGAAAAGATTACCCAATTTGCTTCCTATTCCAATCAATAAATTGAACGGAAATTTCATCAATGAGGATGAAATTAAAATGCTTTGGTTATCTGGGATACATGGTAGGGATAACTTTAAAGCAGACTCCAAAGTTTTAGGTGGCAAAAGTGTAGCGGACACTCTAGATCCTTTAGTGGATCAATCATATATGATGTCAGCTGTGCGTACTGATGTTTGGGATACACAAGCTAAGAGTTCTGTCGGGATAAACCCTTTTAAATCTTCAATCTGGCGCGGACCTTGTAAAGATTGGCAGACTTTCGAAAACCGAGTTTTAGATATTCTTGATCGTTTATCAATTAATAGCACTGAATCAGATAGTCCTATTGGTATCCTTTCTTATCCGATATCGAAGCCAGATGACTTAAAGACTCCTTTTGATTTTTCTCTTGTTGATTATGACTTTCTTCCTGAGGAAGATGGCCAGAATAGAAAAGAACTATTAAAAAAGCTTCAGTACAGTTATCACGCAGAGTTAGTTCCAAGCTTCATCGAAAGTGACATTTCTCTTGATATTTACTATTCAGGTAAAGTTGTCGGTAATATCAGTGTTGAAGTCATCGTTGATGATTACAAGGTTCACTTTAACATAAAGAGTGAGAGTCCAATCGTTAAAAAGTACTTTGACCAATATAAACGTGTGTTCACGTATCCAGAATTGATCAAGTGTTGGTTCGAATCAGGGCATGCAGTTGTTAACGGGATGGTATTTAGTACTGGGTATCAAGACGTTAACTATGAAAAGTTTATTTGGGCTGACTTTGAAAACTATGATATCTCTAAAGAGAAACCAGGGACTAACCCTCAGAAGCCAGCTTTGAAAGATATAGGTAAAGAGAAGTCACTATTTTGTTGGGTAAAAAAGTGCTGGAGCGGTAACTGGCTGAACCCTGATGACTTTAATACAACAGAGAAGCCTCAAGGTTGGCTTTATTGTGATGATGGTTCTGGAGAAAAGGCTGACTTTATTCATTATGTTAAACATGGCTCTTTACACCTTATATCGTTAATTCATGTAAAAGCTTCTAAATCCAGTGCACCAGCGCGCAGAATATCTGTTGGTGCGCATGATGTTGTGCTCAATCAAGCCGTTAAAAATCTGCGTTATACTTCCAGAAAAACTTTACTCGAAGACCTAAGAGCTCGCCATGATACAGCGGCGCATAAGAGTTGTTGGAAAAATGGCCAACCTGCTCAACCTGAAGATTTCTTCCATGATTTATTAGCATTAAAAGACAATAAGTATGTTAAAACTCGGGTAGTTGTGGTGCAACCTCATACTCAGAAAAGCGTTTATGAAGGAAACGTGGGGAACAAGATTAAAACCCAGCTTGATGTACTTTTAGTGAGTGCAGAAAACGCAATTCGCTCATCTGGGGCAGATTTTCATATTATTGGGTTTGATGACAATAAATAACCCTGCTAACTGCTTATATGTAAATTAATTGTCTCCGATGCCCTCTCGTTCATCTGTTAACGCAGTCACGAGAGGGGGGAAGTTGTCACAAAGGAATTGAATAATAATTTTGTGTTGCATTACTATTTTTACTTTTCTCTTACATTCCTCAAGCAATTGATATTTACTATCGAAACTCTCTTATTCATATAGGCAACTGTCTAATTATGAAGCATTTCTTTGAAAGTGAGTTGATGCTCTCTAGCTCGCTCAACTTTGTTCTATTGTCCGTTGGGCTGACTCTTCTGCTGCATATCCCAATTTGGTGTGGGTTTAATTTGAGCCGACGTAAGTGGAAACTGATGGACTATTTATGGCCGTTTCTGGCAGGGATAGGCATGCTTGGCGCTGTCTCAGAGATTCGGGCTAAGGTTGCCGGTGATTGGGTGGAAACCGAACAGATAAGAGCTGTGGTGATTCTGGAGTCTATTCAGCAGTTCTCTCTGGAACGATTGCGCGGTGATGTTTGTTCGGGTCAGCCGTCGGCCAATGATCAAGCCGAATACCATCAAGCCTGTATGTGGTACCTCACAACCGCGAAGACCTTTAAAGATGTTGATTTCTCTATGCTGCCGAGCGCTTCTACATTAATGGTTCCAGCACCTGATATTGCGTTACTAGAGAGCGATTCGGTATGGGTGAGTGGGATGCTGAATCAATACGAGAAGCAGAAAAATCAATACATCAAAACCAGGGAGGCACAGCTTAAACAGCCAATAGAAAGCCTTTTTTGGTATGTGAGTCCTTACCTAGTTTGTTTCGCGATTGCGTTACGCCTAACTAAGGTCACAGCTGAACTCAAACTGGACAAAGCATCGTAGTAGGTTGTGTTCGCTTTCTCGCTCTAGGTCAAAACAATACTGCGTGATATTACCTAGCTCATGTTACGACGTTACCCAAATGACAGTGCAAACGTGAGTAATATAGGCAGGGTCACTACGCTTAAGAAATTGCCAAACAGAACCATAGAGGCGACTTTAGGTGGCTCAACATTGAAGCGTTCAGCAAACAAGTAGTTCATTACCGCTGGCGGCAGCATGGTGAACAGAACCATCATTTGAAGCTGTAAGGTTGGCAGTGGAATAAAGAAGTAGATGATGCCAAAGGCGATGGCTCCGGTGAGCAGAGATTGTGCCGTACATAGCAAACCCACTTTGAGGCCGCTGAGCCTCAGATTAACCATTTGTGAGCCAAGGGATAACAGCATGATCGGCACGGCTGCTTGCCCCAGTAGCGATGTTGCTTCGTAAAGCGGATTCCAAACCGCGACACCAGATAAGTTGAGCGTCATTGCTACGGCTGCGGCAAGGAAAATCGGCATCTTGAAGATCTGTTTTAGCGGGTTCCCTTCACTTAACAGCGCCAAACCCAAACTGATATGGATGCAAGCTGAAACCACAAACAGCAGTACTGCCGGAGCCAGCGCTGTGTCACCAAAGGTATAGGTGAATAGTGGGATCGCAAGGTTACCGCTATTTCGAAACATGTGCGGAGGTGCCCAAGCTTTGAAGTTGAGCTTAAAGATCTTACAGATTGGAATCATTAACACTGCAGGTACTAATACAGCAACTAATGAGGCAGTAATCAGTGGTACTTGCTCAGTATCGAGCGGCATGGTTGCGAGGGATGCAAATACTAAAGCCGGGATACACACGTCCATATTGATGCGGTTAATAGGCTTAAAGTCCGGTTTTAGCCAACGGCCCACGGCAAAGCCAGCAGCCGCGAGCGCAAAAACGGGAAACAGAATGCCAACAACCTGCTCGAACATAGAATTCCTTTTCTGAGTGACGGGTTAATTTAAGGGTATGCTCAACTTAGATTAGAAAGGCTGAACGACTTGCATAACCATCTTAAGTTACCAACATAAATCGTTTACGTCGTGGTCATTTAGCACACACTAGAGATTTAATTATTGTTATTTGATAAGGATGCAAAAAAGACCAGAGGCTGGGGAGCGACTGGTCCTAGAGGTCGAGGTGAATAGAAGGCTAGGCGAATCTGGACGGATTATTAACAACGATTGTCGTTGTTGCCTAGCAGGTGTTACTCGCTTTTAAGCCTAACTGACGAGTTTTTTATATTCTTTGAAATTAGCGTCGTACGCCTTTTCACCGTAGATGTATGTCTCGCTGACGGTTCTGTCATCTCCAAGACTCATCAATACAAACAGCTTTTCTTCAAGCTTGGTTGCTTGCTCCATTCTAAAGCGCATTAGCTGAGTCGCGTGCATATCCAGAACCACGAAATCTGCCTCTTTGCCCACTTCTAAGTTACCGATTTTGTCTTCTAGATGAAGAGAGCGTGCACCACCTAATGTGGCTAAGAATAGTGATTTAGCTGGGTGCAATTTCTTATGTTGAAGCTGCATGATCTTGTACGCTTCACTCATGGTTTGCAGAATAGAGAAGCTAGTACCTGCGCCCACATCGGTACCCATACCAACACGGATTCCGTGCTCTTCCATTTCAGGCAGTCTGAACAGACCTGACCCCAAGAATAGGTTTGAGGTTGGGCAGAAAGCGATAGCAGATTCAGTATCGGCTAAACGCTTACACTCGCAATCAGACAAGTGAATGCCGTGTGCAAAAACCGAACGTTTGTGCAGCAAGCCATAGTGGTCGTATACATCAAGGTAGCTGTCACGTTCAGGGAATAGAGCCTTCACCCACTCAATCTCTTTCTCGTTCTCTGAAAGGTGGGTGTGCATGTACACATCTGGGTACTCTTCTAACAGCTTCCCTACGGTTGCCAGTTGCTCCGGGGTACTCGTTGGCGCAAAACGAGGCGTCACTGCATACAGCAAGCGACCACGATTGTGCCACTTGTCGATCAGCTCTTTTGAGTCGGCATAGCCTGATTCTGGTGTATCGGTTAGGTAATCTGGCGCGTTGCGATCCATCAGCACCTTACCCGCAATCATACGTAGGTTACGTCTCTCAGCTTCTTCAAAGAACACGTTGACCGACTCTTTATGAACGGTGCCGAATACCAACGCTGTTGTGGTACCGTTGCTCGCCAGCTCGTCTAGGAATAGCTTCGCTACTTTGTGCGCGTAAACTGGGTTTTTAAAGCGTTTCTCTTCTGGGAAGGTGTAGTTTTCAAGCCAGTCGAGCAGCTGCTCGCCATACGATGCAATCATACCGGTTTGCGGATAGTGGATATGAGTATCGATAAATCCTGAGGTGATCAGCTTATCTTTGTACTCTTTGACATCGAGGGTTTTGGGCTGACGAGCAAGCACATCATCGGCATTACCCAAATCAACCACATGGCCATTCTCAACCACTAAAATACCGTCTTCAAAATACTCATATGATTCTTCTAAACCGACATCCTTTGGGTCGGCCACGCTATGAAGAATACTGGCGCGATAAGCTTTGCGTTGCGTTGTCATGTTTACTTCCTTTTAATGCCCTACAGTCACGTTATGGCGACTGGAGTCTGCGATTTGTGTTAGGCGATTTTCTCTTCCAGAGGGTGTTCGTCTACATCGCTTGTTTGCTTGGGATCGTTACGATCCTCAGTTTGATAATGTTGGGTCGGGCGCTTCTGTTCAAGCGCTTGTCCCTGATAGTGTGCGATTAGTTCACCGGCAACCGATACCGCGATTTCTGCAGGATGTTTTCCATTCACGGAGCTAATACCAATCGGACAAATCATGGTGTTGATCTGCTCTAGGCTATAGCCGCGCTGTTCCAAGCGGAAATCGAACTTCTTGCGTTTTGTTAGTGAGCCAATCATGCCGAAGTAACGGCTGTCTTCGCGGTCAATGATGGCTTTAGCAAGGTCGAAATCGAGCTGGTGGTTGTGGGTCATCACTAGGTAATAACTGTTTGGTGGCATCTGTTTCACTTCACCAACTGGGTCGTCAGTAACAAGCTTTTTAACGCCTTGAGGTAAGGTTTCAGGGAACACTTCTTCGCGTTCATCAATCCACGTTACGCGGAAAGGCAGAGTGGCGACAATGTGCAATAGCGCCTTAGCCACATGGCCTGCACCAAATAGCACCAAGTGATTTTGTTGAGTACCAATCGGCTCGAAGCTCAGAGTAGCCATTCCGCCACAACATTGGCCAAGGCGAGCACCAAGGTTGAAGCGTTCGACTTTGAGGGACTTTTCGCTGGCGATCAGCATCTCGCGCGCCATCTTAGTCGCAACATGTTCAAGGTGGCCACCGCCAATGGTCGCAATGATGCGATCGCGAGTGACCAGCATTTTTGTTCCGGCATCACGAGGCACAGAACCTCGATCTTCAAGAACCGTCACCATGACACACGGCTCGTAGTTCTCTTCCAATTTTGCCAGTTCGTGAATCCAATTATCCTTAAACATACTTCCTCCAAAAGCTCCAGCTTGATGCTTCTTACGCCAGTCTAAAGAGCTCCCTGCTCAATACTGCGGACTGGCGAGTGTCCTTGTTACCTGTTTGTCACAGCTTGATGATGTTAATCACTACGCCGTCTCTTGCTCTGTGTCGACAGACGCCTTCGCGGGCTCTGAAACAGCTTGAACGGCCATCAGAATGCGCTCTGGTGTCGCGGGTGTATTCAGCTTCGGAATTGCCCCATCGACGGCGACTGAGTTAATGGCATCTTTGAGTGCGCTCCATACCGACATCCCTAGCATAAACGGTGGTTCACCAACCGCTTTCGAGTTGAAGACGGTGTCTTCTGGGTTACTGCGGTTCTCCAATAGATGCGTTCTAAAATCGATTGGCATATCGGCAATCGCTGGGATCTTGTAACTTGCAGGGCCATTGGTCATTAGGCGGCCTTGCTCATTCCATACCAACTCTTCCGTGGTGAGCCAGCCTGCGCCCTGAACGAAGCCCCCTTCTACTTGACCGATATCGATAGCAGGGTTCAATGAAGCCCCTACATCGTGCAGGATATCGACGCGCAGAATTTTGTTCTCACCTGTCAGCGTATCAATGATCACTTCAGAACATGATGCGCCGTAGGCGTAGTAGTAGAACGGACGGCCGCGCGCTTTCTCGTGATCGTAATAGATCTTCGGAGTGCGGTAGAAGCCAGTGCTGGAGAGCGAGATTTGGTTAAACCAAGCCAGTTCGACAAACGCGTTGAAGGTCATGATCTCGTCGCGGATCTGTACCATACCGTTCTTGAACACGACTTCTTCTTGCGAAACTTTGAAGTGCGAGGCTGCAAAGTCGATCAGTCGTTGCTTAATCGTTATTGCGGCGTTCTGCGCGGCCTTACCATTGAGGTCGGCGCCCGATGAGGCCGCGGTTGGTGATGTGTTCGGAACTTTGTCTGTGTTTGTAGCGGTGATCTGGATACGTTCGACATCGACTTGGAACTCCTCTGCAACGATTTGCGCCACTTTGATGTTCAAGCCTTGGCCCATTTCCGTACCGCCGTGATTCAAATGAATACTGCCATCGGTGTAGATATGGATAAGCGCACCAGCTTGGTTCAAGAAAGTTGCGGTAAATGAGATGCCGAATTTCACCGGAGTGATTGCCAAGCCTTTTTTCAAGATAGGGCTCTGCTTGTTGAACTCATCAATTTCTTTACGGCGAGCGTGGTAGTCACTGCTGCGTTCAAGCTGTTCGGTTATCTCAGGAAGAAAGTTGTCTTCAACGGTTTGGTAGTAATGGGTCACGTTACGGCCTTCTTTGCCGTAATAGTTCGCCTTACGTACCTCCAATGGATCTTTTTTCAGGTAACGAGCGATCTCATCCATGATGTGTTCAATTGTCATCATGCCTTGAGGGCCGCCGAAACCACGGTAAGCGGTGTTAGATGCTGTGTTGGTTTTGCAGCGGTGTCCTACCACAGTTGCATCGCCAAGGTAGTAGGCGTTGTCTGAGTGGAACATCGCGCGGTCAACAATCGAGCTTGAAAGGTCAGGTGAGTAGCCACAGTTACCTGCTACGGTAATATCGGCACCCTGAATCACGCCGTTGTCATCAAAACCGACTGTGTATTGGTTGTAGAATGGATGGCGTTTGCCCGTCTGCTGCATATCTTCGTTACGCAGTAGGCGCATTTTAGTTGGTCGACCTGTTAGGCTGGCGACGACTGCAGCGATACACGCAGGAGATGCCGCTTGAGTCTCTTTACCACCAAAGCCACCACCCATACGGCGCATATCAATCACTACTTTGTGCATTGGCACACCAAGCACTTCTGCAACCAATTTTTGTACTTCGGTTGGGTTTTGTGTCGAGGTGTACACAATCATCCCGCCGTCTTCGGTCGGCATCACGCTGCTGACTTGAGTCTCAAGATAGAAGTGCTCTTGACCGCCGATCTCGAGATCGCCTGATATCACATGTTTGGCTTTGGCAAGTGCCGCTTTTGAATCACCACGTTGCTGTGTGTGGCTCTCTGTGACGAAGTGCTCTTTAGCTAAGGCTTCTTTCACATCGAGAATCGCTGGCAGCTCTTCGTATTCAATGATGGCGGCGTGCGCTGCTTTGCGTGCCGTTTCAAGATCGTTGGCCGCCACAGCAATCACTGGCTGGCCGTAGAATTCGACTTTTCCATCGGCGAGTAGAGGATCGCCAGGAAGGATGGCACCGATATCCAGTTCACCCGGTACATCTTTAGCCTGAATCGCGATGGCGACGCCTTCAAATTCGTAACACGGCGAGACGTCGATCTTGGTGATTTTTGCATGCGCTTGAGTACTAAGGCGCGCGTAGACGTGCAGTTGGTTTGGGAACTCTAAACGGTCATCGATGTATACCGCTTCTCCCGTTACTTGTTTTGGTGCACTGTCGTGTTTAACGCTTTTACCCACGCCAGTTTTAAGATCTTGTTTTGCGATGGTCACCATCTCTTCGTGGGTCATCGCCTGTTTGTTTTTGTTAGACATAAGACGTTACCCTTGTTTCGATTTGATTGTGCTTGTTCTGCTGTTCAATGAAGTAACGGCGCAACATATTGGCTGCCGACAGTGAACGGTATTCTTGGCTCGCTCGAAAATCAGAGAGTGGCTCGAAGTCTTGATACAGTTCCTGCATCGCTTCTTTAATTGTAGCGTCTGTCCAAGGGCTGCCTAATAACGTATTTTCACAACGAGCGGCGCGCTTAGGCGTTGCAGCCATACCACCAAAGGCGATACGTGCGTGTGTTACCTTGCCTTCTTTCACCTGAATGTCGAAGGCGCCACACACGGCTGAGATGTCATCATCTAGACGTTTTGAGAGCTTGTAAGCACGGAAGTTATCGCTGCTTGGTTTAGGAATGATGATCTGCTCGATAAACTCACTCTCTTTCTGAGCGGTGACTTTATAGCTGATAAAGTAGTCCTCGATCGGCATGGTGCGCGACTCATCGCCACAACGCAGTTTGATCTTGGCATCTAACGCAATCAGTAGCGGAGGCGTATCACCGATAGGGGAAGCATTGGCGACGTTGCCGCCAATAGTGCCTTGGTTACGTACTTGCAGTGAAGCAAAGCGATGAAGCAGTTCGCCAAAGTCTGGGTAGTGCTTTTTCAATAGTGAATAAGCGTCGCTGATTGGAAGGTTGGCACCGATGATAAGGTCGGTGTCGGTCTCTTCACACAGCTTCATGTCTTCGACAAGATTGACGCTGATAAGGGTTTCAATCTCACGGTGAAACTGCGTAACTTCCAGTGCTAGGTCGGTGCCGCCTGCAACCAGCTTAGCTTTCGGATGAGCGATATACAGTTTTGCAAGCTCATCAATACTTTTTGGAGAGAATGCGGTGAGATGACCTAAACGAAGGTTTGCTTCAGTGCCTTGAATGCTCTCCAACTTTTCAATGGTTTTGCGTTCAAGTTCAGCGAATTGGTCGATAAGAGGTTGGTCTGTAGACAAAGACATCGCAGCATCAACAATCGGTCGGTAACCCGTACAGCGACATAAATTGCCTGCTAGAGACTCCATCACATCTTTTTTGCTAGCGTTAGGCTTGTTCTTGCCAAGCGCGAACATCGACATAATGAATCCCGGTGTACAGTAACCACACTGTGAGCCATGAAAATCCACAACCGCTTGTTGTACAGGGTGTAAAGAGCGATCTCGGTTCTGTAGATCTTCGACGGTAATCAGTTGCTTGCCGTGTAGAGCTGAAACGAACGTCAAGCATGAGTTTACCGAGCGATACTGTAATTGCCCGTCTACTACTTCACCTAACACCACAGTACACGCACCGCAATCGCCTGAACCGCACCCCTCTTTGGTACCTGTCTTCTTGACGTTAGTACGCAGGTAATTAAGTACGGTCATATTCGGCGACAGATTGTCTTCGTGTCTTATTTCCTGATTGAGCAAAAAAGTAATCAAGAGACCTCCTTGTATATCGACATATTCCATGTGTAATTTTTTTGACTTCTTGGTCAATAATTATCCATCCTGACCCTGTGGTCAACTATTTATTTACAAAAATGCAACAAAGAGGTTTTGAGTAAAATTGTATACAATAATTTTTTGATTTTAATTTGTTGTTTTTAATTGAGTAAATTTGGAAATTGAGGGTTTAATGGGGTGAATGGATTTTCTTTTATGTATACAAATAATCTTTGGATAATTGGAGGGTTTTGCTAAGTATTTGGTCGTGGCTGTGGTGCAAAATCCGATAGAAAAGAGAACAAAAAGTACAAGAAATGAGTTGTGAGAGAGTGTGGTTTCTGGTGCTAGGCATGAAAAAAGCGAGTATAGAACTCGCTTTTAGAGAGGATTTTAACTTGTTCAGCAAGCGTTCGAACTAGGACTTGCTCTTGAGAAGATCTGAGAAAACCACATGGAGGTCGCTAGAGGCGGTGCTGCTGTCTAGATTGAGCTTAGAACGAATATGGCTTAAGTGTTCGCGCATTAAATCAACCGCTTGCTCTTCATCGCCAGACTCGATGGCATCCAGTAACTGCTCGTGTTCGTCTTGAGAACAGTTTGAATGAGTACCTGTTTCGTACTGAGCGATCAGTAGGGAGGTTTGTGAAACTAAGCTACGTTGGAAAGCCAGTAGCGGCGCGTTTTCTGCCATTTCAGCAAGTTTAATATGGAACTCGCCAGACAGTCGCAGGCCAGAACCGTAGTCGCCCTGTTCAAAGGCGCAGTTCTCTTTCGCGACCAGTTTTCTGCATTCGTCGATCTGAGCTTTAGTGGCATTCTTAACCGCAAGTTCAGTGATGGCTAACTCCATTACTTCACGTGCTTTGAAAATCTGTTTTGCTTCATCAACCGTTGGTGCGGCAATCACGGCGCCTCGGTTTGGACGAATAACCACAACTTGTTCTAACGATAGACGCAGTAAGGCACGGCGGATGATGGTGCGGCTTACACCGAAGATTTCTGCTAATGCTTCTTCGCTCAGTTTGGTGGCTGGTGGCAGTCTTTGTTCTAATATCGCGTCGAAGATATGGCAGTAAACAACGTCATCTTGGGTTTGACCCGTTACTTTCGTTTTTACACCTTTTGAGACAGAATTTTTGAGAGCTGTCATAGAGATAAAGGCCCTTGTTTAGTCGAGTAGGGATTGTTGAGCATATTGCACTGGTATTAATCTATATTGTATACACTTATCCATACAATGCTACCGCCAGAGGTCAATAGGTTAGAGAGTTTGCGCATATCTGATAACAATTGAGACACAGTTTTCATCTTGCTTGAAAAACTGTGCCATCGAGTATGAAATCTTATCAATATGATTTGCGAAGTAGAGGTTAGCCGTGCTGTTAAACGCGGTTATCTCCGCCACTGTAGGCAACAATTTGGCTTATCTCACTCAAGCTTCTTCCTGATTGTTGCTGCCATTCGTTGAACGCGTTACTTGCGGCTTGTTGAGCGCGTTTGGTGTTGCGTCCGCTGTCGATAACACCGGTTGTGCGCAGGTGTGCTTCGACGTCTGTCGACAAGATAAACGTATCTTTACCCATTTGACGTAGGGTGTAGGCACCAGTGTTACCACCGAGTCGTTTACCGTGCTTTTTGAGGTGATCCCAAAGTTCGGTAATGCGTTCTGATGGCCACTCTGCAACCATTTGAGCGAAGCTGCCGTATTCACGCTGAGCGTTGCGGATCATCATCGCATTCGCAGGGATCGTCATGACTTTGGTCAGGTGGCGAATAATGCGTGGGTCTTGTGCTTTTTGCTCCCACATTTCATTAGGTAGCATCAGCATCTTCTCAACATCGAACTCAAAGAATACCTCTTCGAATTGAGGCCATTTCTTCCTTACAACACTCCAAGAAATACCACACTGAAATACTTTTTCGGTAAAGGCTGCGAGCCAGCGATCATCACCAATCTGCATCAGTTCATCGTGGGTCAGTGGCTTGCGAACGATCTTCTCAAGTTCAGCTTCGCCACCCTTACGGTGAGCTGCTCTTTGATAAATGGTTTCAAACTTTTCTTGGGTCATGACGGATTCCAAATTACTTCGATTTTTTAATGATATGGGGACGAATCGACAGATGAAAAGGGGTGCTACACCTCACTCGCCAATTGATCGAGGAATCCTCGCATATAGTTGGTGCGACGTTCAGCTTCTTGTTTGGCCGATTCGGTATTCATGGTCTGTGCGAGCTTGAACAGCTTCACGTAGAAGTGGTCAACGCTGAAGTGTCTATCATTTAAATCACGCTCTTCAGCGAACGGGTCTTCATGATTATAGAGTTCAGCATCAAAGCTTTGACCAACAAACAAGCAGCGAGCAATGCCAATCGCGCCGAGGGAATCTAGACGGTCGGCATCTTGAACGATCTGCGCTTCAACGGTTTCTGGCGTGATATTCGCGCTATAACTATGGGTAACAATTGCATGGTGAATCGCATCTAAATGATGAGCGGGGTAGTCAATTGACTTGAGAAATGCGATTGCTTTGTCGGCGGCGACTTTTGAACTTGTCGCTCGCTCGGGGTGATTCTTCGGGAAGGTAAAACAGTCATGCAGATAGGCTGCAGGTAACACAACTTCAAGCTCTGCTTGTTCTTGGGCACACAAGGATTTTGCTGTTTTGACGACACGCTTGATGTGGCTGATGTCATGAGCCGCATCTTGGGTCATCTCTTGCTTTGCAAAGTTAAGCATCTGATCTTCAAACTGTTCGAGCACGTTCGGTTCTTTTTCTGATTGGTATTGAGTTGTCATGCTAATCATTTCTGACTCTGTTTTACAGGCAATCTTATGGGCTTTGTACTGAAGCTCTAGTTTCTGAGGTTTGAGCTTATCGAGTTCGTTTTCTGAAACACCAAATACAACAAAGCCGACTCAAAGGTCGGCTTCAAATTATGTTTAGCTTAAGGCTTCTAGGCTGCATCTTTTTGCAGTTGAGTCAGCACATCGTGTAGTGATGGGCTAATGGTGTGGCCGAGTGCTTTTACTTCTTCACACGGTTCGACCAAATCCGGGATCTGGAAGCTGATCATATTCGCTGCCATAGAAGCGCGGATGCCGTTGTTGGAATCTTCAAATGCCAGACATGATTCCGGAGCAACGCCAAGACGTTCTGCCGCTAATAGGTAGATCTCTGGGTGTGGCTTGCCATTCGTTACCTCACAGCCAGTGCTTAGAGAAGTGAAGTAAGAATCTAACCCTGCTAACTCAAGTTTCTTCTTGGCGATATCCAGTTGTGTTGAAGTCGCAACTGCAGCTGGAATGTTGTTTGACTTCAACCACTCTAGCAGTTCAATCACGCCCTCTTTTACTGGAATCGCTTGGTTTTTCACGATTGCACTGTAGCGAGTGCGCCACTCATTGTTGAGGGCTGGGTAGTCGAGGTCTTCGCCGTAACCGTTACGAAATATTTGCTCGATGGTTTTAGCATTGCAGCCGATAATGCCGAGGTAAACATCTTTCAGGAAAGGGACCCCTTGTGCTTGGCAGGCTTCTTCGAATATCTGCATACACAGGCGCTCGGTATCGAGAAGTAGGCCATCCATATCAAAAATTGCTGCTTGGAATTTCATAGTTGCGGTTCTTGTACCATCGTCTTTGCTGAGGGCGGCTATTTTGACATACCCCAATAACTTAGGCGAGTTAAAGCTCTGTGAATAAACGTTCCAAACTATGACAACTCGGCTTAAGTTTTCCTTTAATTACCCAGAAAATTCATATGCATATCATTGCGTTAATAACGATTGGATCTGATGGGTTAATTTTATAGATTTCCGCGTTCTAAAAGAAACAATCAACATCAGCGTGCATAACAAATCGACGTCGTGATGAAGAGAAATGATCACAATCTAGATACTTATTGCCCTGTTATCGTGACCATAATCTGATAAAAAACAATCCGTTAGAATGGTCAATCAGAGTGTGACCTAGTAATAAGTAAATCATTGAACATACAGAGAAAATATCCCTATTCCATGTTTTAGGTAGGGTAGCTTATGTTGTATTTTGAGTTTCTATTTTTGCTAGTCGTCCTCTATATCGGTTCTCGATATGGCGGTATTGGTTTAGGTGTTGTTTCTGGTATTGGCTTGGTGATTGAAGTCTTCATTTTTAAGATGCCACCAACCTCTCCACCAGTCACTGTAATGCTGATTATTCTTGCGGTTGTGACCTGTGCTTCCATCTTAGAAGCCGCTGGTGGTTTGAAATACATGCTGCAAGTGGCGGAGAGGGTACTAAGAAAGAACCCGAAACGCGTGACTTTGATAGCGCCGTTTGTGACTTACTCGATGACATTTCTATTGGGTACTGGCCATGCGGTTTACTCAATTATGCCGATCATCGGTGATGTGGCGCTTAAAAATGGCATCCGTCCAGAGCGTCCAATGGCATCTGCTTCTGTAGCTTCACAATTGGCGATTACTGCGTCTCCAATCTCAGCGGCCGTGGTTTACTACTTAGCGCAGCTGTCTGATATTCAGCACTCCATTACCTTATTGTCTATCCTGCTTGTGACAGTGCCTGCAACGCTGTTTGGTACGCTGTTGTTGTCCCTGTATAGCTTGAAGCGCGGTAAAGAGCTAAATGACGATCCTGATTACCAAGCGCGATTAAAAGATCCTGAGTGGAAAAAGCGCATTGAAAGCACCACTGCGACTTCTTTAGATGAAGTGCTACCAACGTCGGCTCGCAACGCAGTATTGATCTTCCTACTTTCAATTGTGGTGATCGTAATTGTGGCGATGGTACCTGAGATCAGAACCATTGTAGACGGTGAAAAGCCAATCAAGATGTCGGTGATCATCCAAATGATGATGCTTTGCTTCGGCGGTATCATCTTGCTGGCGACCAAAACTGACCCACGTGACGTACCAAACGGTGTGGTATTCAAATCAGGCATGGTGGCAGCAATCGCAATCTTCGGTATCGCGTGGATGTCGGATACCTACTTCCAGTACGCCATGCCTCAGTTCAAGTCGGGCATCGTTGAGATGGTAACTAACTACCCATGGACGTTCGCACTGGCGCTATTCATTGTATCGGTTGTGGTGAATTCACAAGCTGCCACCGCGCGTATGATGCTCCCTGTTGGCCTTGGTCTAGGGTTAGACCCAGCTTTACTTATCGGCTTGATGCCAGCGGTATATGGTTACTTCTTTATTCCTAACTACCCATCAGACATTGCAACAGTGAACTTCGATGTTTCTGGCACTACCAAAATTGGTAAGTGGTACTTCAATCACTCATTCATGTCTGTTGGTTTGATTGGCGTAGTCGGTGCTTGTTGCCTAGGCTACGTGTTAGCTAAGGTATTCATCGGCTGATATAAATATCAATGAGTTAACAAGAAAAACAGCGCTGATTAAGGCGCTGTTTTTGTATCTGTTTGATGGTTGAATTTATAAGATGTTGTTGTTAGATTGGATGAATGCAAACGAATCCTACACCTTCATCATTCATTATCTGGTGGCGCTCTAAGTAGAGCGGCGCAGGATTCTTACATTCTTAAGCTGCTGGTAGGTAGCTAAGAATGTCATCTCTTTTGTATCTCCAGTAGCGGTTTATTTTTACTAGGAGATACCATTATGAAAACCAATCAACACACTGATACAAAAGAAATTATCCTTACTGGTGACAGAGCTACAGGCCCGCTGCACTTGGGTCACTATGTGGGTTCACTCAAGCAGCGTGTGGCTTTGCAGTCACAGCATGAGCAGACGATTCTGGTCGCGGACATGCAAGGCTTAACGGATAACGCGCATAACCCAAGTAAAGTCTCTTCCAACATTCTAAACGTGGTGGCTGATTATCTAGCTGTTGGCATTGACCCTTCGCAAACCACCATCTGTCTTCAATCACAAGTTCCTGCGCTTGCAGAGCTGACCATGTACTACAGCAATCTTGTCTCTATCAGTCGATTAGAACGCAATCCTACAGTGAAAAGTGAGATTCAAAACAAGGGCTTTGAGCGATCTATTCCGGCAGGTTTCTTAACTTACCCTATCTCTCAAGCGGCGGACATTACAGGTTTCAACGCCACATTAGTCCCTGTAGGAGACGACCAACTGCCGATGTTAGAGCAAACCAATGAGATCGTGAGAAAGGTAAACGGTTTAGCAGGACGTACCGTTTTGAATGAGTGCAGACCATTGCTCAGTAATGCTCCGCGCTTACCTAGTACTGATGGCAAAAACAAGATGTCGAAGTCGATGGGTAATGCCATCAACTTAGGCGCGAGTGAGAAAGAGATCTCTACAGCCGTCAAATCTATGTATACCGATCCTAATCATCTAAGAGTGGAGGACCCGGGTACCGTCGAAGGAAATGTGGTGTTCACGTATCTTGATGCGTTCCACCCAGATAAGAATGATGTAGAGCAGCTTAAAGAGCACTATCGACGTGGCGGGCTAGGTGATGGCACGACCAAGAAAGTCTTGGAAGAGTGTCTACAAGAGATGCTTCGTCCAATCAGAGCACGTAGGGCCGAGTATCTTAATGACAAGGCTCAGCTATTGGAAATCTTATCTATCGGCAGTCAGCGTTCGAGAGAGAAAACAGCCAAAGTTCTGTTCGATGTGAAGGATGTTTTTGGGCTCAATATCTTCTGAAAGTCTCAAAGGTATCTTGATGCAATATTAAAAACTTGCTGCGTCGGCGGGTTGCGACCAAAACCAATGAGGCTCACACCGAGCCTCATTAAATTCCACTCTCTCAAGCCTTAAATCGGCTCACCTGCTTCATCTTCTTCGACAATGTCTGTCTCTAAGCTTGCTTCTTCTAACCATCTGACAATGGCAGGGCTATTGAGTACACGCTCTTGGTAGCGAGTCGCAGCTTCTGAAAGTTCAATACCATAGGTTCTGAACCTTAGAGCAAGAGGCGCATACATGGCATCAGCGATGGACCACTCACCGAACAGCCAACCATCAGGGTATTTTTCGCCTTGTTCAGACCATAGGGTATCCACTCTCTCAATATCTTTCTTTGCTGCATCGCTTAATTCCACTTTTCTACGCGCTCGGCAGTTCATCGGTAGCTCTTCTCTTAGAGCAAAAAAGCCAGAGTGCATCTCAGCGGATATCGCTCGGGCATGGGCACGTTCTGATGCAGACTCCGGCCATGCTGCACCATCGAGATGCGCTTCGTTGATGTATTCTAAGATGGCAAACGAATCCCACACTGTAATGTTGTCATCGACCAGTGTTGGTACTTTTGCAGTTGGAGTGACCTCTGATAGTGTCTCGTAGAATTCTGGCGTGAATAGTGTCAGTTTGGTGATCTCGGCGTCGAGGTTGTGCTGAGCTAAAATCAACCAAGCACGAAGTGACCAGCTAGAGTAGTTTTGATTAGCGATGAAGAGTTTCATAAAAGCTTCCTTGCGTTAAGTTTGTCTGACTATTAGCTTAAGAGATTGTATTGCGCGCCACTAACGGATAATTTTGATGTAATACATTAATAAAAACGATGGGTACCAAATCGATATGGATATTGATGCGCTAAGGGGCTTTCTCGCCTTTGTCGAAACCAGCAGTTTCACCCGAGCTGCCAAACAGATAAACCGCACCCAGTCTGCATTTAGCGCTCAGATGCGCAAGTTAGAAGAAGAGCTTAACGTCACCTTGTTCCAAAAAGAGGGGCGCAACCTTGTGCTAACCGAAGCTGGTTTAGCACTGCGTTCTCATGCTGAACAACTCGTGGCGTTACATAATACGGCGCTGAAACAGGTGAAATGTTACGAGAACAAGCAGCCGCTGCGATTGGGTTGCCCTGAAGATTACAACGACACCTTGCTGCCTAAGTTTATTGAGGTGTTGATGGAAGCTGAACCCACCTGTTCGATTCAGGTATTCAGCCAACCAAGCATCACGCTACGTGAGTGGCTCGATGATGGACGACTTGACGCGGCGATTGTTACGCGCGCACCTGATAGCGAAGAGGGCTATTGGCTAGCTAATGATGTTGGGGTGTGGATCGCGAGCCAAGACTTTGAGTTAGATGCTCATGAATCGCTGCCGTTGGCGCTGTTTCAAACCGATTGTAAGTACCACGCAGCCGCAGTTAATGGATTGACAAAACAAGGCACCGCCTATCGATTACTCGCTTGCAGCAATACAGCATCGGCTCAGAGCGCCATCGTGAGAGCTGGCTTAGCTGTTGGGGCGATGGGTAAATTGAGCGTGCCACCGGAGCTTAAGATCCTTGAAAATATGCCCTCACTGCCTGCTGTAGAGATAGCTCTGATATTGGGTACTCAACATCACCCGCTGTTAGACAAAGATCTTTTAAATCGACTGGGCGATCTCAATCTCTCTCATTAAGGCTATCAGAGCTCTCAATTCTACATAAGCGACTACTGCAAAATGCCCAGTCGCTTAAGTTTGCGATAAATGGTGTTACGACTAATACCAAGCACCCTCGACGTTTTACTGATGTTGCCTTGGTTGGCCTGGTAGGTTTGAACTAAGGTCTCTTCCACTGTGCTTTGCAGATCGTTATTAGATGGCGCTTGAGTGCAAGTGATAGGGCTTTGATTCGCCAGTTGTTCGGCGAGCTGTAATGGTACGTGCTCGAGTTTTAGTTGCGGTTCACCGCTCGACATTAAAGCGGATACCTTGAGTAGATTATCCAGTTCACGAATGTTGCCTGGCCACGGATAGGAGCAAAACAGAGACATCAGGTGCGAACAGATAGTTTGCTCTGACTCTGCGTATTTGCGATGGATGGCTTCAATCAATTCCTGTTTATCTTGTCTTTGACTGAGGCTTGGCAGGGTGAATATCAAACCATTGAGACGGTAGTAAAGATCTTGTCTGAATTGACCTGTTTCGACGAGCTGGGTCAAGTCTTTGTGGGTCGCTGCTATGATCTGGCAATCGACTTGATAGCTTTGGTTAGAACCGACAGGCACTACCGATTTATCTTGCAAGACATGAAGTAAACGACACTGAGCCTCTAAAGGCATATCAGCTATCTCATCCAAAAATAAGATCCCCTTGTCAGCTTGACGGATCTTACCTTGGAAACCTTGTTTGTTCGCGCCAGTAAAAGCCCCCGGCGCGTAACCAAACAGCTCAGACTCAATCAAATCTTTCGGTAGCGCGCCGCAATTTACTGCCACCAAAGGGCTGTTGCTGCGTTGACTCTGCTTATGAAGTGCTTTGACAAACTCGCCTTTACCAACACCTGTTTCCCCGAGTATCAGAAGGCTGATGCCTTTATCTATGACTTTGCTGGCTTGTTGCCACGCTTGTTCTATCTGTTGATCGCCATGGTGTAACTCGCACGAGGCAGTGATTGCGCGGCTGCGTTTTGGTGAGGGAGTATTGAGGCTCTTTTTCTCAAATACAAAAGACGATTCAGAGCGACTGAAGAGCTGATCAATGCTTTCACCAAGTATCGAGCCTTGCTCCAATAGTTGTGAAGCGACTTGGTTGTGGGCCAATACTTCTCCCGCCTCATTGGCGATAACAATACCTTGCCAGCCGCTGTGCAACAGTGACTTTTCACATGCGAGGTCGATGCGAGTAGAGCCTTGGGGAATGTGATTAAGCAGTTGGTTCTCTATTAACTGCACCATATTCTGCACTAAGAACTGCACTGAACTGTCGTGTTGCTGCTGCTCACTGGTGATATCTAATATGCCAACCATCTGCCCTTGATGATCAAAAATAGGGTTCGCTGAACAGCTGATAAAGCGGTGCTGATGAATGAAGTGTTGTTCGCCAATAATTGTCACGGGCTTAGCTTCAATCAATGCAGTGCCAATGGCATTAGTGCCCTTGAGTTGCTCCTTCCAGCAAGCGCCAGAGCTCAATGCAATACTGGTGAGCTTTTCTTCAAAGCGCTTCTGGCCCCAACTTGCCAGAATCACTCCATCGGTATCGGTCAATATGAGTCGACTGTCACTACGGGCAAAAGTCTGGTTAAACAGCGGTAGGGCCATGCGCTGTACGGTTTCGATGAGCTGCGACGAGTGAAAACGACGCTCTTTGAGCATCGCATTTGGCAGACGAATGTCGTCGGGCAGTTTTCTGGGTTTTAACCCCGCCTCGCTGCTGCGATGCCAAGATGAAGTAAGCCACTCTGAAGGATTTGTGTGTTGAATCTGCATAACTGTTCCATGTTGTCACAGTAAAGGTGTACCAATTTGGAACAGTTGAACACTGGAGCAATCTCCGTACGACGATTCAATTCCAACTCACCACTGGTTGTAAACGTTTGGTAATCATAGTTTTACAAATTATTAACAACAAGATTTTCGATGTTGGCGTGTGACTTGCGTTGTTAGGTATGTGAACAAAACACGAAATGACAGTGTTTTAAACAGAAACCATGAACATGACATGGCGAATATTCAAATACTTAGACAATCACAGAAGGATCTCACTATGATTTACGCACAGCCTGGCAGTGACAATGCAGTCGTCAATTTTAAGGCTCAGTACGACAACTTTATTGGAGGGGAGTGGGTAAAGCCTACGTCTGGCGAATACTTTGACAATAGCTCTCCGGTCAATGGACAAGTTTACTGTCAAGTAGCGCGCTCGTCAGAAGCGGACATCTCGTTAGCACTAGACGCAGCACATGCAGCGCGTGCAAGTTGGGCGGCGACCAGTGTTGCTGAACGCTCGAACATCCTACTTAAAATTGCCGACCGAATTGAAGCGAACCTAGAAGAGTTGGCCGTTGCAGAGACTTGGGAAAACGGCAAACCAGTCCGAGAAACCTTAGCAGCAGATCTCCCATTGGTTGTTGACCATTTCCGTTACTTCGCTGGCTGTATTCGCGCGCAAGAAGGCAGTGCAGCCGAGCTTGATTCAAACACCGCTAGCTACCATTTCCCAGAGCCAATTGGTGTAGTTGGTCAGATCATCCCTTGGAACTTCCCGATTCTAATGGCAGCTTGGAAACTAGCACCAGCACTGGCGGCAGGTTGTTGTGTGGTGATGAAACCTGCAGAGCAAACGCCGACTTCAATCTTAGTATTGATGGAAAAGATTGCAGATCTTCTACCTGCGGGCGTGGTTAACATTGTTAATGGTTTCGGTAGTGAAGCGGGGCAAGCCCTAGCGACGAGCGATCGCATTGCTAAGTTAGCATTTACAGGCTCAACTGAGGTTGGTCATCATATTCTAAAATGTGCGGCTGAAAGTTTGATCCCATCAACCGTAGAACTGGGTGGTAAGTCTCCAAACATCTACTTCCCAGACATCTTTGATCATGAAGATGAATACCTAGATAAGTGTGTTGAAGGTATGCTTTTGGCGTTCTTTAACCAAGGTGAGGTATGTACCTGTCCTTCGCGTGTGCTGATTCATGAATCGGTATACGACAAGTTTATCGCTAAAGTGGTCGAGCGTGCTCAAACCATCAAGCAAGGCAACCCACTAGATACTGACACTCAGGTTGGCGCACAAGCCTCTCAAGAGCAGTTCGATAAGATTCTTAGCTATCTAGAGATTGGTCGCCAAGAGGGTGCGAAAGTCCTGACTGGTGGTGAGATTGCGCAGCAGCCAGACGACCTGGGTAATGGTTACTACATTCAACCAACCATGCTCGCAGGCAACAACAAGATGCGTGTCTTCCAAGAAGAGATCTTTGGCCCAGTTATCGCGGTGACTACCTTTAAAGATGAGGCTGAAGCGCTAGAGATTGCCAACGATACCGAATATGGTTTGGGTGCAGGTGTATGGACGCGTGATGCCAATCTTGCTTACCGCATGGGTCGTAATATCGAAGCTGGCCGTATTTGGGTGAACTGCTACCACGCTTATCCAGCGCATGCAGCGTTTGGTGGATATAAGAAATCAGGCATCGGCCGTGAGACACATAAGATGATGCTCGATCATTACCAAAACACCAAGAACCTGCTGATTAGCTACGATACCAATCCGCTAGGCTTCTTCTAAAATAGATGTTCTTTAGAACTCTCAATCAAGTATTCACTAGCAACGAGTTGGCTAAAACAATCTAAGTAAAGTGAAAAGCAAAACGCCAAGTTCTTATGAGCTTGGCGTTTTTTAGTGTGTGCGAGATGTGCTAGGTAGGTTGAACGCGCTTGGACTTACTCTTCGGCGATAAAGCTGTTAGCTATTTGCGCTTCTTGCTTAATCATAAGCTGGTGCGCTGTCAGCATATGTTGCTGCATGATTTGTTTTGCTTTTACTGCGTCACTTTTGCTCAGCGCTTGCACAAGGTCGCGTTGGCTTTGCACACCGGTACGCCACAGTTTGTGGTTCCCTGGTTCGTAAAGCTTGTGATAAATCGTCAGTTCAGTAAGCATTTGCGCGGTAAAACGTACCACAAACTTTAATAGTTCATTATCTGAATAGCTCGCCAGTAAGCTGTGGAACTCTAGCGATGCGATGTGGTGTTCGCGCTCTTGATAGATATCTTCTGGTGGCGTTTGATACTTGTCGATTTGGTCGCTTAGTGCCTGCAGTTGTGATGTGCTTAGTCTTCCCGCGAGAGAAGCCGCAATCTCCGGCTCAAGCGACAAGCGCATTTGGTATAAATCTGATATCGAAGTATTCTTAAAAAACAGGTAGTTACTTAAGAGCGATTGCGCCTTGTTTTCGCTCATCTCACTCACGAACACACCGCCATTCGGGCCGGTTTTGGTCGACAAAATGCCTTGCGCTTCCAAGATTCGCATACTTTCACGAACCGTTCCTTTTGAAGCGTCAAACTTCTCCATAACCTCAAGCTCGTTAGGTAAACGATCCCCAGGCTGAAGTGCTTGTTCGACGATCCAGTTCTTGATCGATTCTGCTAATTCTTGTGTTCTACGTCTCTTCGCGCTTTTTGCCACATTATCCTCGCTAGGGTGTTATCCGTACCTATTGAATTCTGACGGAATTCCTCTGAATGTCACCTGTTTTCTTACCCTAAAAACCCCGGAAAAATCGGAGTGTTGAGTTATGAAACACTCCGATTATTGATCGAATCTTAGTCACAAAATATTTATTTATCATGATAAATAGCTTTTATTTGATATTTATCATGATAAATTGCCTGTGTGTACATGATCAGAATGGAATGATTTTAGATGGGTAAATTCGAAGAAACCGCCAGCTTAACGTGGGAATGGCTAGAGTCTATTGCTCAATGCAGCCAAACATCCGCTCCCGATAAAGAAGGGGTTACGCGTTTATGTGCGTCTAAAGAGCATGAAGAGGCAAACCGAAAGCTGCATGACTGGATGACAATGTCTGGTATGGAAGTTCGAATGGACAACGCGGCGAACTTAATTGGTCGTTACCCAAGTACTAACCCAGACGCTAAGACACTGATCTTTGGCTCACACCAAGATACGGTGCCTAATGGGGGTAAATATGATGGGATCCTTGGCGTAATACTGCCAATCGCACTGGTTAATTACTTTCATAACAACCAGTTAGAGTTCCCGTTTCATATTGATGTGATTGCTTTTAGTGACGAAGAGGGCACGCGCTTTCAATCGACACTTTTAGGCTCAAAAGCGATTTCAGGCATCTTCGATCCTGCGATGTTGACAGCAGAAGATGCAAACGGCGTAAGCATGCGAGATGCTTTGGTGTCTTTTGGATGTAACCCAGACCTCATTAGTGAAGACGCATATGAGAAAGACAATGTGCTTGGTTTTGTTGAACTGCACATTGAGCAAGGTCCGCAGTTAGAGCAAGCCAACTTACCTGTAGGGGTAGTGACGGCAATGACTGGGATTGAGCGCCATGCCTTGTCGATCATTGGCAAAGCGAGCCATGCAGGCACAGTACCAATGAACCTACGCCAAGATGCGTTGGTAGGTGCTGCTCAAGTGATCCACATGTTTGATCAGCTTTGTAAGCGAGAAGAAGACCTAGTCGGTGTTGTAGGCAAAATTGCTAACTATCCGAATGGCGTCAACGTTATCCCTCAACAAACAGACATTACCATTGAGCTTCGTTCACCAAATGACGCTTCTCGTGTTAAAGCGCGAGAAGAGATGTTGGCAGATATCGATAGCCTGATGAATCAATACAACTTGGCTTACCGTCATGAACAGACTTATGAGCAATCAGCTGTGACTTGTGCTGATTCCTTATCGTCAGTTTTAAGCAACGCGGTAAGTTTGTCGGGTATCACACCGAAACACCTATACAGCGGTGCAGGCCATGACGGCTTGGCGGTGAGTAAGCTCACCGATATCGCAATGCTGTTTATGCGTTGTACTGATGGCATTAGCCACCACCCAGACGAAGCCATTCTTCAACAAGATTTGGTTGCTGCAGTCGAAGTGTTAAACCACTTCTGTCTATTGATGAAAGCAGAACAAAAATAAACGATTCGAGATTTTGGTAGCAGTCTTTAACGGTATCTGAACAAAGTTCTGGTTATCGCCTGCTACAAATACCACAGAGCGCAGCTCTCAGGCGCTCCCTATACTAAGGAGAGATTTGGTTATGGATATGACAGAGAAAATGGAAACAGCAGAGAAGAGGGCGTGGTATAAAAACGTACCAGACCCGATGGTTCTTATCTTTTTTATACTGGTAGCCACTTACCTTCTTACTTTTATCGTGCCAGCTGGTGAGTTTGAGCGCGTTGTCGTTGATGGTAGAACAACGGTTGTTGCTGATTCATTCACTTATATTGAAGGTGTTCCATCGGTACATTTCTTCGATATCTTCGTCTCTATTCCTAAAGGATTGATTAGCGCAGCACCTTACTTGTTTATTGTGTTTATCGCGGGCGGTCTATTCCATATTTTGCAACGCACTGGCGCATTAGAAAATGCCATCGGTGTTGCCGTAAACAAAGCTGGAATTAAAAACCGTAACCTAATTATTACGATAGGCACCTTCATCTATGGTTTCTTTGGTGTAGCGGTTGGCTTTGAAAACAACATCGCCTTAGTGCCAGTTGCGGTCCTGATCTCTGCGGCAGTTGGATACTCGAGTTTAGTTGGCACAGTGATGGCAGTAGGTGGCATCGGCGTGGGTTTTGCTCTGTCACCGATTAACCCGTACACGGTTGGTGTTGCACAAGGTATCGCGGAGCTTCCAATCTTCTCTGGTGCTTGGTTACGTACTGTTATGGTGCTTTCTTCTTTGGCACTACTGTCTTACTACATTTGTACTCGTGTTACTAAAATGGAGTTCAAAGAGCCTGAAACAGCTGGTGGCCTGAGCAAAGACATCTCTGAATACCAACTCAATAAGAAAGACAAAATGACCTTGGGCGTTTTTCTTATTGGCTTAGGTATCATGCTTTACGGTGTGTTCGCTAATGGTTGGTACATCAACGAGATCGCGGGTCTTTTCTTATTGATGGCGATTGCGATTGGTATCGTAAACGGCTTGGGTGCAAACGCCATTGTGAAACAGATGATGGAAGGTGCGTCGGGTGTTACCTCTGGTGCCTTGGTGATCGGTGTTGCTGCCTCTATTCAAGTGATCCTTAACCAAGCGTCAATTATCGATACCATCGTTAATGCACTGAGTTCACTGATTCAAGATATGCCAATCGCGTTAGCTGCTATTGTGGCGAGTGTGGTTCAAGGCATCATCAACTTATTCATTCCTGGTGGTTCTGGTCAGGCGATGGTGACCATGCCGATCATGATCCCGGTTGCTGACTTAGCAGGTATGAGTCGCCAGCTGATGGTTACTGCATTCCAAGTAGGTGATGGTCTAACAAACCTTATTGTACCAACCTCTGGCGGCACGTTAGCGATGCTTGCGCTAGGTCGAGTCTCTTACGAGCAGTGGTTGAAAGCGATTGTGCCATTTATGTTGGTGGTTTATGCCCTATGTTGGGTGGCACTGTTCATTGGACAAATGATTGGTTACTAGTTTTTTGGGTGTTGGACATCTATGACAATTTCACTTATTCACGTTAATCCCAATACTGGTTTATCGGCTTCTATCTCTGCGACAGGAGGTGTGTCAGTCGGAGGCTATGTGAACCATAGCTGGCGAGGTGTCGGGGCGTGTGCAACTCAAGGGTTATTTACTAACCCTTGGTATGCAGACAAAGCGCGTGAGTTATTTATTCTCGGTAAGACGGCTGCTCAGGTGGTCGAATCTTTAAAAGCGGGCGATGCCGAATATTCAAAACGCCAATGCATGGTGATGGATAAAAATGGCGACAGCGCCTTTATTCATGGTGATGACAACATCCCTTATGTCGGCTCGATTGCTTACCCTACGATTGCCGTTGCTGGAAACATGCTAGAAAGTGACAAGGTTTTACAGGCCTTTTCAGACAGCTTTATCGCTCAAACGACGCAGAATCCAAGCTCAATCTTAGAAGATGGAGCGCCTGTATATATAGATGACTATGAAGCAGAGCTACCAGAAATATTGATCACAGCATTGGAAGCCGCGTTGCAAGCGGGAGGAGATAAGCGAGGAACCTTTTCCGCATCACTTCGAGTAGAAAGCCTGACTAAAGCGCCGATTGATATTCGTATTGATTGGGCTGATGGGTGCTTAATTAGTGAATTGCGAAAAGTACTGGGGCGTGTCCGCGAGGTGGGTTTTCAAGATTTTCTAAACAATCTACCAAACCAGTAAGGATGAAGGTTTAATCGAAATAAAAGCCAAGTGAGTTTCAAATCACTTGGCTTTTTTGTTTTCAATCATTGGGCGACTAAGCGTTAATGCTTCGAAAAGAAGATTTCTGGCTTGTACGTAGGCCCTTGGTTGCCTTCGAGCTCAGTCAGCTCCAAACCTCGCTTGCCCACCAAAGATTCAACCATATGGCGGTTGAATGGGAAGTTGCTCATATCGTGGATAAACTCTTGGATATCGACCCATTTTGCTTCTGCGATTTCGTCGGTGTCTTGAATCTCAATCTCTTGAGTCTGAGCAACGAGGTGGCAAACAAAGTAGAGGTTCGATTTGCCAAACTGATATGGATGGCGCGTTGCCATACCCACAACTGAAACGAACTTGGCTTCGATGCCCGTCTCTTCAAATGTTTCTCGAACCACAGACTCTTCAATACCCTCGCCAAGCTCAATGTGGCCACCTGGTAGTTTGTAGCCCTTCATACCGTGCTCTTTGATCATCAGCACTTGGTTATGCTCATTGGTGATTAACGCACCAGCACCCAAAGTATGGGTTGGGATGAAAGGTACAAACTCAACGATTTCGGATTTGTGGATCAGCGTAATCTCATCTTCTAGACAGTTATGGAACACAAAGCCTAATTCAGTTGCGACTGGGATAAGATGCGACAGGGAAATAGGCAGACTAATCCAAATAATGCCTTTGTTATTTTGCTTTGAAAATTCAGTGATCTGATTCAGTTCGGCATTGAATGTGTTCGCATCATGAGGGACGCTTGCTGGGTCGATGATGATGCCGTTAAATTTGTCGAGCGTAAATTCCACGGGTGATCCTCTATTGTTTTGATTTATTGAGAGTCTTTATAGAGGGAGCTTATAACAGATGTAGAGCTTATGACACCCGAAAAGCTGGTGACATGGAGATTGCTTTGGAAAGCGGTAGGTAATAAACAAAAACTGCGCTTGGAAACCAGAGCGCAGTCTTAAAGTCGCAGTTATTTGAGTTCGTATCTAACGAACGTAGTTCGCATCAACGCTGACATACCAGTGTTGAAACTTACCGTCAGATTTTTCAATCCACAAATCGTTGGTGTAGCTCTCTATTTTGCCGTTTACCGTTAACTTGAATGTGTTTTCGTCGAAGTCACCAAGCTTAACAAATTGATCGGTTGTAATTAGGAACGGGTCCATGTCGTCGATGTTGCTGATGTCTGAAACCACATAGTAATGATAGGTAAATGGCTTGGTCGCGTCATTTGGGTTACTGCGATAGGCGACCAACTTAAACGGCTCGGTCAGTGGAAGGTCGAGCGTTTGCTTATCAATGGTGGCTGGAATTGGAATAAATAGCCAAGCGGTAAACAGGCCACTGAGCAGCACCATCAAAAAGAAAAGGGTTTTAATTGCTTTCATAGCAACCTTCAAAAATAGGGTGGATATAATTGAGCTATGGTAGCCCGCAGCGCTTAAGATGCAAGTCCTCAAGCAGTGTATCGACCCGTTGCTTAACCTAGCTCAAACGCGAGCGACTCAATTGCCTCTTCGATGGTAACAAAATGTATTTTTGTCAAGCACACTTGAACTTTGTGAAACTCATGAGCACGAATCAGCTGGGTAACATCTTCTAAAGAGTATACACCTTGTTGGCGTTCCAGAAGTTCAGTCGTGGTGTAGGTGAGGAGGGAATAAGCATGCCCTTTGGCATCGATAATACAATCTTGTTCACCGACGATGAGATCATGACTTTCTGATTGCAGTTGTTCGAGCGACGCGATGTAAAACAGTTCGTGATCGCCTTCTAATTTGATAAACGCAGGCCAAGTTATCATAAGTCACTCTTGTATAGTCACGGGATATTTGCATCGTAAGCCAAGTAGCTGGATTCAGCAATCCATTCTAATGTAATGTTATTTTTACTGCTGTGGACTTAGTTGTTGCAACACTGGTTGAGAGTAAAAAGGAGTCGAAGCATGAATGCTAAAGAGGTGGTGGTTTCATTCTGGGAAGCAATGAAATCGAATGATTTTGCTAAAGCCAGTGAGTTTCTGAGTGAAGATTTTGAGGGCTACTGGCCGCAGTCTGGCGAGCTAACCTTAGGTCGAGATAACTTTGTTGCCATCAACAGCTACTATCCCGCTCATGGAGAGTGGCAGTTTGAGATTCATTCGATTGTTGCAGAGCAAAATACTGTGGTTACAGATGTTTCAATTACGGACGGAGTACAAAAGGCGCGCGCTGTTACTTTCCATACGGTAGAGAGCGGGCTTATTACTCATCAGAAAGAGTTCTGGCCAGATCCGATGGAAGCTCAAGCTTGGCGAACGCAGTGGGTTAAGATAGTCAGTGACGAAAAATAGAAGCTATCAATTATCTCGTGGGTGTTCCCTCGCTTAGACGGAATATCAAAGCGAGGGACAAACACTATATAGCTAAAGACTAATGACTAGGTTTGGCAAAACACAGTGCATACATGGCAGGAATCACCAGAAGGACCACTGGCAGTGAAAACAACAAGCCGTAGCCTAACGTGAGTGACATTGGCCCCATAAACACATCAGTGCCGCCTAGACCATATGCTAGAGGTAATAACCCTGCGACTGTCGTCAATGATGTCATCACAATTGGGCGCAGACGGCTGGTGGCAGCTTGTACTACAGCATCGATAGCCGCTAGGCCTTGGTCTCTTAACTCGTTGATGCGATTAATTAAAACCAGTGAGTTGTTGACCACAACCCCAGTCATTCCCAATACCCCAATCAATCCAAACAGCGACATTGGCTGCATGTGCACCACCAGTGCCATCAGTGAAGCCATGATTGCAAATGGAATCACTACCATGATCAATAATGGTTGCAACAGCGAGTTGAACATCACCGCAAGCACACAATAGATTGCCAGCATAGCGGCGGGGAACACCACCATAAATCCACTCATGGTTTCGTTGGTGCTTTCAGCCTCACCACCTACATCGATGGTGACGCTCGCTGGGTACTGCCCTGCCAATTCAGTGAGTAGCTCTGAAGAGAGAGCGACTGGGCTGATATTCTCATCTGATAGCGCCGCCGATACCGTCACTTCACGCTCACCGTTATAGTGCTTAATTAAACGTGGAATCTGAATCTGCTCGACCTTGGCTAAGCGGCTTAGTGGGACTTGGTCACCGTCCGATATGTAGATTTTGGTTGTCTTGAGCTTTTCGATATCTCGGAACTTTTCGTCAAGTACCACGCGGATATCCACCTCTTGGTCGCCAAGCCACGTCGATGTTACTCGGTTGCCATCAAAGCCAACGCGTAGGGTATTAGACAGGTCCGTCACAGTTAGATTGTATTTCGCCAACCAGTGGTATTGCGGCACGATGTTCAGCTGCGGATCTTTCAGTGATTCACTGTGATTAATGCTGGTGACGCCTTGATAGTTATTAAGCCAATTCATCACTAATTCAACGGTTTGATTTCGCTCATCCTCTGTCCCGCCTAATACTCGCACTTCGACAGGCTCACCCGGAGGTGGACCACCGGCATCGATTGAGAATTTAATGAACATCTCATCAGATAGGGCGCTGAGTTGTTCAGTCAGTGACGCAATGATCTGTTCGGCAGAGCGATCGCGTTGGTCAAAATTGGTTAGGTTAATGACACCTTGAGACACTGGCGACGAATAGGTCATCTCGTAACTGACCAGTTCACTCTCTGGTAAAGCCTCAATGGCCTGTTCGATTTGCTGATGTGCACTTCGAACTTGATCCAGCGGTGTGCCTGCTTGAATTTCGGTGTACACATCAATGTATTTACCCGCCTCAGTAGGGAAGATGTCTACCTTCAATGTCGAAACCAAAACAGCAGAGCCCGCGCAGGTCGCAAACGCCGCGACAATCACCGTCTTTTTGTATTTGAGTACGATGTTGAGCAAAGCTTGATATTGATTGGTCACCCACCCCAAGCAGTCTTTCTGTTCGGGTTCTTTTTTGTCAGCTTGCGCGGTTGAAAGGTGAGCTGGCAAAGTTAGGGTACATTCAATGAATGAAAACAGCAGAGCCGCAATTACCGTCATTGGAATCACAGCAACTGCCTTGCCCATGGTGCCGGGAATAAACATCATTGGGATGAACACCAGCGCGGTAGTGATCAAACTCGCCATTAAAGGTTTGATGACTTTGATGGTGCCTGATACGGCAGCATCGACACCTTGCTTACCTGCTTCTTTTTCTTGGAAGATGCTTTCAGCAATGATCACCGAGTCATCAACGATGATACCGATAACCAGTAAAAGGGCCGCTAAGGTAATGCTGTCTAGGTTAAGCCCCAGAATCGGCAGTACGATCATCACACCGAGTACGCAGAAGGGAATCGAAACCGATACCCAGAACGCCACGCGACGTTGCAGGATCAGGCTCAATATCAATAGTACAAGCACTAACCCGATCGCGCCGTTGGTTGCAACGATGGAGAACTTCTCATTCATATCCTTGCCAAGGTCGAGCCCGGTTTGGAAAATGAATTGCTCACCAATGCGCTCGCGCTCTTTTTCTAAAACCGCTTCAATGTTCGCGATGGTTGAGATGACGTCGGCGCTGCCGCTGTTGGTGATTGAGAAAATCACCGCTGCTTTACCGTTCATTACCGGGTCTTCAGTCGCACGTGCAAAGGTATCAAACACGGTCGCGACATCGGATACTCGGATCACTTGTCCTGAATCGAGCGCTTTGATGACGATGTTTTCCACGTCGCTTGTTGACTCAACCTTAGTCATGGTGACGATCTTCTGCTCTTGGCTCCAAGACTCAACAAAGCCGCCTGATTGCGACAGGTTGTGTTGCTCAATTGCGTTGCTGACTTGGTCAAAACTCAGTTGGTAGCGACGCGCTTTCTCTGGATCAACCTCGACCCAAAACTCGCGGTCATTGAAGCCTGACATCGTAATCGAGCCGACACCACTTAGGTTGTTGATCTTCTTTTCCAGTTGATACGCGTAGTGCTGGAGTGAAGCCTCATCAAGATTGCTCTCTGATAGGCTAACACCAAAATGATACACATCGAGCGAAGAGGTTTTTTGCTGAGTCACAACAGGTGGCGCATCGATGTCTTTTGGCAGATTTCCTACGCGGTCAACGGCTTGTTGGATATCACGCAAAATGACAGTCGCGTCTTCACCGGGTTGGTACTCGACCTCGATGTAAGAGCGCCCTTCAGACGATTCCGATATGAAATAGGCGATACCATCAACAGAGCGTAGCTCTTTCTCTATTGGATTGGTGATGTTGAGCTCGACATCTTGCGCGGTCGCACCAGGATAGAAGGTCTCTATCTCGGCGGTATCCATAGCGACATCAGGATACTCTTGCAGGTTAAGCTGAGTGAGCGATACCGCCCCCGTAAATAGCACCATCACGGTGATGATGCGCGCTAAGAACTGGCGATTAGCAAAATATGCTAAGAAGTTCATGGTTACATGCCTTTGCTTAAACTAGGGTTAATGAAAGCGGTGTTCTGTTCGCTCAAAGAGAGGTCGGTCGATGCATACACAGACATGCCTGGCTTGAAGCTGTGAGCTTGGTTATCCACTTCAACAAACACTGGGTAGGTGAGATTGTTCATCTCGACACCGATACGCTTCACTTGGGCTTCAGTCTTTTGCTGTGGGTTGGTTTCTGACCATACGAGAATGGTTTGGCCTACTGAAAAGTCTTTTAGGTCGTATTCGCTGGCCATGAAAGATAGGGTAACCGTGTCGATATTGACCACTTCATACAATAACTCACCTTCATTGACCCAAGCGCCTGACTGTGTCGCTTTGTTGGAGATATAGCCTGACAGCTGGGCGTTTATTTGGGTGCTTTCGAGATCGATTTTTGACTGTTGGTAATCTATTTCAGCAACAGAAACCGAAGCACTGGCACTGAGGAACTCGGCGCGTGCCGTGTCCAGTTCACCGACAGATAGACTGTTCTTCTTGATCAGTTTTTGGTATCGCTGGTAAGTGGCTTCACGCAGAGCGAGGTCAGCTTTAGCAAGGGCAAGGTTTGCTTTGGCTTTGTTGACGATAAATTGAAAATCATCCGCCTTGATGTGAGCCAGTTGCTGATTTTGAGCCACAATGTCACCGACTTCTAGGTCAGACATTTCAACTACGCCGGGTACTTCTGCAACCACGCTTTGCTTGTTTAAACCCTGAACATGGCCGATAAGTTCTGTTGCTTGGGTTGTTGATGCACTCAACAGTGCTAATAGAGTCAATAATTCAGTTTTCATGCTTCTACTCCACATTTTGATAACATCATTGTGAGGAGCGAACTGTCGAATTTAAGTCGAAGTCATAATCAAAAAAGAGGGAAAGTTTGGTTGATATCTCGAGGCTGATTATCGAATGTTTTGTTATTTAATTCGGGCAATTAGACATAAATTCGACTTATTTTGGATTAAGCTTTAGCTTTGAATAGGAGTTAACCGATGCTAGAGCGAAGCCGTATTCTTGTTGTAGAAGACAATATTGAACTGCAAGGCATTATTGCTGATTTTCTTGAAGTAAAAGAAGCGGTTGCTGATTTTGCTTCCGATGGCGAGCAGGGCTTTGAATTGGCTCTGCATCACGACTTCGATGCCATTATTCTGGATGTGATGCTGCCTAAACTCGACGGTATGCAGGTTGCTTCTAAGCTTCGTCAAAGCGGTGTTAGTACGCCTATCCTGATGTTGACGGCCCTCAATGGACAACAAGACCTATTGAGCAGCTTTGACTCTGGTGCTGATGACTTCGTGACTAAGCCTTTTCAGTTCCCCGAGTTAGAGGCAAGGCTCAGTGCTTTGATTAAACGTAATAGAGGGTTAGTCGCGCAAAAGACCTTAAGCTTTGGTGATGTGACGATTGATGAGAAAGCACATACCGCTTCACGACAAGGACAACTACTTTCATTAACGCCAATCATGTTTCAGATTCTGAGAGAATTAGTGAAAGCTCAAGGCGATGTGGTGACACGAGAAGCGTTAATTCATCTGCTTTGGGGAGACGATATTCCTGATAAAGATGTGCTGCGTAGCCACATTTACCTTCTGCGTAATGCGTTAGATAAGCCGTTTGAAACTCGAATACTCAAGACAATCCCAAAGCATGGCTTTCAACTTGTTCTAACCAAATTTTAAGATATTGAGCGAACGGTGTAATGAAGATTAGAACCAAACTTGGAAACTCAATTGAAGATGTAAGAATCCGCGCGATGCGGACCTTTGCGCTGATCGCTTTTGTCTCTTCTTTTGCTGTGTTTTTAGTGTTCTCGCTCCGATTAGTGTGGCAAGAAGAGGCGCAAATTGAGCGTCATTTGAGGTCATTTAAAGGTGTGGCAGAGCAGTTTTATGCAGCATCACCCACCTCTACTTTAAAGCTGTCGGAGTATGTGACTGTCTATTACGGCGAAGAGGGGCTTACAGACCAGTTGAAGCAACTCACTCCCATGAAGTTAGATACTGTCGATAGACACCGTTTTGAGATCCACCTTTCCGAAGATCGAGTGATAGTGCCGGGTGTGATTGTCTACCACTTCGCTTTTGAACATCAGGGGAGCACTATCCCGACCTATATTACGATCAGTTCATTCGAGATGGATCTTTGGGATGATAGCTGGGGCGTTCTGATGGTGATAGCGACACTACTGATGCTGTTTCTGATTATCGTGTTGCGAATCACTCTAAAGCGCGTGTTTGATCAGCTAGCGATGCCGATCACTAATCTTAGTCAACAGCTATTGAGCCATGACCAAGGGTTCTCCGTATCAAAGAATTCGGTCGATGAATTACAGCAGCTCACCGATCACCTTAATAGCTACTCTGAAATGAAAGACCGCTTAGCTAAGCAGGAGCTGATGTTTGCCAAGTATGCCAGTCATGAGCTTAAAACGCCCATCGCGATCGTACTAGGTGCAGCAGAACTGCAGGCGATGAAGCCGAATGACATCGAATTTCAAGTCAAACAGCGTGAACGCATATTAAGTGCTGCCAATGGTATGAGTGCAACTGTTGAGGTGCTGTTGAATATTGTGAAGCAGGAAAATGCCTCAATGGATTCAACACTGACTCCAGTCACTCAAGCGAATATCGACTTGTCAAAGTATCAAACAATGTTGCCAGAAACAGTAACATTGAACTTTGATGTTGCACCGAATACTCAGCTCAACATGCCGCTGCCAATTATCAATATGGTGCTCAAGAACTACATTGAAAATGCGATTCGATTTACTCAGCAGGGCAGTATTGATGTGACGATCAGTTCGAATGAAATTTCTGTGTCGGATACAGGCATAGGTTTGCAGGACAACGCCAAAGTAGAGCACGGATTGGGGTTGGTGATCGTCAATCGAATTGGTGAAAGTTACGGTTGGACGTCAAGCCTTGTTAACCACTGCGATTCATCTGAATCGGCTCAATCAACTGGTTGCAAAGCCACTTTTACAAAGAAAATCAAACAGCCTGAATAAAAAATGCCAGTCGGGATATGACTGGCATTTAGATAGTTTACAGCGCTGGTTTGGAAGCTTGCGTGCAAGAGTTCTTAGAACAAGAAGCTGATGTTTAAGCCGAAACCGCCACTGTCTACAGTGTAGTCAACGCCTTTCACTTCGTAATCAATGTGCGTGTAACGGGCGCCCAATGCCAGACGGTTGTCTTTACCCACGTGAAATTGATATTCATATTGAGCGATAAAGCCAAGGCTGTCTTCAAATTCAATAGTGTAATTACACGAATTGGTAATATCACATTTGTATTCCACACCTGTGTGGTAAGTAAGACCTAGACCTAGGTTGTGATTATCGATGTTGTACAGTCCAAGAAGCTCGAACGGGACACGCTCAAATGTCACTTCACCGTTTGAGCCATCGACAGATGTACCTTTGTAGCCAACCGTTGCGCGAGCACGCCAAGCATCAGTCACAGGTACGTCGATGCCACCGTAAAATAGTAGGCCTTCGTTAGACTCAACTTTGTCTGAATCGCCATTTGTGTACTGTACGGTACTCATTGTCTCGCCGCCAAAGTCGTAGCCTGCGCCAAGTACGAAGTCGAAAGGTGCTGCGTGAGCCTGAGATGCCAAAGCCATTAAGATTAAGCCAGAAGAAATTTGACGTGTGTGTTTATATAGATTCGTCATTTCGTTACCACTTGATTTATAAGTATATAATTATGATTTCAATTGTTATGAAACTATTCTTAATTCGAATAGGTGGCGGAAGATATCACTTCGCTTTGAATTTATAAAACTTGCATTTATAGATAGATTTAATAATGCAACATGGCGCACAAAACAAACATTATTCAGCCAATGATTTGTTTCAAAATCATTCGTATTGATAAATAACCTATTAATAAATAAGGAGTTTGCGATTGGGAGTCACAAATGAAAGCAGATGGTTCTAGCAGAAAGAAAATGGTACAAAAAAGCCCACACCTCGTGTTTATAAGGTGTGGGCTTATTTGATTCTTGATTACTGTTTTAGGTAAGCAGCGTGAAACTCGATGTGCTCATCAATGAAGCTCGAGATAAAGTAATAGCTGTGGTCGTAACCTGGCTGCATGCGCAGAACTAAATCCGAGTTTGTTGCTTTCGCTGCTTCAATGAGCTGCTCTGGTTTTAGCTGCTCAACCAAGAAGTTATCGGCTTCGCCTTGATCAACCAACATAGGTAAAACTGTGCCCTTGGTTTTGAGAAGCTCAGATGCATCGTATTGTCGCCACTCTTCAATATCTAACCCTAAGTACTGGCTAAATGCCTTTTGTCCCCAAGGGCATTGCATTGGGTTGCTAATCGGGCTAAATGCAGAGATAGAGCGGTAGTTCTCTTGGTTTTTAATGCCAATGGTTAAGGCTCCATGACCACCCATGCTGTGACCCGAGATAGACTTAGCGGTCGTCACAGGGAAGAAAGACTCGATAAGCGCTGGAAGCTCAGTCACCACATAATCGTACATGTGGTAGTGTGCGTCCCACGGTGCATTAGTTGCATTCAGGTAAAAACCCGCACCTTGACCCATGTCGTACGCTTCGTCATCAGCAACGCCTTCGCCACGAGGGCTAGTATCAGGAGCTACTATCGCAATTCCTTGTTCTGCTGCAGCTTTAAATGCGCCCGCTTTCTGCATGAAATTTTCGTCAGTACAAGTTAGGCCTGATAGCCAGTATAGAACAGGCACTGGGTTCTCTTTGCTTGCGTTTGGCGGTAGGAAAATAGCGAAACGCATATTGCAGTTTAGCGTCGCCGAGAAATGTGTGTATTGCTTGTGCCAACCACCAGCAACCTTGGCTTGGCTAATATTTTCGATAGTCATTAAATTGTGCTCCGTTCGGTTGTTGGTCTGGAGAATCATTAAGATAAAGTAAAATTTTGCTCTTTGTTAAAGGACGTCTTGATTCGCGAATTAAGCTCATAAATCGACTCTTAACAAAGGTAATTCACCACTTCCCGGGCGAAAAGTGGTGAAGGCAATGTGTTGGCTCTCAAGCGAGAGCCAAGCTAGGTATTATCTATCCATGTGTAGAACAGTACGGATAGACTCACCTTTGTGCATTAGGTCGAATGCGTCGTTTACTTCGTCAAGGCTCATTGTGTGAGTGATGAACTCTTGAAGACCAAACTCACCCGCCATGTAACGGTTTACGATTTCTGGAAGCTCAGAGCGGCCTTTAACGCCACCGAAAGCAGAACCACGCCATACACGACCTGTTACTAGTTGGAATGGACGAGTAGAGATCTCTTGGCCTGCACCAGCAACACCGATGATTACAGATTCGCCCCAACCTTTGTGACAACACTCAAGTGCTTGACGCATTACGTTTACGTTACCGATACACTCGAATGAGTACTCAACACCACCGTCTGTCATCTCAACGATAACGTCTTGAATTGGCTTGTCAAAGTTCATTGGGTTGATGCAGTCAGTCGCGCCAAGCTGTTTTGCTAGCTCGAATTTGCTCTCGTTGATATCAACACCGATGATGCGGTCAGCACCAGCCATGCGAGCACCAATGATTGCAGAAAGACCGATACCGCCTAGGCCGAATACAGCAACGTTGTCGCCTTTTTCAACTTTCGCAGTGTTCAGTACCGCACCCATACCTGTTGTTACACCACAACCTAGAAGACAAACTTCTTCAAGTGGCGCTTCTTTGTTTACTTTCGCTAGTGAGATTTCAGGAAGAACCGTGTACTCAGAGAAAGTAGAACAACCCATGTAGTGGTAGATAGTCTCACCGTTGATAGAGAAACGGCTTGTACCATCTGGCATTAGACCTTTACCTTGAGTTTCACGAACAGCTTGGCAAAGGTTGGTTTTACCAGACTTACAGAACTTACACTCGCCACATTCTGCTGTGTAAAGTGGGATAACGTGGTCACCAACTTCAACGCTTGTTACGCCTTCGCCAACCATTTCAACGATACCGCCACCTTCGTGACCAAGGATAGAAGGGAAGATACCTTCTGGATCGTCACCTGATAGTGTGAATGCGTCAGTGTGACAAACACCAGTAGCAACGATACGAACAAGAACTTCGCCTGCCTTTGGCAGTTCAACATCAACAGTTTCGCGCTTTAGAGGCTCACCTGCTTTCCAAGCGACCATAGCTTTAGATTGAATATGAGTTTGACCAGGTTTGATTTCGATAGTCATTGGATGCTTCCTATTTATGTCATTACAACGGACTTTTTGATTCTCAATATGCTCAACGTATTAAGCGTAGTTGAGCATGTTTGTTTCCGCTCTCTCGTTTTGTTGAGCCTAGTATAGGTGTGGCCCCTTGTTTTGATAATCCCTCTAAATTGAAAATGATTATTACAAATAAGTAATAATAAAGAGTGGGTGACTCTACTGATTCGCATGTTTGTATTTATTGTAACTGCAAAAATTTACTTATGTTACAGCACCTTACCAACATTGGCTTCGAAGGTTGGTACTCTACTTCTTGAAATTAATACCTATGCTGGTGGCTTTGTTTCCGCAGCAGTTTTTAGAATATTTGAGGTAACTATGAAGAAGAGTCTATTGGGTTTGATGTTGTTGGCTGCATCGGGAGCAGCAGTGGCTAATGATGGCTTCTATATTGGCGCGGCATACTCTCAGTTGAGCTACGGCACAGTGGTTTTTTCTGAGCAAACAGATAGCGATAATGGTTTCGCAGCGAACTTAGGCTATGACTTCGCCTTTGGTCGAGTTTTTACCTTGGGTGCGGAAGTTGAATACAAAGATTTAGGCGGTGTGGTTGAAAAAGGCAGTATGGGCAACTCAACGGTTGAGGCAGACCTATCGGCTTCATCAATTGGCGTCAACGTATTACCTAAATTCTACATCGGTGATCGTTTTTATCTTCTTGGTAAGTTGGGTATGCACAGTGTGGATTACTCAATGAAAGTAACAACAATGGGCAAAACCACGCCAGTCGACAAATCTGCAACCGAAGTGAGCTTTGGTGGTGGCCTTGGTTATCACTTTGGTAACTTCACCGCACAAACAACTTACGAAGCGATGACTGTGGATACGACAAGCCTAGGTGCAATCAACATCGGCATGCAGTATCACTTCTAAGTGGTTATTAGAATAACGCGAGACATTTTGTGTCTCGCGATTTTCAGCGCAACTCAACTCGCATCAAGACTGGGATAATATCGCTATCTAGGGCGCGTTACTAAGAGAGTAAGCTTGTTTGGTTCTTGAAAATACTCGAAGGCCCACGACTGCGTGCCATCATAAGATTTCCTTCGGCTTCGTACCAAACGTGTTCGATGGTGTTGAATTTGCTGAGCTCCGCGATACCAGCACTCAGTGTCAATTTTACTTTTTGGTCGTTAACGGAAAACAAGGTGGAAGAAATAGTCTGCTGAATATCGTTAACCAGTTGATACTCATTGACCGAACTTTCACGAAAGCTATCGCCTTTGACGAGCACAACAAAACGCCCTTCGCCTAAATAGTAAAGGTAGTCCTGGTTGATAATGGTGTAGGCTCGTTGCACTACCTCCTTGATGAGCCTATCTGAATAGGCGTACCCATACTTGCTGCTCACCTTCTTTAGATTATCGATATCAAACATGATGAACGCGTTGTAGTTAGCGAAATCATTGTTCAATGTTTGCAATAGTGAGTTGCGACTGAGTGCTCCAGTAAGCAGATCGTGGCTACCCAAGTAGCGAGCATATAAATTAGAGCCCTCACGTTCTTTCTCGTACTTACGACTTACCGCTGTCACAACCAAGTAAACACACAGGAAGTTCACAACAGATAAAATGTATTCGTGCTTATTGTAAAGCGCGATTTCATGCAAAAGTATCGACAGTTGAACGAATAGCAGCGCGATGGAATAGGTCAGTGAGTTTCTGCTGCCCAAAAGCAAATAAAAAAGAAGTGGCACACTACACGACCAGATATAGATTCCCTCTTCGATAGGCTTATCGTATTCAGCAAAGCAGATAGCAGCAGCGATGAAAAACACATGGATATGCGCATGTAGGGGGAGCTTTTTGTGGTCTTTTATTTGATAGAGTGTGTAAGCGCCTAAGAAGATGTAACACACCTCAATGATCGAGAGCGTATAAGACTTGTTGGGAAACACAAAACTATTACCTATCGACATCGGAACAGCCATGAGCATTAGGGTTACGCATAGTGCGCTCAACACCTGTTTACGCATGGTTTCGTTGGAATCAATCATTAGATCTCTCTGGAGAAGATGGCAAGATTTGAGATGATTGAATTGTATCTTAGTCAGTATTTTTGGTCGTAGCATGTTTTGTAATGGTGTGTATGCAAGGCTGATTATCACAGCCTTTGCTTAACTATTTACATTGTAAACTGAATGCCGAAGTTAAACGTGGTTTCAGAATGCGTTCGTTTCGCTGTCTCGACTCCGGCGACTAGACCGAACACGCTACCGAATTGGAAGACATTGTTCATTTTGAATGCGTCTTTACTTACATCTAGGAAATCATGCTGGTAAGAAAGATCAATTAACCAGTGTTTAGCCGCTTGAAAGCGAGCCCCTGAACGACAGTAAGCCGCTTGTTCACTGAAAGAGTCACTGTAATTACTGTCTGCGCGGTAGTTCACGACACCACATGAAGTTGGAATCGAAAGTCGCTCATTCAGCACGGCATTGTAACCCGCGCCTAGCTTCCATGAGTCGACTTCTGAGCTAACCCGGGTAACAAAGTCTGCTTCACCTTCAAGATAAATTGACTCCGTTAATGACAGTCCTGCATTTAGGTAGAGGCCGCCAAGTGACTTGTCTTCGTCGTTAGAGTATTTGTCATCTAAATAGTCAGCAAGGGCGCCGCTCTCGAACGTAGAGTGTTTATAGCCGAATCCAATGTACGTTAATTCTTGGACAATATTGCTACTGGCGAAGCTAGGTGTTATTAACCCAGCGGAGAGAAAACAAATAATTAGATTACGCATTATATTAGCCTTGAAATATAGAATATCAGCTAAATACTAAATGGATTTTATATTCCAATCGACAAATGTGATGTAAGTTTTGTAATGGTTTTCCTTCCTGATTTGTCTTAATTAATTAATTCATTCAATTACTCGACTTACCTTTGCTTACGTTATTGACAGCTCGTTACTGTAGGATTACTCAATAGTAAACAAAATCAATCAGTTGGTGTTTTGTCACGAACTGCCTTTTATCGTAGTTATTCTTTCGGAGTCTATCAGTGAATAAACACAAGATGATCGCTCCAATAGCGATGCTGTTAGAACTGGGCTTTACGATGTTAGCTGTCTTTTTATTCTTCGACGGATCTATGGCGTTGCCTGTTTTGTCATGTATCAGCGCATGTGGGTGTTTGTGGTATCTAAAAGCGTACAAAAAGCAGCATGGTTATCGCTATAAAACAGATATCGATATTGGTGATGATGCGGAAGTATAGAGGGATAAGTCGTGATAACTAACCATCCAACGGAGAGCTTTATATCCGTTCATCAGAGAGTGCTGCAACTGATTAAGAGAGACTGCAATGGTATCTACTATGCGGAACTAGGAGAGCTGAGGTTTGATAGTGTATTTCAGCCTATTGTCGACTCTGAACGTGAAATATACGCTTTCGAAGCGCTTGTCAGGATAAAAAATACCGCAGAAGAGGTGATGATCAACCCTGGTGAATACTTTAACTTACTGATAAATAATACAGAGGAGCTGCTTTTTACTACAACACTCTGTTCTATGATTCACATCAGGAACTTTTCGCAGTCCGGTTTTCGTACTAAGAAAATTTTCTTGAACACGCCTCCTATTGTTTTTGAGAGTTTGTCTAATTGCAGAGATGCGATCGATCTCCTTTTACGCGCTCTACAGTCTATTGGTATTCAAACTGAACAAGTTGTCTATGAAATTATGGAGTTCGAAGGCGTCGATTTGACGGCGACACTGTCTGGAAAAGAGAACTTGAGGCGAAATGGAATATTGATAGCCATTGATGACTACGGGTGCGAATTTGCTACGGCTGAACGGGTGATATCTGTTGAACCTGATTATTTGAAAGTCGACAGAAGCATTGTTCAACAAGTCGAGTCAGATGATGTTGAGGCTCTGCTAACCGCATTAAAGCTTGGGAAAGGCGCAAATGCTAAGGTGATTGCTGAAGGAGTCGAAACGGAAAAAACATTTGAATGTTGTAAGTCTCTTGGGATTGAATTATTCCAAGGCTACTATTTTGAACCTCCCCGAATGCTTAAGCCCAATAATATATAAGGCATATTACTTATTGTGTAAATTTATTTTAACTTGTTAATAGCCTTTAAATTAATAGGTTATAACAGTTTTGTAAGTTATGTATTTACACCGTACTTTCTATGTCACTTTCCATTACAATCGCTGCGTATATTTTTATCAGTAAGCTTTATTTGTTTAGGTGAGATTTTGAGTAAAGGTAAGATTCTGATCGTTGAGGATGATTTGGAGATTTGTCGCTTGGTCCAGATGTATCTCGAAGCTGACGATTACCAAGTAAGTACAATCAACGACGGCGCCGAAGCGTTACAAGCTATTCAAGACATTGATCCCGACCTGATTTTATTAGACTTGATGCTTCCAGGGTTAAGTGGAGCTGATATTTGCGTCAAAGCTAAACAGTTCTTCAAAGGAATGATCATGGTGCTTACCGCTTCTGAAGAAGAGATGAGCGAAGTGAGCTTACTGAGGTTTGGCGCCGATGATTACATGACCAAGCCAGTAAGAGGTCATGTATTGCTAGCTAGAATTGAAGCATTACTAAGAAGAAAAGAGGGGCGAGTTCTAAGAGCTTTAAAACCAGAGTATGTCTCTCATAACACCCCTTCAAATACCTTTCATATTGATGAGATTAACAAAACTGTAAATTGCCAAGGGCATAACCTTCAATTGACTGCTGCCCAGTTTGAAATTTTTCAAATCCTGATGGAAAACAAAGGAAAAATCGTCAGTCGAGAACAGTGTTGTCAGCTATTTAGAGGCGTCGAGTATGGATTTAATGACCGCTCAATCGATATGCGCATATCCGGTCTACGTAAGAAGTTAGCGCATGCACAGTGTGCAGGCACCATGATTCGAACCATTCGCAACAAAGGGTATATGCTTGTTGATTCGTGAACGATTTTCTAGCATGTTTTTCCGACTGTATATAGGTATTGCGATATCCATCGTCTTGATTGTTGGTTTTACATTCAGTGTCGGAGAAAACTATCTCTACAAAACTAACGCCGAAGCTTTCCTGCGTGATGCGCACTTGTATCTTGAGAAGTACAGCTTTACCTCTCAGAGTGCCACTGGCCTTTATAATGATCTTCAACAACAGAGAAAAATCCACTCTTATACCGTTGAGTTAGAGCTATTGTCTCAATGGGATGGTTCGCCGCCTTGTAAAGATTGTACAGAGGTTTCGAGGATTGATGGCTCCCCGATATACGAGAGCGAACAGTATTATACATCTGTGATGACTATTCCCGGCAGTGGTGAGCACTTGGTCTTCTCAAAAGACAAAAGCTATTTCGCCTATACCACGCCGTGGTTTCAAACTACCTCCGTCCTATTTTTGTTGTCGTTGGTGTGCGGGATCATTCCTATCTTTATCTTTGCAATCTACCTCCCAACCCGTCAGCTTCAGCATCAATCTCAAGAGTTTTTGGCGACTCAAACCCTGTTCGGTGATGGAAACTTTTCAAAGCGCGCTGATTCTGATGTACCCAATCCTGTAGGGAGTGTGGCCAAGAACTTTAATAGAATGGCAGATGAAATTGAGAGCCGATTGGTACAAAGCCAAGTGTTTGCTCAAGCCATTCCCCATGAGGTGAGAACCCCTTTAAGCCGGATCCAGTTGGTGAGCGACCTCATCCGGATGAAGAATCCTTCGATTGATCCCAAGCTGCTCGATGATATTGATATGTATATTGAAGATATTAATACTCTGACTGAAGACATCATCAAATTGTCGCGACTTACTTCTAAAGAGTCCTCTTTCTATGAAGCGCGAAAAACAGAGCTCGAACTGGTGAGTTTCGTCGGTACGAGGTTAAACGCATTGCCTCACGGGATTGTCGCCGTCGAATGTGATTTTGTCGATGAAGCTGTCATCATATGTGATCACACCATGGCTCGTTTGGTGGTTGATAATCTCATCAAAAATGCCCTGAAGTACGCCCATAGTAAGGTACTGGTAAGCATTCAAAAGCAAGGCTGTGAGATTCGAATGTCGGTAGAAGATGATGGCCCAGGGATACCGCCAGAGAGGCGGGATGAGATTTTCGTTCCTTTTTCTCGATTAGATAAAAGCCGCACGTCTCAAACAGGAGGTTTTGGGCTAGGTCTCGCAATTACAGATGCTGCTGCTAAGCGTTCTGGCTGGCATATTGAGGTAGGTGAGAGCCGCTTTTCGGGCGCCCAGTTTACGTTCTTGATTCCGTGTCGTAACGAGCGAAGTGACGTTCCACAAGTACCGGCGCCTACCGGTTGTTAGCCTAAGTTACGACTAGTGACAAAATCTAACTAGATTGGTTAATTTAGCTAAGTAAAGACAACATCAAAACGACATATAATGTGGGTAGCCTTGCCCGCATTTACTTTCCATTGTTGTATGTATGGAGCCTTATATGTTGTTGCCACTTCCCCCTGCGATTATGTTGTCGCTTGCGATTATCCTTGAAGTCATCGCTACCTCGCTTCTTCCGAAAACCAATCAATTCACCTCAATACCTACGTCAATCGCTGTGCTAGTTGGTTACGGCTGCGCTTTCTATCTTCTATCACTCACGGTACAAACCATGTCACTTGGCGTCGCATACGCAATTTGGTGTGGCGCAGGCATCGTGCTCGTCGCAGCCCTGTCTTGGCTGGTTTACGGACAAAAGCTCGATATCTACGCAGTCATCGGTATCGCCTTAATCCTGGCTGGCGTAGTGATCATCAACCTGTTTTCTAGCTCGGTGAGTCATTAGTCCATTTTGATGCTGTGATTGACGATTGCATATCTTTGGTACCGCAGTATTAAATCTATCTAGTCAAAAACCGACACAAATGAGTTCACACTCTGCTGAATGTTTTCTGCGAACAATTTAGCTAACTCAGACATCGGTTTGTGTGCTGGCGTGAGAATAGCATGATCGAATGTCACGACAGGGGAGAAAGGGCGAAAGACAACTTTCCCTTGATCACCTTTATAGAGCTTATAACTAGCGGCACTTATTGGATCACAGATACAAGCACATAACTGTTGTTCAACAAACTCAAAGCCAGAAATGTAGTTTTGCAGCTCGAACCTAGGGCGATAGGCGGCATTATGCTCTTCAAACAATGCGCGTAAGTGCTCACTTGCAGCGTGACGGGTAAAAAGAGTCGCAAGTGGGAAGTCGTCTAGGTCGTTCGGGGTAATTGTCTCTTTCTTGGCAAGAGGGTGGTCAACATGTAAAGCACACACTCCTTGTAAGTGAATCGGTTCTACATGGAATGAGTCTCTGTCTTTGGGAAGCTCTGAGTAGCCGATATCGTATTGTTGGGAAGCAATCCAATCTTGAACCATGGTTGAACTACGCATCATCATGGATACCTCCACCTCAGGCCTGTCTTTCACAAACTCCGCAATAACGTGAGGCATAAAGAATAATGCGGCGGCTGGCATGCAGGCGATCCTCAATTTACCTCGCGTTAGGTTTTTCACTTCTGCCATTAACTGAGTCGCACGTGAAAGTCGCTCTAGAATCGCATCGCTCTCTTCAAGTAAAAAATACGCCTCTGGATTCGGCACTAGTCGACCTTTATGTCGTTCGAATAATGCAAAGCCAAGCTCTTTCTCTAATCCGACCAGCATTGCGCTGATCGCCGGCTGTGTTCGGCACAACGTTTTAGCCGCTAAGGTCACGGATCCAGAGCGCATCACGGTGCGAAAGGTTTCTAGCTGTTTTATAGAAAGGTTATTCATACGAGCCTATAAGAAAAAGTTATCAGATTAGAGAAATTTTAAATTTGTTTTTATTGCTTGTCATCATTAAATTAACGAGGTGTTTACAAATAAAACAATAAGGAAATAACAACGTGGAGCAAAAGTTTAGATATCTACTCACTTTCCTGATTGCATCTGTGGCATTGATGCAGTTTGTTCAGGTAGTGACACGATATGTCTTTGAAGTCCCAATTATGGGGCTTGAAGAGTCGATGGTTATTCCGACCTTATGGCTCTACATGCTTGGTGCGGTGAATGCGTCTAGGGAAGATACGCAAATCCGTGCAAATGTACTGGAAATATTTATCAAGACAGAGCGAGGTCATCAAATATTAGCCCTTATCAGTGAAACGATCAGCTTGGTGATTTCGAGTTGGTTGACCTACTGGGCTTGGGACTACGTCAAGTATGCGTGGCGGGTTTGGAAAGAGAGCCCAACGCTTTATATCCCAACTTTTTATCACGAGTGCTCGGTCTTTATCGGCTTACTCCTGATTACCCTCTTTATTGCAATGCATGTGGTCAAGTTGATTCGTCAACTGATGTCTCCTTCCTATCAAGTAAATAAGGTCTAATTATGGTTGAAGTAGCTCTGTTGGCAGTAGCCGTTTTGGTCATACTGCTGACCTTTGGTGTGCCGTTACCGTTCTGTTTTGGTGGTGCGTTAATGGTGATGGTTTTTATCGGCGATATGTCGATGAAAGGCAATATGATGTGGGGAGCGGGCCAGCTGATGAACCCTGTTCTGCTAGCTATTCCGCTATTTGTTCTAGCAGGAACCATCATGAGCAGGAGCGGCATTGCCGCCAGTTTACTCGGATTTGTGAACGTGTTCGTAGGTCATATTCGTGGCGGTCTAGGGATTGTTGCATCCTTCAGTTGTGCAATCATTGGTGCCATTTCTGGTAGTGGGTTAACCGGTGTCGCGGCTATTGGTCCTTTGTTAATCCCTGAGATGGAAAAGCGCGGGTATCCAAGAGCGTATGCGACCGCACTGATTGCAAACTCGTCCATTTTGGGACTGTTGATTCCGCCAAGCGTAACCATGATTGTCTACGGTTGGGTAACGGATACCTCTATTCTCGCCTGTTTCCTAGCAACGCTTGGCCCTGGCTTATTAGTGACCTTTAACTTCGCATTGATCAATATGTATAAAGCGCGCAAGTTTCCATTGATTTTGGATGATAAGCCGTCGATGTCAGAGTTGATTAAGCAAACCTCCAGCAAGACGTTTAATGCCGTACCTGCTTTATTAATGCCGGTAATCATCTTGGGTGGAATCTATGGTGGTGTGATGACGCCAACTGAGGCCGCAGCTGTAGCCGTTATCTATGCTGTTCCAGTGGGTTTTCTTATCTACAAAGGCTTGAGCTGGAAAACACTGCTTATCTCGGGGAAAGAATCAGCGACAGCGGTCGGGTCAATCATGTTCATGATTCTGTTCAGCTTGATCCTTAGCCAGATGTTCGTGGTTGAGGATATTCCTCAGCAACTGGTCGAAGCGATTTTCGGTATCACTGAAAACAAAGTCCTGTTGCTTATTTTTATCAACATTTTGTTGTTCTTAGTGGGAATGGTGGTCAATGACCTGACTGCAATCATTCTTATCGCTCCGCTATTACTACCTCTGATGACCGCTATTGGCATCAGCCCGATTCAGTTTGCAGCAATCATGGGTGTGAATACAGCAATGGGTGGTGTTACTCCACCATACGCGTCGATTCTATACCTAGGTGCACGTATCGGTAACGTTAAATTCTCCGAAGTAGTTGGCCCCGCAATGTCGCTGATACTACTTGGTTATCTACCTGTAGTGATTCTTACCTCTTTCTGGTCAGAACTATCACTCTTCCTCCCTACTGTGTTTGGTTACTAAAAGGAAATTACCAATGACAAAAACAAGTAAGTTTGCTCCTACTAAAGCACTGAAAAAATACACGTTGCTTGCTTCTCTTATCGCAGCTGCAGCGACGGTTATCCCTGCACAAGCGACGACGCTGAAAATCAGCCATGTTCGCCCACAAGGTACTGTCGTTGATAACGATATCAAACAACTCAGCGATGAACTGAAAGCGGCAACGGATGGCGATCTTAAGCTTCGAGTTTATGCAGCAAACGCTTTAGGTGACTACACCTTAGTTCAGGAACGTATCTCTGTTGGTGCGATTGACATGGCACTACAGCCTGCATCGACTTCAACGGATCGTAAAATGCAGATTGGCTTGCTACCTTTCCTTGCCAATAACTGGGAAGAAGCACAAAACATCTACGGTAGCGGAGCACCAGTCAGAACCGCAATGGAAGAGTTATTTGCTAAACAAGACATCACACTACTTGCTGCTTACCCAGTTTATTTTGGTGGTATTTCACTGAATCGTAATGCGGTTGAAGCGGGTAACCCTGATGTGAGTAAAGGCATTAAGCTTCGCGTTCCACCAATCAAGAGCTTCCAGCTACTTGCTGACAATGTAGGTTATATCGGCTCGCCACTACCGTTTTCCGAAGCCTTTACTGCAGTACAAACTGGAGTGGTAGATGGAGTAATTGGTTCTGGAGCTGAAGGTTATTATGCCTCGTTCCGTGACGTAACTAAAACGTACATTCCACTCAATACTCACTTTGAGATCTGGTATCTGATGATTAACTCAGAGCGTTTGGATGACCTTGATGAAAACGAGAAAAACGTCTTGGTATCGGCGGCGGCTGAGTTTGAATCTCGACGCTGGGGAGCGGCGCAAATAGACCAGAAAGCTAACGAGCAAAAGCTAGTTGAAGCCGGCGCGACAATCGTCGAAATGACTCCGGTACAACTTAAACTGACGGCGGATAAGGTTCGTACCACCGTATGGCCTCAAATCATTAATGATATTGGTTCTGACTGGAGCCAACCAATTCTAGACAAAGCGCTTAATTAAACTAAGCGCACCTCCAAGTAGGGGCGTTGTTGCGCCCCTTATTACAAAAGTCTGAAGAGAACGATATGAAACCGGATTACATAATTGTCGGTGGAGGCGTCGTGGGCTGCGCAGTGGCTTACGGACTGCTCAAAGCTGGACACAAGGTAACAGTACTCGATGGTGGAGATGAGGCGCATCGTGCATCACGAGGGAATTTTGGCTTGGTGTGGCTATCGAGTAAAGGTTTAGGTGCCCCTCATTATGCCGCGTGGACACGTCGCTCAGTGAGGCTATGGCGCAAGCTGGCTGATGAGCTTGAAGAGACGACGGGTGAAGAACTCAATCTTGTTCAAAACGGGGGGTACGACTTTCATTTTTGCCAGCAAGAGATGGCTGAGAAAGCCAAGCAGTATGAGGTGCTTCGACAACAACTGGGTACGGATCATCCCTACGAAGTCTGGGATAGAGATCGTCTTATTGCTGAAGAACCAGACATTGGTGAAGAAGTTGTTGGTGCTATTTATGGCCCGGAAGATGGGCATGTGAATCCGTTAAATCTGCTTCGTGCTTACACTAAAGCAATCAATGAGTTAGGGGCAAATGTTGTCACTGGCGTTACTGTGTCAGAGATAAGTAAAAACGACTCACAGCGATTCGACGTCGTACTGCAAGATGGAACGCGTTACAACAGCGCTAAAGTGGTTTTGTCGGCAGGTTTAGGATCGGCGGAACTGGGTCCTAAGCTTGGCTTTGTTGCACCAATTAGCGCACAAAAAGGTCAAGTTCTTATTACCGAAAAGCTGCCACCAAGACTGAAGCGTGCTTCAGGGATCATCAGACAGGTTAATGAAGGCGGTATTCAGATTGGAGACTCTAAGGAGAACGCTGGTTTTGATAATAGCGATACCTTAGACGTGACGGCGGCGATAGCTGAGCGCGCGATTGCGGTTTATCCGTTTTTAGCCCAGACAAAGTTGGTTCGTAGCTGGGGAGCAATTCGCATTATATCTCCCGATGGCTTACCGATATATCAACAGTCGAAAACCAATTCAGGCGCTTATCTCATTAGTTGTCATAGTGGTATTACATTAGCCGCAGCGCACAGTTTTTTGCTCCCAGCTTGGCTAGAAGAAGCAGCGGATGCACCAACTTTGGAGTTATTCAGTGAAGACAGGTTCTAAGTTTCAACGAATGGTTGCGACAGAAAGGTCGCAACAGACGGTGGAGTTTTTTTGGGAAGGCAAGCCATACACAGCCCATGTTGGTGACACCATTGCGGCTGCATTGTTGGCTGCAGGTGTTGACCATACTCGAGAGTCTCCACAGTCGGGAGCCCCCCGCGCCCCGTTTTGCATGATGGGTAGTTGCTTTGAGTGTCGTGTTCAAGTCAATGGTGAGCACAATGTTCAAGCATGTATGAATGTAATAGAAGATGGCATGACTATTTGCCGTCAGACAAGTTAGTGGTGAGTTCATGCAAGACGAAATAAAAAAACAAGTCGATGTATGTGTCATTGGTGCTGGCCCAGCTGGAATGAGCGCGGCAGTGAGGTGCGCAGAAGCAGGTGCCAGTGTGGTTGTGATTGATGAACAGCCGATCCCGGGAGGTCAGATATATCGATCGCAGAAAGAACAAGGGCATCCTAACGGCTCTATCTTTGGGCCCGACTATCAACATGGTGCAAGCATAATCAAGGCGTTTAATCGAGCGCCGCTGACCCATATTACCAGAGCGACACTGTGGCGAGTTGACAGTGAAAACTGCGTCTACTGGAGCCAAAATGGTGTAGCCAATAAAACCGTAGCGAAACAAATCATCATTGCGACTGGGGCAACGGAAAGGCCATTTCCATTTGTCGGTTGGACTTTACCGGGAGCGATGACCGCGGGTGCGTGTCAGATTATGATGAAAACCTCGGGCTTAGTTCCAACCAATGCTGTGCTTGTCGGTACTGGGCCACTCATCTACTTGCTCGCGGCGCAGATGATCGATGCTGGCTCGCCTCCTAAAGCGATTGTTGATACCCAACAATCTAGTAGTTACGTCGAAGCGACTCGCTATGCGGGCGGAGCTTTAAAAGGTCGCAAGGTACTTTTCAAAGGTCTTAAGCTGTTGGCTAAAATTCGCCGTGCTGGAGTTAAACGCTATACCGGTGCCACCGACATAGCCGCTTATGGAGAGCAAGCTGTCGAGCGACTCACTTTCACCGCTCAAGGACAGCCGCACGCCTTAAATACCGATACTTTGCTCTCTCATATTGGCGTTGTTCCTAATGTTCAGCTCACGAGAGCAATGGGGTTAGAGCACGAATGGGATCCGCTACAGATCTGTTGGCGACCAAGTGTTGATCAATACCACCAAAGCTCTCGCCAAGGTGTTTTTGTTGCTGGCGACGGTAGCGGTATTGGTGGAGCAATGGCTGCGCAATACCAAGGTCAGCTTGCTGCAGTTAGTGCTTTAATGTCGCTTGAAAGTGATGGAGAAATGTCACTGACTGAAGAACGAGACAAACTTAGAGCATTGATTCATAAAGAGATTGGAGTGCGACCGTTTTTGGACGCACTGTACACGCCACCTAAGCAGGCACTGACACCAAGCGATCAGACTATCGTTTGTCGTTGTGAGGAAGTCACAGCAGGACAAATTCGTCGTCAGGTAGAGAGAGGCGCGCACGGGATCAATCAAATCAAAACCTATACGCGTTGCGGTATGGGGCCTTGTCAGGGGCGCTATTGCGGTACCACGGTGGCTCATATTATCCAAGAGGAAGCAGGGATTCCTATGGAGAAGGTGGGCTATTACCGCCTGAGAAACCCGATTAAACCACTCAAACTGGGTGAGTTGGCTAGCTTGACCCCAATCGGCGAATCATTCATGTACAAATATAGAAATAAAGGAACACAAAATGACTCACATCCAGCGTAATCACACCAATCAAAGAATGAGCAAAATCGTTGTCCATAATGATACTGTCTATCTTTGTGGTCAGGTCGGTGTGAAAGGCACCAGCGTTGCTGAACAAACCGCAGAGGCGTTATCCCGAGTTGAAAGCCTGCTAATTGAAGCGGGCAGTGATAAAGATCATGTGTTACAAACCACGGTTTGGTTGGCAGACATGCAGGACTTTGCGGAAATGAACCATGTCTGGGACGAGTGGTTTAAACCTGGTTTTGCTCCTGCGAGAGCGTGTGGTGAAGCCAAGTTGGCAAGCCCTGAACTAAAAGTAGAGCTATTAGTTACAGCTGCTGTAAAACAGACTAACTAAAGATACCTATGTGATAGTACATCGCTCTAAAGGATTGTCTCTTAGGGCGATGTTTTGTCCTTTAACATTCACATAGATTCCATCTCTAACACCGTCACAAACGCATCCAAATACTCTTCAATCGCGAAGTCTGCTGAAACGGGCGGCAGTTCCACCGTTATGCACGGCAGGTTTTTCTCTTCAAACCATGTCACTTGGTGTCGCATACGCAATCTGGTGTGGCGCAGGCATCGTGCTCGTCGCAGCCCTGTCTTGGCTGGTTTACGGACAAAAGCTCGATATCTACACAGCTTACCAAGTTTGAATGTAGTTTGCGCATGGAAAGTGGCGTGTTTTTATGTGAGGGTAGAGTACGTATTTTGATATATTTTCTATAATTTTTAGCGTCTTATGATAAGTTAATCAAAAGTCAGTCAGTCAGACAGAAAAACAAGCCTGCCTGTGATTAAGAATTCTAAATGGCAGAATTTATGTCAAATATATCGATAGTTATGGCTCTGTATGTAGAGAAATTAATAAGCGAAGAAAAAGTGATAGCTTGGGCTGACAAACAAATTCTTGCGAATGCCGAACCATTTGAGCCATTGTGTCAGCTATCAGTTGAAGGCCCTAAATCATGCTTACGCTTACCTGAAAGTGAATTTCCGCGATACAACGAATTTACATTTATGGAAAAATTTGCACTTCGTACCCACGATTTAGATATTGAAAATGGTGACGAACTAACAGATTTTTTAATATGGCTAGCTTCTGCAAGTTTAGGTTACGACATTCAAGATCCTGAAGTTCACCTTGGCTACCTGATTGATCATTACTGGTTTGAATGTGGTGACAAAGAATATGCATTGAGTTTTGCTCGCCAAGAACTACCTCCATTGATTGTAAAACACAAGAGTGTTGCGAAGGGGATCTGGAAGCAAGCGGTTTAACATAGTTTCAAGATGACGCGTTACACTTGGCGGTTTTGGCATGGAATTCGATGTGCTTGGTTGGTTCGCCGTGGTGCACCTTGTGCAAAGGCGTTAGCTGTTTAGGTATTTAAGGATATTATGAGTTTTAAAAAGCGATTTTTAGAAGCTTTACCAGAGGTTCCTGCTGGGATAGATATAGGCTTAAGTGAGTTTGTTACTTATGATAAATTGACCCTTGCAGTATTAGAGCGAGAGAGTTCAGACTTTCTTCATGAAGTTGGCATGCCCGTTTGTGCTTCCCCATTCTTAAATTTCAACTCTTACTCGTCCTACGAAATATCTGAACTATATGAATCAGGGGTATTAACCGAATCATATTACCCAATTGGTTCAAATGGTTCTGGTGATATTCTAGCTATAGATATAAAAAGTAACGAAGTAGTCTATTTTAATCATGATTGTAATAATGAGAGAGTATTCATTAATTCTTCGCTAGATAAGTTAGCAGAAAGCTTATGTATATTTCAGCTGTGCCTTACAAACTCAAGTATGAACCAATGTAGCGAGCTCATTCGGAAAGTGGATCCTAGTGCGATTCAAGTTAATACAATGTGGTTTGATGAAATTCAGTCTGAAATGGAAAGCAGCTAACAAATTGTTTATTAGTGATTCGGCATGCGCTGCACTTTTACTATGCGTCAGGAGGAAGGGTTGGGTAATCAGTTTATGGATTTAGCGAATGAGTATCCGGAAGCAGGTAGCAAACTAGGAATTGCACTTTCGACCTTAGGTCAGATACCTATTAATGGTATGAGAGTCGCTCCTGAAAATGGTACTAATGGTTGGTATATATGGTGCGATGAAAAGCTGTCGTTAAACGCAAACTTCTTTGACCCGATACATGTTGAGCATATAGTTAAATACTTACCGCAACTGCAAGCTTATCTTGGTTTACCTCCTGGCTACCGTTTCCGAATAGATAACAATGGTTACGAAGATATCTGGTATGACAGCAGCTTGTTGGAAGAAAACGTATAACAACTATTTAAGATTTCGATATACTAATTCTAACTATACCGAGGGCGTTAGACCTTAAATTCTAACGCGCTTCTGTTTAATTATGAGCGCACTAACTTCCCTCAAACCTCAACACCGCCACAAACGCATCCAAATACTCTTCTATAGCGAAGTCCGCCGAAATGGGTGGCAGTTCCACAGTTATGCACGGCAGGTTTCTTTCTTCGCACCATGTGCCGAATGAGCCGGGGGTTTCGTAATCGACATCTTCGACGACTGGAAGGTTGAACTGTTTGCCTAACCAAGAGGCGAGTTCTGAATGGGCAGGGTCGTCAATGAGGGCGAGTGGTTCGTGGAAAGAGATCACGAACTTGGGGTTACGCTCTTCGATGAGTTTTATCAGCGATTGTACTTCTGGTTCAAGTTGATCTGCCTGTCCAGTACTCACTTTTACATCTCTAACTGGAGTGTTTGAGCTCCAGCGATATACAGTACCATCTTCTTTCCAGTTTTTAGTTGGGAAGGCGCGGTTTAAGTCTACTTGATTGGCGTTAGCGCGAGTGCCCAATTGATTGCCGTCTGGGTTCATCGACAAGATCACGTCGTGCCTTAGGTTAGCGGCTGGCAAGCTTCTTAATGCGCAAGATAGCCCTGCGATAGACGCGGTTTCATCGCCGTGGGTGCCCGCTAAAATTAGCCCGCGAGCGTCGCTTTTGATTTGGGCAGGGAAATAGAGCAAAGGAGCCCCTAATACAGAACTTCCATACGTCAGCGGCTTTATTGAAAACGCAGCTCTTTCCGTTCTTGGAATTAAACTCACCTTAATCTCCCGATTGATCAAGTACTATCAAGTATTAACTATTAGATAAATACAACTGTCAAAACTCGTCAACTGTCGCATGGTTAATTTTATTACTCTGCTTCAAAGATAGGCTAGGAGAGCAAAAACATATGGATTTTAAAAAACATTCAACGGCTTTACTCATCTCATCTTTATTGACCCCTTTTATCTCAGTAACAGCCGCCGCAGATACTCTGCCTGCAGGAACCACTCTGGCTAAGGAACAACATTTAGTCCGTGCTAATGATGCCGAAGCAGCGACGCTCGACCCTGCCAAAGCAGAAGGCTTACCGGAAATGCACATCTTACGAGACTTGTTTGAAGGTTTAGTGATTCAAGACCGCGATGGCAATATTACTCCGGGCGTTGCTGAGTCTTGGGAAACCGAGGACAACAAAACCTTTGTGTTCCATCTGCGTAAAGATGCCAAGTGGTCGAATGGCGACCCGGTAACAGCCGATGACTTCGTGTATGCGTTAAGACGTGCTGTCGACCCTAAAACCGCATCACCGAATGTGTGGTACCTAAAGCTCACCAAAATCAACAATATTGCTGATGTAGCCGAAGGTAAAAAGCCGTTAGATACATTGGGTGTGACCGCTATTGATAAGCACACGCTTCGCTTCGAACTTGATAGTAAAGTCCCTTATTTTGTGGCGATGACAGGCCACACTTCGATGATGCCTGTTCACAAGGCCAATCTAGAAAGCAGTGATAAACCTTGGAGCGATCCGAAGCAGTTTGTGGGTAATGGTGCTTTCCTTTTGGATGAATGGGTGGTAAATGAGCGTGTGGAGTTGAAAAAGAACCCAAATTATTGGGATAGTGATGATACGTACCTAAATCAGGTGACATACATTCCGTTTGAAAACCAGAATGCATCAATTAATCGCTATGCGGTAGGTGAGGTCGACATTACCTCTGATGTGCCAACACATATGGCGCAAAAATTACAGAAAGAGTATCAGCAAGCTTATACCGCAGTTCCTCTGCTGTGTACTTATTACTATGCGTTTAACACCACGCGTGCACCGTTTGATGACGTGCGAGTGCGTCAGGCTGTCTCCTATTCGATCATGCGTGATGTTGTCACAAATGGTGTCACACAAGTGGGCAACTTGCCAGCCTATACCTTTGCTCATGAGTACACCGCAGGCTTCGATGCCACTCAGCCGGAGTACAGCCAGTGGACGCAAAAACAACGTGATGAGAAAGCGCAAAAACTGCTGAGAGAGGCGGGATACGATGCGTCTAACCCATTGGATTTCAAGCTACTTTACAACACCAGTGAGTCTAACAAGTCGATTGCGGTGGCGATTGCATCAATGTTGAAAAACAACTTGGGCGCCAAAGTTGAGTTAGAAAATCAAGAGTGGAAGTCTTACTTGGTGTCTCGCAGGCAGGGGGACTTTGATGTGATGCGCGCCTCTTGGTGTGGTGACTATAACGAAGCCTCTACGTTTCTTAGCCTGCTGCGTTCTGGTTCATCGGGTAACTTTGCGCGTTACAGCAGTGAAGCTTATGACCAAGCGATGGAGAGTGCGCTGTCGGCAACCACCGAGCAAGAGCGTCAAACCTTCTATGACCAGGCAGAACAGGCGCTAGCGGTCGATATGCCTATCGCGCCAATTTACTACTACATGCAAGCGCGATTGGTTCGACCAACCGTGGGTGGCTTTGCCAAGAATAATGTAGAAGGGCGCATTTACTCGAAAGATCTCTACATTAAGCAGTAAGTTCATGCTCGTTTAAACACTGACACGAACGCATAGCTTTTAGAAAAGGGACGGTGATCATAAATCTTTGATCAACGTCCCTTCGTCATTATTCTGTAACGCTAACCGCAAAAAACTGAAACCTGATTGAAGTAATTTTCACTTTTATTTCAATTAGGTGAAGCCATGTTACCTCCTCTGCGCGCCCTTGTGGCATTCGAAGCGGTTGCCCGCCTTGGCTCAATAGGTGCGGCGGCGCGCGAGCTGTGTGTTACCCAAGCGGCGGTAAGCCAACAGCTCAAAAGCCTAGAGACCTTTTTCGATACGACACTGTTTGAACGCAGCTCAAAGGGCGTGCGTTTAACCTCTGCTGCGCAGCAGTATCAACCGATTGTCTCGGGCTCACTCGCTCACCTAAAGCTACAAACACAAATCCTATTTGGTGAGAAAGAGACCGACGTGTTGAGCTTGCGCGTCAATCACACCTTTTGTCACAACTGGCTACTGCCACGGCTCGCTTCTTTTTATCAAAAATATCCTTTTATTCGCTTGGACATTCAACTGGTGGATTGGCCGTCGACCACGCCTTGTCAGAACGTTGATATCGAACTGACCAACGGCAAAGTCGAGAGCGAAGACACCCATTTCGAACGCCTTTTTCAAGAGCATTGGCAACTGGTTTGCAGCCCAGAGTTTAAAGAGCGCTACCAAGAACAGCTCGATGCTCGTGACTTTGCTTCATTACCAACGGTGCAAGTGAAAGGCTACCGCGAGAACTGGTTGCAATGGCTCAGCCACAACCAGTTTGAGATGTCGCTGCCGCAAGTTCAGCTCGAAATTAGTAACTCACTGCATGCGTTAGAGGCGGTTAAGCAAGGCGTTGGTGTATTGCTAGTAAGGTCACTGGCGGTTACTGAACTGCTTAAGAAAGGGGAGGTGGTGCTCGCCAGTGACGCCTTTATGCCTGCTGAATCTGCCCACTACTTGATTACCAAACATAGTCGAAGTGCCAAGGTGAATTTCTTCTGTGATTGGCTCTATCACCAAATTGAAAGTGCAGAGCCTGAGTAAAGGTTTTCTTATGAGTGGCCATAAAAAAAATGAGGGGCGCTCTTACTAACCTGTCACATAAAACGCTTAGTTTAAGCACATACAAACAAGGATGAGGTCACCATGAGTGCTTTCTCACAACACATGACAAATCGACTAAAAGTGCTGCTGTTTACTGCGCCACTGTTAGTTCCACTGTTTACTTTTTGGTTAGTGCCGTTTGGCTACTCCATTTATATCAGCTTCACCGATTGGGATTACATTTCGCCAGATTACGACTTTGTCGGGCTCGAAAATTACCAATACATGGTGGAAGACTTTGAGTTTCTGCAAGCGGCGATGAACACCTTCTGGTTCTCACTTGGTGTCGTGGTTCCGACCATTCTGCTTGGCCTTCTGTTCGCGATGTTGTTGCACAAAAACTTCAAAGGCAGCCAGTTTTACCGCGCGGTGATCTTCTCCCCTTGGATCACGCCAACGGTCGCGGTGTCGATTGTTTGGTCTTGGGTATTTGAGACCAAATCAGGCCTAGCGAACCACCTGTTACAGTCGATGGGCTTTAACGCGATCCCTTGGTTAGAGAGCGGGAATACTGCGCTAGTTGCGGTGATTATTGTAACGGTGTGGCAGGCGATTGGCTGGACGATGCTGTTTTACATTAGCGCGCTCAACAAGATCCCTGAATCGCTTTATGAGGCGTCTTTGATTGATGGTTGTAGCAGCCTGACGCGCTTTTTAAAAATTACCTTACCGCTTATCTCGCCAACCACGTTCTTCTTAGTGGTGGTCAATATTATCACGGCGATGCAGGCGTTCGACCAGTTCCAAATCCTAACCCAAGGCGGTCCGGGCGGCGAGACACGCACCTTGCTTTACCTCTTCTATCAGCAAGCGTTTGAGCGCTATGAGATGGGACCAGCTGCGGCGACTTCCTTGGTGATCTTCCTCATCACGGGCCTGCTCGCACTGCTTAATACCTATATGGGCAAACGCTGGGTGTATTACTAAACCGGATTTGAAAAGGACAACATCATGACCACGCAAACATTAGATGCGAATCCGGTGATTCGCACAACCAGACCACTAAAAGGCAGCAGTGTTAGAGTGCAGTGTTCTTCAGTGGCGGTGAAAACAGAAAAACAACAATCGAGCACAGCGTCTGCAACTCGAGTTAACGCGCAATTTTTGGCTGCATTGAGTAAGCATCTGTTCTTGATGGTGTGCGGCACCATCATGGTATTCCCGTTCTTGTGGATGCTATCAGGCTCGCTGAAAAGCAATGATGAGATCTTCGCGAACCCATTAGATCTTATCCCTTCGCAGTTCCGTTGGGAGACATTCATTGAGACGTTCCAGAGCGCGCCCTTTGGTTTGTACATCTTCAATAGCTTCAGTGTGGCTCTGTTCACCACGTTATTGGTGATTATCAATTCGGCGATGTTTGCTTACGCACTGACTCAGTTGAAGTTTCGCTCTAAAACCTTGCTCTATTTTGTGGTGATGGGGTGTTACATGTTACCGGGAGCTGTGACCTACATTCCTTCTTACATCACGTTGGCCAAGCTAGGGCTTTTGGATTCTCACATGGGTTTGATTGCGTCTAACGCAGCCTCGGTATTTGGTGTGTTCTACCTGCGCCAAGTGTTTATCAAGGTACATCCATCCTTGGTTGAAGCGGCGCGTATTGATGGCGCAGGCGAGCTAAAAATTCTTTGGGCGATAGTGCTACCGCAGTGCCGAGCGGCAGTGGCAACACTATTTCTTATCACCTTTATCACTAACTACAACAGTTACATGTGGCCGAGTCTGGTTATCACCACTCAGGAATTGAACCTGATTGCGACTGGTATTCGTCACTACTTTATCGCTGAAGGCAACTACGGTTTGAACTGGTCGCAGATCATGGCGGCGAGCACCATTGCTGTAATGCCTTTGTTGATTCTATTCGTCATCTGTCAAAAGACGATTCTTTCAGGTATCGCCGATAACGGCGTAAAAGAGTAAACGGAAATGAAACTAAAAACTCTCGCACTAGTGTGTGCTGGCGCAGCAAGCGCTTCTATGTTCTCTAGCAGTGTTCTTGCAGCAACAGAGGTTAACTTCTGGTATTCCGGTGGTACTAAGCCTCAACAAATGATGACTAAGCTTATTGAAGAGTTCAATGCGAGCCAAGATGAGTACGTTGTTAAGCCAGCTCTACAGGGTAACTACACGGAAACCTACCAAAAGCTGCAAGCAGGTTTGGCGTCTAGAACGGCTCCTGAACTGGTTCTTCTTGATTCTGGTCGTGCAGAAGCGATGCACGGTCGTGGATTGAGTCGTGACTTAACGCCATTCATGGATGAAGAGTTTAACTTCTCTGACTTCATCGGTGCGTTCAAAGATCAAGTGACAGCAGACGATGGCACTGTGATTGGTTTGCCAGCTTACGGTACCACTCAGGTGTTCTACTACAACAAGCAAGTTCTGGCTGAGCATGGCTTTACTGAGCAAGATCTAGCAACTTGGCAAGGTGTAGCAAAAGTGGCTGAAAAAGTGACGCAGCGTGACGACAAAGGCAACACCACCTTCTATGGTTGGGAGCCGATGTGGGGCCAAGACAACATGATCGATGCGGCATTCTCTAATGGTGCCAAGATCATTAGTGATGACGGTAAGAAAGTGCTGATCGATTCGCCAGAGTGGGTTGAGGTATGGGACAGCTTCCGTCAATGGATTCACGATGATCAGATCATGCGTATTCACTACGGCGGTCAGGGCTGGGAATACTGGTACAAGACTATCGATGACGTGATGAAAGACAACGCGCTTGGCTACACTGGCTCTTCTGGTGACCAAGGTGATTTGGACTTCACTAAGCTTGCAGCGACCACTCAGCCGGGTTGGGGCAACCACCCATCAGCGCCACAAGCGGGTGCGCTGGTTTACGTGATGCCAAAGGGCACAGACGATAAAGCAGCGAAGGGTGCGTTTGAGTTTGTTGAGTTCTACACCAATGCCAAGAACACAGCAGCTTGGTCAATGTTCACCGGTTACATCCCGGTACGTAACAGCGTATCTGAAGTGCCAGAGTACCAAGCCTTCACTCAAGATAATCCACAAGCTTTGATTCCTTTGAAGCAGGCGAACACGGCGACTAAAGACTTCCTTGACCCAACCAACGGCAAGATCATGGATGCTCTGAAAGTAGCGGCGGATCAAATCCAAATTCAGAACGTGCCAGCAGAAAAAGCGCTAAAACAAGCGGCGAAAAAGGCGCAACGTGCTTTGGATAGAGCGAATCGTTCATAACGTCGGGTTTAAGATATCCCGTATCTAAAACATTAGCCCATCAATGTGGTGGGCTATCATCTCATCGCTCTTTGTGATGTTTAATGTAGAGCAACTTGGTGAAAGCAATGAACCAATTTCAGGGTGAACTCTCTTTTGGCAGAGTGCGAATTCCCTTTCATGTCCCTGTGGACGTTGATGCCGTCAAGATTACCGGAACGACGGTAACCAAAGGCTTCTTGTACGCTGCCGCTTACGATGCCAATCAAAACTTTCGTGGCAAGGTACTGTTTGAAAAAGACCATAAGTCTCTGGTGATTCAACGACAGGCATCAGGTTTAGGTGCGATTGACGGCCCACTAGAGTCCGGTGAGTGGTTTGTCGAGCTGTACAATCTTGAAGGTGAGTTTCGTCGTGAGCGAGCGATGCAATATCAGGTCGATATCGCCTTTCCTGAATCATCGAACGGCGAAGAACTGGATCTTCAATCGGTGGTGACTGCATCGCACCAGATCGAATTTGATTACAGCCAGATGCTGAGTGCAGAGTCGCGTTGGTATCGTGGTGATCTTCATGCCCACACTCAGCTTTCCGATGGACACAACACGCTAAGTGCCGCGAAAGAGATTGTTGAGTCGCAAGGCTTGGACTTTTTCTTTATTACCGAACACAACATATGTCAGCCGAAACTGCCACTTTCAAAGCAGTGCCTGTTTCTCCCTGCATTAGAAGTTACAACCGATCTTGGGCATTTCAATGTTCATGGTCCAAGTCATTCTTTGGATCTAACAGAGGTTGAACATACGAGTCGAGCCACTATAGAGGCCGGGTTAAAGCTTGCTAAAAGTGGACACAGTTCCCTTGGCATTAATCACCCGATGATGAAGCCGTGGCATTGGCACTACGATGAAGTACTGTTGAGCCAAGTCTCAACCTTTGAAGTGTGTTGTGACCCAACTTGGTCAACGTCACCGAAAGCGACTGAAGATGCCTTAATGGTGCTCAATGAAATGTGGAACTGCGGCCAGCGTATTACCGCGATCGGTGGCAGCGATTCACACTTAGAACCTCACGAGCGCAACCCAAAAGCGACTGAGCCTTCCATTTACGGCGACCCTTCAACCTTCGTTTACAGCCACGGTTTAAGTGGTGAAGGTATTCTAGCAGGTCTGCGTAATGGACAAGTGTACCTAGAGCGTCGTTGCGGCCTGAAATTCGATATCAACCTTGGCGATCTGATGCCTGGTGAAGACAGCAAAGGCCAAGCGTTGACCTACCGATTATCTGTTCGCGACACTGAACATGACTATTACGCAGAGTGCGTGGTCGATGGAAAAGTGATCGAAAGAATCGATCTCACGGATGAAAAGCAAAGCCTTTCCGTTGAAGCAGGCTATCACTGGTGTCGTATCGATATTCGACGCGGTTTATCCTCTCAATACGGCTCAGCATCTCAGTATGGCTCAGCATCGCAACAAAACGGTGAGTTTGAAGGCTGCATTAATGCTGTCTTTGATGGTACCCAACCACAATTTAACCAACCTCTTGTCGACACTTGGGGTGAACTTATGGAGCGAGTAAATAGTGATGAAGTTTAAAGCACTATTGTTTGATAAAGACGGCACCCTATTGGAATTCCACAAGATGTGGCTCAACGTTTCTCGTGGTGCAAGTGAGCAAGTAAAAGCCTTCAGTGATAACCATCAAGGTAATCAAACTGTCACGGTTACTGAGTTACTCTTGGCTATCGGAGTTGAGGGCGATGTGGTTGATAACTATGGACTATTGGCTTCTAACCCAGTTGAAGATACCGCGATTGCATGGTTCAAAATGCTAGAACCTTCGGTATCTCTGACTGAGTTTACTCAAATCACCAAGGCGGCTTTCAATAACCAAGTGGAAGAGAATCCAGAGTGGGTTGAAGCACTACCGGGGGTAACGGAAAAGCTGACCTCGCTTAAGCAGCAAGGCATGTATTTGGGCGTGGCAACGGCTGACACTAAAGACTCGACGGTTTATACGTTAGAGCAATCGGGCTTGAGCGAACTGTTTGATTATGTTGGTTATTCTGATGGTGATATTGAGCCTAAGCCAGCGCCTGCATTGTTGAATGCGTTCTGCGAGCAGTGTGGTATCGAGCCGCATGAAGTGATCATGTTTGGTGACACGGTATCGGACATGGAATTTGGTCGAAATGCTGGTGCTAAGAACGTTGGTGTACTCACTGGCACGGCAAATCACGCCGAACTAGAGCCAATGGCTGACTTAGTGATTCATTCGGTTGCCAACTTCGATCCTCAAGAATTTAACGAATTGATTTAAGGACTGGTTATGGCTGAAGTAACCTTGAGAGGCGTTGAGAAGACTTACCCAAACGGCTTTAAAGCGGTACATGGTGTCGACCTCAATATTCAAGAAGGCGAGTTTATGGTGTTTGTTGGGCCGTCTGGCTGCGCCAAGTCCACCACATTGCGCATGATCGCTGGGCTAGAAGATATCTCAGAGGGTGATGTTTACATTGGGGATAAGCGCGTGAATGATCTTCCCCCTAAAGATCGTGGTATCTCGATGGTATTCCAGAACTACGCGCTGTATCCGCACATGTCTGTCTACGACAACATGGCCTTTGGATTAAAGCAGCAAAAGTTGCCAAAGCACGAGATCGACGAGCGTATTTCAGAGGCGGCGAAAACGCTGGATATCGAGCACCTATTGAATAACAAACCGGGTGAGATGTCCGGCGGTCAGCGTCAACGTGTAGCGCTAGGTCGTGCTATGGTGCGCAAACCAGACGTGTTCTTGTTCGACGAGCCTCTCTCTAACTTGGATGCCAAGCTGCGAGTTTCAACTCGTGTGAGTATTGCTCAGCTGCATGACAATCTAAAGCAGGAAGGGCAAAACGCAACCATGATCTACGTGACGCACGATCAGGTTGAAGCGATGACCTTGGGCGACCGCATCTGCGTTCTGAATCAAGGTGAGATCATGCAGGTCGATACGCCAATGAATCTTTATCATCACCCTGCAAACAAATTTGTAGCGGGTTTCATTGGCTCGCCAGCGATGAACATCATCAAAGCTCGTATTGATGAGATTGATGGCGTGATGAATGTATTGTCGGAGAGCGGGGTTCGTTGGGAGCTGCCTCAAGATAAACAAGCCATTGCTCGTGCTAAGCAAGGTGAATGGGTTTGGTTTGGCGTTCGTCCTGAACACATCAGCCTTGCGAATCACGACGCGCCGCTATCTGAGGTGAATACTCAAAACCATCGCTTGGGTGTGGTGGAGTCTATGGGTAATGAGTTGTATCTCTACTTCCAACTCGGTCATGACAAAATGGTGGCAAGGGTGCCTTTTGATGCTGACCGCACAGCGGAAAGCGGACAAGAGACATTGCTTCATTTCAATACCTCACAGTGTCACCTGTTTGACCTGGAGACAGAAGAAGCACTGACTGAATAACTTGAAGTGCCGAAGAGTCAAAATAAAGAAATCCCCGCTCAGATGAGTGGGGATTTTTTAGGGGGAGTATCAACAGGAGTTTGGGTTTGTGCTCGAGGCTTTTTTGTTGGAGATAGCTAAACACTCTTGAGGGTTAGACCCCTTTAATGGCTCGGAATCGCAATCCTTTTTTCTAGCCAACGAACCGCTTGCGATACGACCAAAATAAGAACAAGGTACTCCAAAACCAGAAACGTATAGATCTCTAAAGGTAAATATTCGTTCACCACCAGCTCATTTGCTCGCCTTGTTAAATCACTCAAACCAATCACACTCACTAGCGAACTCATCTTGAGGATATAAACAAACTGATTGCCCAAGGGCGGCAGTATCTGACGGAATGCCTGCGGTAGGATAACCAATCGCATTTTTTGCCAATAGGTTAATCCTAAGGATTCGGCCGCTTCATGTTGGCCACGATTAATCGCTTGAATCCCCCCACGGAACACTTCCGCCATAAAGGCGCTCTCGGCAACGGTCAATGCGATTACCCCTGCCCAGAAGTGGTTCAAAGAGACATCGAGTAATGTCGGCATTCCGTAATATACCCACAATAGCAATACCAATACAGGGATAGAACGCATCACCTCTACGTAAAGTCGATTAATCCCCCTGAGTATTGGAGAACTGGAAAGCGCTGGAAAGGCGACCAATAGACCCAAAGCCATCGCAAAAAACATACTCAACAACGAAACCTGAATAGTCTCGCTAAAACCAGCTACCAAAAACTGAATGTTAGTTCGCCCCTGCTCCGTTGACGGGTCGAGTACATACCATCCCCATTGGTAGTCTGAACATCCTGTCAGAAACAGCAGAGAAACTAGCGATAAGTGACGATAGTTCACATTTACTCCCAAAAACTCCATTTGTTATTGCCATGTTAACAACCAAATCTGTTTAATGGTTAATAATTAAGAAGAATATCTCATCACTTAGAAATCAGCATTCTTTGAAGGAATAAAAAATGAAGAAAAGCTTAATTGCATTAGGAGTGTGCTTACTTGCTTTTACACAAATTGCACATGCACAAAGTCGTTTGCAGGAGATACTGGATGCCGGAGTTCTTCGCGTTGGTACAACGGGGGATTGGAACCCAATGACAATGAAGGATCCAGCGACCAATAGCTACCGCGGCTTTGATATCGATGTCACGACCGAGTTGGCTAAAGACCTAGGCGTTAAAGTGGAATACGTCGCGACAGACTGGAAAACCCTGGTGAATGGCATCACAGCCAACAAATACGACGTGACCGGCAGCGCATCGCTTAACATGTCTCGTGCAAAAGTCGCTGGGTACAGCCAACCCTATTTCTATTTGGCTTTTGTCCCTGTTGTGCAAAAGAAAGATCTAGGCAAGTTCTCCGATTGGAGTGACTTTGACAAAGCAGAAATTAAAGTTGCCGCCACGCTCGGCACAGTACAAGAAAAAATGGTGAAGGACTTCTTCCCATCGGCACAACACATCGTGATTGAAGCGCCGGCACGTGATTTCCAAGAGCTTTTGGCTCGCCGCGCAGATGTCTCCGTGACTTCAAACGTAGAGGCTGCAACCTTAGTAGAGAAGTTTAAACAACTCGCGATTGTTCCGGTGAAAGAGCCGCGTAAACCAACACCAATTGCAATGCTTTTACCACAAGATGATCAAGTTTGGATTAACTACATTAATCACTGGGTTGAACTGAAAAAGACGCAAGGTTTCTTTAAGCAAACCGCTGAGAAGTGGGGACTGAAGAGCATGTAACGAGCTCATAGAGAAGAGAAAAATAGAGCCCTTAGGGGGGAGGGCTCTAGAGTTAGGAGCTAACTTGACGTTGGGTTATGCGACGACCAGTGTTGCGGCTTTCTTCATCGCTTCCTTAGTAGAACACTCAATCACGTTCGCGTTTGCAAAGCGGTGAGCGTCTTTCACTTGAATATCGTGAGCCAAGATAACCAGTTTTGCGTTGGCGACATCTAGGTCGGTGATGCGATTCTGAATACCGTTTTGACCTTGTGTTTCTACCTTGATTTTTAGACCTGCTGCCGCACCTGCTTTTTCTAGTGCTTTCGCAGCCATGAAGGTGTGTGCAACACCTGAAGGGCAACAAGTTACAGCTACGATGTCGTATTCGCCTTCGCCTGCTACTGGAGCGGCTTGAGCTTGTACTGGTGCTGCTTCAACTGTCTCTTCTTCGGTTTCAACTGCGACTGGTTTCCAGAAGCCAACGATAACCGCTGTGGTTAGTGAGCCAAGTGCAATGCCAACTACGTACATTGGGATGTTGCTTGAAACTGGCGCTGTGATTAGGCCGCCCCAAGGTGCGTGAAGTAGGATGTCTGTCATGAAGCCGAACACACAGCCAACGATACCACCTGCAACGATTGAAGGAAGAACGCGCATTGGGTCGTTTGCAGCGAATGGGATTGCACCTTCAGAGATACCGATAGAGCCCATGATTGCCGCCGCTTTACCTGCTTCTTGTTCTTGTTTAGAGAACTTGTTTTTGAATAGGAAAGTTGCCAGTGCCATACCTAGAGGTGGTGTACAAATCGCGATGCCTACGCCGCCCATCAACCATGGTTGTGTATCTACTTGAGTTTGAGCAAATAGGGTTGCCACTTTGTTGATAGGGCCGCCCATGTCGAACGCTGTCATACCACCAAGGATTGTGCCCAAAACCATCTTAGATGCACCCGCCATTGACGCTAGGAACTCGTTCATTGAAGCCATGAACAGTTTGATTGGCTCACCGATGCCCCACATTACAATACCTGCAGAGATTAGCGTACCAACAAGCGGGTAGATGAAGTATGCACCTAATGCTGTCATGTTGGTAGAAAGTGGGATCTTCTTAAGTTGAAGCACTACGCCACCGGCAATAAAGCCAGCCACGATACAACCAAGGAAGCCGCCGCCCATGTCCGCCATGATGCCAGAAGAGATCATCGCTGGTGCCAGTGCTGGTTTGTCTGCAATTGAGTAACCAATAAAGCCGCCAAGAATGATTGGGAAAAGAACAAGGCCTTTGATACCGATGTTAGAGATGTCTGCCAGCAAACCGTCTGCTGGAACCGCACCTTTACCTGATGCCATGACGGCTAAAGCCAACAAAACACCACCGGCTACAATGAAAGGTAGCATGTGAGATGTACCAAAAAGCAGGTGGCCTTTCATGGTACTAAGGAGTTTTTTATAGTCGCTATTTTTATTATTAGAATTACTACTGGTATTCGTAGTGTGGTTTGCTAGGGTACTCATAATTTTCTACGCCTTATGAATTAATTAAAATATTAAGGATTTGATGTTCATCTTTTGCGTTATGGATATCTTGAATAAATTCATCGCTGAATTTTCCAAATAGTTCTTGTAGTACATAAATATGATGGTCAGCACCGTTGTCTGGTGAAGCAATCATAAAAAATACGGTTGGGTTAATACCGTCTTCATCGCCATACTCAATGCCTTCGCGCTTAACACCGACCGCAATTGCTGGCTCAGTTACTGCCTTGCTTTTTGAGTGTGGGTAAGCGATGCCGTCCATTGAGGTGATGCTTTGAGATTCACGAATTTCAATGTCTGCCAAAAAGGCTTCTTTACTGCTGATTCGGTTATTCTCAAATAACATGCCTGCTAATTCTTCAAACAGTTCTCTTTTATTATTCGCTTGAAGGTTGTTATTAATTAAGTTGACGTTAGTTAGTTGTGTGATCATTTATTAACTCATTCACTATTGAAGTTCTTGAATTAAAATTAATGGATTAACCCGATTCGCGAAATAGCAAATAAAAGCCCTTCACTGCACATTTGTACCAAGCAAAATTAAGTGTGATTTTCATCATTCATCCAGTGTGAGATGGGTCATGTTTGATGGCGTTTTGGATTAGGTTTTTGACATGCTAATAGCCTTCGTCAAAAACAAAAATGCCCCGCAAAAGCAGGGCATGAAGACAGTGTTGTGAGTTGTTGGAAAGCTAGCTGTAAGCGCGCGCTACTCGGCCAATACAGTCCAGTTTGTAGCTCTCTGCGTAAGCAGGAATGAACACCGACTGGCCTTTCTCTATAACGCAGGTTTCGCCGCATTGGTGAGTGAGCACCATGGACTCGTCGAGTGGTAATAGGATCTCGGCACCTTCGGTCGTGATCTGTCGTTGCTGTGAGTTTTGCACGATAGAGAACTTAAAATCTTCGACTGGAATTTCGTATTCCATCACATCACCTTGCTCAATCGGGTTGAGCAGCAATCTATCTGCTGGCTTTTCATTGAATCGAGTACAAGAAACCAGTTCGTTCACGTCCATGTACTTAGGCGTTAATCCGGCACGCAGCACATTATCGGAGTTCGCCATGATCTCTAGACCTGTGCCTTTGATGTAAGCGTGAGGCGTTTCGGCATCAAGATACATGGCTTGCCCCGGCTTTAGGGTAATCACATTCAATAACAGCGGAGCGAATAAGCCGACATCACAAGGGTATTGAGCTTCAAGCTCTGAAATCAATTGGAATACACGTTTATCAGAAAGCTTAGCCTTCATCAGTAGCATGGTTAAAGCCATGCCTTTTTGTTCACCTTCCAGAGACAACAAGCTTGCAAAGAAACAGGCTAATCCATTGGGAGTTTGGTCGCCCGCGAGATCGTTGACCATAGAATGCAGTTCTGGAATATCAAGGTAATGAAAATTCTCTAGGATCTCGCTGATCGATCTAAAGCCATTCATCGCGGTGTAGTCGGTTAGGGCATATACCAATTCTGGCTTGTGGTTAGGATCTTTGTAGTTACGATTGCCTGCGGTCATCGGAATGCCTTGTTGTTCTTCTAGTGCATAGCCAGATTCCGCCTGTTGCTTGTTTGGGTGAACTTGAACAGAGAGTGCTTTCTCTGCTGCCAACACCTTGAAAAGATATGGGAGCTCACCAAATCGACTCGCCACTTTCTCGCTCAAAAACAGGTTTAGGTTCTTAGAGATCAAGCTCGACAGTGTGGTCTGTTGCCCGTTGTCGTTAACCATTGAGCAACCATTCGGGTGAGCTCCCATCCAGATCTCCGCTTGTGGCTCGCCAGACTGGTTATCAATTCCAAACAGTTGGTTGAACGAAGAAGGGCTACCCCATGCGTAGTTTTGAATCACGTTGGTCATAGGGTAGAAAAAGCGTTGTGCGAACGAATCGTTCGCTAAAGAAAAATCAGACATCGAAATCACCATGAAGGGAAACATGGCTTGAGCTTTACTCGACCTTATGAAATATGAGAGCAGAGGGGCTCAAGCCATTGGGTTTGAAATGGCTTAAGCCGCTGCTGTTGTTAGCTTGGCTTTGCGTAGATTTTTAAGGGCGATACAGGTAACCGCAGTTACGCCCGCACCTGATGCCATGCACAGAAGTGCTAGCAGTGGGTAGTTCATTGCGCCAAGTAGAGCAACCACAGGACCACCGTGAGCAACGCTGTTGGTGATACCAAACGAGAACGCCATAACCGCTGCAGTCATCGAGCCAAGCACGTTGGCAGGGATAACCGACATTGGGTCTTGAGCGGCGAAAGGAATCGCACCTTCAGAGATACCCACCAAGCCCATCGCACCTGCAGCTTTGCCTGCTTCGATTTCAGAAGACTCGAACAGGTCGAATTTACGGCCAAGTCTGGTTGCGATAGCCATACCCAGCGGAGCAACTGGGATTGCACACGCCATTGCACCCATGAATTGAGTTTGACCGCTGGCAATCATGCCAACCGAGAACAGGAACGCTACTTTGTTGAACGGGCCACCCATATCGAAGCCAGCCATGCCACCGAGTACGATGCCAAGTAGAACTACGTTACCTGTGCTCATGCTAGTTAACAGTGCTGTAAGCGCATCCATTAGTCCCGCGATAGGTGCACCAATGACGAAGATGAATAGACCTGCGATGAATAGAGAGCCAGTGATCGGAGCGATCATGATAGGCACAAGCGGTTGAACGAACTTGTGGTAGTTAAACGAAGTAATCCATTTAACGAAGTAACCGACTAATAGACCTGCGATGATTGCGCCAATGAAGCCTGTGCCTGCGTCAGCGCCATAGAAAGAACCGTTGTTGGCAATCCAGCCACCAATCAAACCAGGGGTTAAAGCAGGGCGGTCAGCAATCGCGTAAGCAATGTAGCCAGCCAGGATCGGGATCATTAGGGTGAAGGCAACCACACCGACTTCTAAGATTTGGTTCCACATGCTGCCAGCAGGAATCGCCATACCAGATTCGCTTGGCTCGCCACCAATCGCTAAGGCTAGGGCAATCAAAAGGCCGCCCGTCACTACGAATGGGATCATGTGTGATACGCCATTCATCAAGTAACGGTAAAGGTCTGAGCGCGCTTGTGATGCTTTTTCGGCAACGGATTGGTTGGTTGGCGCTTGTTCTGCTTGGTAGCTTGGCGCATTGAGTGCTTGTTTAATCAAGCCTTGCGCGTCTTTGATTGGCGCTTTTACGTTGGTGCAGATAACGCGTTTGCCGGCAAAACGAGCCATGTCGACCTGCTTGTCACAAGCCACGACAATCGCGTCTGCACGTTCAATCTCTTCTTGAGTTGGGCTGTTTTTAACGCCGATAGAGCCGTTAGTTTCGACCTTAACATCGTAGCCAAGTGCTGCTGCGCCTTTCTCTAACGCCTCTGCTGCCAAATAGGTGTGCGCCACGCCAGCCGGGCAACCTGTGACACCAATGATGAAGCCTTGGGTTTCTGTCGTTTCTTCGGTTTGAACTGGCTCTGGTTTCGTCAGTAGTAGTTCCAATGCCGTTTGCTCGGAGTCGGCATTCATGAAGTTCTCAATGAAACCTTCTTCAATCAATTTTGAAGAAAGCTCTGCCAGTACTTCAATGTGGTGATTGTCGCCACCATCGGGAGAGGCAATCATAAAGAACAGTTTCGAAGGTTGACCATCATCGGCGCCGTAGTCGATACCTTGTTTGTGCACGCCGATAACAACCGCGGGTTTGATTACCGCGCTACTTTTCGCGTGTGGTAGGGCGATGCCTTCTTCAAAGCCGGTATTACCTTGTTCTTCTCGCGCTTTAATGTCGGTAAGAAACTGAGCTTTGTCTGAAATTCGGCCTTGTGCGTATAGCACGTCTATCAGCTCTTTAAATACGTCTTCTTTGGAATTGGCGCTAAGCGAAAGCTTAATCAAATCTTGATTGATCAGTGTTGTGATCATAATGAACCCCTACTCTGTTTTTATTTTGTTAGGGATATTCTGAAATTGATTACTTGCCTTCTGTAGTGAATAAAAAACGCATTTACTGGATGATTGTTGCCTTCTAAATGGAGTGTGATTTTGATCGTTTAGGAGCACTATTTTGGGGGCGTATTGACAGCCTTTATGAGTCGTTAAGGCTTTTATTGATAAGGGGTTAGGGTGACTTTTTTATCGTGATAACGGTGCTCAAAATCTGGATGCAGACTGGATATTTATTTCCAATACTGGATTTTTGTAACCTAGATCTCAGATTGTGATTTTGCTCAATAGCGCTATGTTTCACTAAGGAGTATATCTATTGTTGCAGCCGTATTGCTGCCTATAAGAGTTCGAAACAATGATATTTCATGACCTAATCTCATCGGTATTAAACGAACGAGAACCAATTCATAACATCTGGTTTGCTGGAGATTTCCACACGCCTTCAGCATTCAGTTATCAGGTGAACTTTCCGCGTTTAGAGCTGGTGCTCGACGGTGAGTATATTAATGAAATGGAGAGTCATGACCGTAAGATCACTAACGTTGTTGCGAAAGCAGGAGATGCGATTTTCATCCCACCTAACTGTTGGAATAAACCTAACTGGGATACGGACTGTTCGGTGCTAAGCATGCTGTTTGGGCGTCGTCAGCTTGGTTTAAGCTTGGTGAGTAAGCGCAAAGGCGAAGAGAACTTTTATGATATTCAAAAGCACAGTATTCAGACTCGTTCTGGCTTTGCCATTGACAATATTCTTGAGGCACTCAGTTCATTAGCACGCGAGAGTAACAAGCAACCAATGGATGAGTTGTTGCTGCAAGCCCTGCTGCAATACAGCAAGACGATGTTAGATGCGCCTGTCGAGAAGTCTCACAGTCGAGTACAGGATGTGTATCAGGGCATTTGTATTTACATTCAAGAGAACTTCCATCGTCAGATCACCCGTGACAGCATCGCCTCGCGCTTTAGTATTTCCTCCAACCATTTGTCGCGAATGTTCCGCCAACAAGGCCATATGACGCTGGCCGAGTACATCACACGCGTGCGAGTCGACCGCGCCAAGTTCATGCTCAAGAAGTATAATTTTAAGCTCAATGAAGTCTCTGTACGTTGTGGTTTTAAAGATGTGAACTATTTCTGCCGAGTTTTTAAAAATCGTACAGGAAGAACGCCGAGCGAATATCGTAGCTCTATCTAATCTGGGGATTGAGTACTTACAGTAAACGAGAAGTGAGGTACATCAGCAAGGCTTGCAGGTCGATGCTACTTTTGGTTTTTTGCAAACGTTCGGTGATCTGATCATTGAGTAGGTTGCGTGTCAGATTGGTCGCTGCAATGATCTGCTCTCTCTGTGGTTTGGTCGGCATGACCAGTGCTATCGCGACATACACTTGTCCAATCTTGGACGCCCAATCAATCTGATCTTCGCTAACAATCACAGCTATCGACATTCTCTCGCAATGCTCAAACATTACATGAGGGAGTGCAATTCCCGGTGCTACACAGGTCGAAGAACGTTCTTCCCGTCGAATGAATGACAGAATCAGTTCATCCGGATTCTCCGGGTAGATAAGGTGCGCTAAGCCTTTCAAACACTCGAATTTGGTGAGCTGAGTTTGCGCTTTGGCGTGATGCCAATCAACCTCACACGGTGGGCTTATCTGAGGGAAACGCTGCATCAAATCGGTCGAGAACTCGTGATTAACCTGAGATCCAACCAAGACATAATGCTCGGCAATCACATCTTTGAGAACAAAGCACGCCAATTCCGCATCAAGTCCGACTGCGGTAATCTGAACCAGATCGCCTTTAAGCAGCCCAACTTGCAGAAGAGCCACGGATTTAGAGAGGTCCGCAGCACGACCTTGAGTGATGTTGATGATACGAATAGAGCTTTTGAACTTGCGAGCAAGACGGCAAAGCGGTTGGGCCGCGTGCGCACTAGCGGAGGCGTTGTCGACAAAAAACGTCAGTTGATATTCTGGGATCATGAACAGCTGCGACAGTATTTGATGAAGACCTTCTCTACGCTGAGCAACACGTCTTCCATCGCAATGCGCACGGTCTTATTAGCATCGAAGCGATTCGGTTGTTCTATTTCGATATCAGAGACAATCAGCACACGGTCGGCTTGGGCAATATCATGCGCGCTGAGTTGGTTTTCAACGCCCATTGCTCCTTGTGTCTCGACCTTGATCGAAACATTAAATTTAGGCGCTGTTTTAGTTAGTGCATCTGCAGCCATGTAAGTATGGGCAATGCCTGTAGGGCACGCAGTTACCGCTACAATTCTCATGATGGTTCTCTGTTTAGATGAAGAAAGCCCTTAAATATTAGAGGGAGTTGTTTGGAATTCAAAAGTCTCACTTCACACTCTGATTTCTTGGTTACAAAAATCCAGTTAATGCATGTTTAGTGCTATATGATTGGGTGGTTTTGACCGCTAACCTAACCTTATATATTCAGTAATATCGAGCCGCTATGGACATCACACATTTCATTGAATCTGATACGATCTGCTTGGATCTCAAGGCAACGACCAAACAGCAAGTGTTTGAAGAGCTAGTGGAGATGCTCGATGGTGCCGGTAAGCTTTCGAATAAACAACTCTTCCTTGAAGAACTGTGGGCGCGAGAATCAATAGGCAATACAGGGTTTGATGATGGTATCGCGATTCCTCATGCCAAGAGCAGCTCGGTATCTAAACCTGCGATTGCGATTGGTATCAGCCGTCAAGGGATCGATTACGGCGCTGAAACAGGGGAGTGTTCGGACGTCTTCTTTATGCTCGCCTCTCCAGACAATAACGATGAACATCACATCGAAGTTCTCGCGCAAGTCTCGACCAAATTTATCGAAGATGGCTTTGTTACAAAATTGAAGGCGGCAGAGTCAGCTGATGATGTCATCATGCTGTTTTCAGATATCGATACGAACTCCTCTTTTTCAAATACTGGGTATCAATCCATCGACGAACAGCTAATCGTCAGCAGCCCTTATACTCAAGCTCTCAATCGCGTTAAAGAACACCTGCTCTATGGCACTTCGCATATGATTCCGTTTGTGGTGGCGGGCGGGGTGTTGCTGTCGCTGTCAGTCATGCTGACTGGGCAAGCTGCGTTACCTCAATCTGGCTTCTTGGCCGACGTCGCGCAAATGGGTGTTGCAGGTTTGACTCTGTTTACCGTGGTGCTCGGCGGATACATCGCTTATTCGATGGCTGATAAACCGGGTTTGGCTCCAGGCATGATCGGATCTTGGGTGGCGGTAGAGCAATATCAAACCGGCTTTCTAGGCGCGATTATCGTGGGTTTTGTCGCGGGGTATACCGTTCAATTGTTGAAACGGATAAAGCTGCCTGAAAGCATGACTGCATTGAGTGCAATCTTTATCTATCCGCTCGTCGGAACCTTTGTGACCTGCGGTGTGGTGATGTGGGGTATAGGTTCGCATATTGCCTCGTTTATGACGGAGATGAACCTGATGCTGACCGAAATGGCAGGGTCTGGCAAAGTTGTATTAGGCGCAGTACTCGGTGGAATGACAGCCTTCGATATGGGAGGGCCGATCAATAAGGTCGCCACTTTGTTTGCCCAAACACAAGTCAATACTCAGCCTTGGCTAATGGGCGGTGTTGGTATCGCAATCTGCACGCCACCACTGGGTATGGCATTGGCCACATTCCTCTCTCCCAAAAAATTCAAACGAGATGAGCGTGAAGCAGGAAAAGCGGCAGGCATAATGGGCATGATTGGCATTAGCGAGGGGGCGATTCCTTTTGCTGCGGCTGATCCTGCTCGCGTGTTGCCTGCGGTAGTCGCGGGAGGGATTGTCGGCAATATTATTGGTTTCATGTTCCATGTAATTAACCATGCACCTTGGGGCGGGTGGATCGTTCTACCTGTTGTAGATGGTAAAATTGCTTATATTGCGGGCACTTTAGCGGGTTCTCTTACAACGGCTCTGGTGGTGATCTTATTGAAGAAGACCGTTGATGAAGACGAGCAAGGTTATAGCCATCAAGAACTCGGTGGCTCTGTTACGGAAGAGGGAGTAGCCGATGTGTTGGCTGTCACGTCTTGCCCATCTGGTGTCGCTCATACCTTCCTTGCTGCTAAGTCTTTAGAGAAAGCCGCTCAGCAATTAGGTGTGCGAATCAAAGTGGAGACACAAGGTGCGAACGGGATTGGCAACCGAATTACGCAAAAGGACATCGACCACGCGCGATTAGTGATTTTCGCTCATGATGTGGCGATTAAAGAGGTGGAACGATTCCGAGGTAAGAAGATTGTCGATGTTGGCACCAAGGATGCGATGCTCAACGGACAAGGGCTGATTCTTCGTAAAGTGTGATTGGCTAGTAGATTGGCTCTCTAATACTAGAGCCAATCCCACCGACGTTATCAAATCACTTTATTTGAAAGGGTGGTACTTAAAGATATCTTCAACCATGGTATTGAGCAGATCTAAGTCATCACAAGTTTTTGCGTAAGTACGCAAGCCTGCGATTTGTACCTGTACATGGCGAGCAAGCTGCTTGGCATCACGGCTCTGTTCTACTTCACCAAGTTGCTGCGCTTCAACAACCAATTTGGCAAACTCACCTTCCATAACCACTAGGCACTTCTTCGCTTCATCCAGTAGCTCTTGGTGCTCGTTGGTGAGCTCTGCAACCGTTTTGGAAAGCATACACATCCCATTGGGCGCGCTCTGTTTTGACTCAACGACCGCACGTCGAACAAAGCTTTCAAGTGCCTTAAGTGGCGAGCTGTTTTCTTCACGAGCACGCTTTAGGTTCGTTTTACCCAGTTCGGTATAGCGAGCCAGTGTCTCTTTAAACAGACCCTCTTTACTACCGAAGGTGGCGTAGATGCTACCTGGTCGCATGTCGATCACGTCTTGCAGGTTACGCATTGACGTGGCGTGAAAGCCTTTTTCCCAATAGAGATTGGTGGCTTTGTCGATCACTTCTTGTCTATCGAATTTCGCTGTATTTGCCATTGGGTAACCTTAAAGACTTTGAACACGTGTTCAACATTTTAAGCATGGTCGGCGTGAGAGTAAAGGATCTCACGATCTGTAGCAGTGGCTATTAGCTATCAACCACTTCAACGGTTTTGTGTTCTGCACCGTAGTAGGTGCCTTCATCGATGGTGTACATCAAGGTTTCGCTGCACTCTGGGCATTCGAACTCTTCGTTGGGCTCAATAGCTTCATCTTCAATCCAGTCCCAACCAACATGCTCTTCACAAGAAGGACACTTCATACGTTTGCCTCGTTTATAGTTCGTCAATTTTGTCAGTGGCGCATTATACCCATTCGGATCTCCACCGCAATACGCACCAATATAATGCAACTTGTTGTTTATTTGGGCATATACTTATTGTGTTGTATGTCACTTATAGACTTATTAGGTAGTGCCGAGCCTCTAGAAACCAGATAAAGCCCTATGTTTTATGAGCTTAGCTGTTATTTTGACCGGGTGATATCTCAGGATGGCACATTTATTGATTAATTTGATAATTAAATGATCTCGGTAAAGGTGTACCAAGTAAGAAGTGTGCCACAGTCGGGATATAAAGATTCGTCAGCTGCTAGGAAAGGTTTATGAAACTAACGGACATGTCGTTCAAGCAAAAAATATTTGCCCTACTTATTCTACCCATACTTGGGTTTCTGTGGCTCAGTGCTTCAGCTATATCGCAAAGCGTCAATACATCGCAAGAGATGCAGACCCTTAATCAATTAACTCGCCTTTCTGTGGTGTACAGTGAACTGGTACACGAGCTTCAGAAAGAACGCGGTATGACGGCCGGTTTCTTGGGGGCTAAAGGCACCAAGTTTGGTAAAGAGCTTGGCGATCAACGCAATCTAACCAACCGAAAGCGTTCTGCTCGTAACGACTTTTGGCAATCACAAAATGTGGAATTGCCAGAGATTACACAACTTAATCAAACAATTTCTCAAGGCCTCAACCAAATAACAGACATTCGTCGTCAGGTTGATGCACAAACTATCCCTTTAGGGAAGGCGCTTGCTTATTACACCCAGCTTAACGCTAAGTTATTGAGTGTGTCTTCTTTGATTGCTGATTTAAGCAGTGATTCGGTGATCACTCGTGAGACCATCGCTTACTACAACTTCCTGCAAGGTAAAGAGAGAGCGGGTATCGAGCGTGCCGTTTTAAGCAATACCTTCTCTAAAGATGAGTTTGGTGATGGCATGTTGGTGAAGTTCATCTCACTGGTTACGCAGCAAGATACTTATTTCTCTAACTTTAGAGAGCTGAGCACACCACAAAATGTGGCGTTTTTTGAGCAGCAACTTAATGATAAAGCGGTTGATGAAGTAAAACGCTTAAGAGAAGTCGCTAAATCGACCATGAGTGGATTTGATACAGACCCAGTGTACTGGTTTGCTCAATCAACAGGACGCATCGTTAAACTGAAACAGACAGAAAATCATCTTGCAGGTTCATTGATTAACCTCACCGAACATAAAGCTCAGCAGGCGCAAACACAGATGTTGTTCAGTATTGCGCTGTTCGCGGTTGTGTCCTTGGTTGCTCTGTTCGTCGGTATCAAAGTAGTGAGAGACCTAACAACGCGAGTCAGTAATCTAACGTCGGTGATGGCAAGTGTTCGCGATAGCAATGATCTAACAGTGCGCGCTAAATACGAAGGGAGCAGCGAGCTTGGTCAAATTGCAGCGTCTTTGAACTCGACTTTAGAGAAGTTTAAAGACGTGATGGATCAGCTGTCTCACTCAAGTATGTCGTTGGCTTCTGCGGCAGAAGAGACGTCACAGACTTGTGATTACAACTCTCATGCATTGGTCGAGCAACAAGATCAAATTGGTTTAATCGCAACGGCAACTGAGGAGTTGTCAGCGACGGTTAACGAGGTGGCAGATAAGACTCAGCAAACGGCGGCTTCAGCGCAAACTGCTGATCTGCAATCTAAGGTTGGATTAGAAACGGTTCAAAATTCTTACCACTCAATCGAGCATCTGGCTAATGAGATTAATGGTTTAGCAGATAAGATCGCACACCTTAATGAGAGTAGCAGCAACATCAACAGTGTTATTGATGTGATTAAATCGGTAGCTGAGCAAACTAACCTATTAGCACTGAATGCAGCGATTGAGGCGGCTCGTGCTGGCGAGCAAGGTCGTGGTTTTGCGGTTGTTGCGGATGAAGTAAGAACATTGGCGCAGCGCACTCAAGAGTCGACGGCTGAGATCGAAGGCTTTGTAACAGCCCTGCAAACCGATGTTCAAAGTGCATTTGACGTCATTGATAACAGCCAAAAAATGTCGCAAAAAGCGGTAGAAGATTCGCGTGATGTAGAGCAAAGCCTGCAAAGTATTTCCGATTCGGTCGGTGAGATATTCAGTATGGCAGAGCAGATTGCAACGGCTACTGAAGAGCAAGCGGTTGTTACTCAGGATATCGCCAAGAATGTTATTTCAGTAGAACAGAAATCGACAGAATCAACCACAGGTGCCACTCAGATTGCCGTTACGGCTCGTGATCAAGCTGAGCTTGCGTCTTCACTGAAAACGCTGTCTAACGTGTTTAAGCGATAGAGATTACTTGAAACATAGAGCATCAAGATAAAGAAAAGGCCCGTGATTCGTTAAGTCTCACGGGCCTTTTTCTATTTTGGATTAGGTTAGTCTTCGCTGACAAATACGTACATGTCACCACGACAATGGTTGATGCTGTACTCGATCGGCACGCCCTGTTTGTCGTAAGCGGTCTGCTCGATGAGGAGTACCGGTACGTTATTGTCGATTGCTAACTTTTCCAGCGACTCTTGAGTTGGCATTTGCGCCGATACGCGACTCTGAGTTTTCGTTGGAGAGATGTCTTGGCTACGGAAATAATCGTACAGCGAAAGCTGAATCTCATCTGGGTTCTTAATCAAGTGAGCAGGGACGTAAGACTCTTCAATCGAGACGGCTTGCTCGTCAATGTAACGAACGCGCTTAAGTAAAAAGACCTGTTCATTCTCTTTAATGGAAAGCTTGTTCGCAATCTCTGACGAACACTCAATGACATCTTTCTTGATCCACAAAGTGTCTGGTTTTTTGCCTTTTAAAACAGCCTGCTGCGAGAAGCCCGTCGCTTCTTTACCTGAGTATTCAACGGTTTCACTGATCATGGTGCCTAAGCCGCGCGAACGAACTATCACGCCCTCTTTGTCCAATACATCGAGTGCTTTTCTTACCGTAATACGAGATACGCCCAATCTGTCGCTGAACTCACGCTCGGTTGGAATAAAGTCTCCGCCTTTCAGAAGTTTTTGCTCAGTCGCCAGTTTGACTGATTCCGCAATCTTTAGGTAAAGCGGTGATTTATCTTTTTGCTCGATTCGGTTTTGAATGAGAGTTAGCAAAGGCTGGTAGGTGCTCATAAAGGTCTGTTTTCGCTTTTATATTTGATAGAAGTATACCTGATTTGCGAAGCGCAGAAAAAGAAATGAACAATCTAAGGTGAAACCTGGATTCACCCTAGATTATGAGTGCGAGCGAGATGTTCTCGTTGCCGATTACACTGTTGCATTTAGAGCTTTGGGTGGAAGGCTGTTAGCGGATATCGGCTTAACCTGAAAAGTGAGAACTACAGCGACAGAGACGAGTACCGCGCAAATGCCAAACGCTAAAGTGTAGCTGCCATACCAGTCAACAGAGATAGCCGCGAGCATTGGTCCGATAAAGCCGCCAATCCCCCATGCTGTGTAAAGCACGCCATAGTTTGCACCGAAGTTCTTTAAGCCATAGAGATCCGCCATGATCGATGGAAATACCGCTAACAAAGTGCCGTAACCGATGCCCGCTAAAGCAGCGCCGAACATCAGTGTCTGGCTGGAAACGAATTGGCTGAAAGCGAGCATATTGATGCTTTGCAGAGCCAAGGCAATCGCGAGCGTTTTGAGACCACCAATTCTGTCACTGAGTACACCAGAGACAAACCTGCCTGCAGAATTGAAGATAGAAAGAGTCACCACCAAATACGCTCCTTGCATGATGTTTGCTTGCTGCGCCGCAATAGAGGTGATGTGAGCGATGATCATTAAACCCGCTGCTGCTCCAAACGCATAGGTTAGCCATAGTAAGTAAAACTGCTTGGTAGCGAGCATTTCACGCCAAGCGTAATCGTTTTGACTAGTCGCTTGGTTCTTTTGAACCGTTTTTCCTTGCGCTTGATAGTCGGCTGGTGGGTTTGTAATCGAGCAAGCCAACGGGAAGGCAATTGTAATCAAACCCATACCGAGATATCTAAGGCTGAGTTCCAAGCCATAAATGTCTATTAAATAACTGGTGAGTGGTGCCAAATAGATGGCTGCCAATCCGAAAGCGGTGGCGAGCAGGCCATTAACCATCCCTTTCTGAGACGAGTGGAACCATTTCATCGCCGTTGGGTTTAGGCAGGCGTACGCAAAGCCGATACCGCCGCCTGTGATCACACCAAAGCTCAAGTTAAGATTAATGGGTGTTAATGAAAGACTGGCCAATACCATGCCAAGGCCAGCAAATAAGGTACCCGTCATTAACACTCGCTTGGGGCCTATTTTGTCCTGAATACGTCCGGCGATGAGTAAGGCAATCGACAACGTAATGATGGTGATAGTGTAGGGCATTGAGGCTTGGGTGTTGTTCCAGCCTTGTTCAACCAACGCATTCTTGAACACGCTCCATGTATAGAGCACACCAATACAGAGATTGATCCCGCAGCTAGCGAGTAAGATCTTTTTTGCTTTATTGTTCATGTTAATGACCAGAAGGGTATAAAAAAGGCTCAGCGAAACTGAGCCTTGTGAGTTGGAGTTAGGCCTAATACTGCTCGAGGTATTGGGTGATTTGATTGACATCAGGAGCACAGTCGCCACCAACATGACTCACCACATATGAAGCAACCGCGTTGCCGAGAAGAATGGCATCGGCCAGTTCCCAACCAGAGGCTAGCCCTGCAAGTACACCGCCTGCGTGAGTGTCACCTGCACCGATTGTGTCGACGACTGTCGCTCTAAATGGCGCTACGTTGCCATAGCCTTCGGCTGTCGCGAACAGCGCACCATCACTATCGATACGTAAAATCAGTGGGCAGGCATAGTTGCTGTACCACTCCTCTACAAAGGCATTAACCTCTTGCATACCGAGTATTTCGGCTTCTTGGCGATTTAATGACACAATCGGTTTGAGTGCGATGAGTCGTTTAAACAGTGTTGGAGGTACGTCGCCAAGACGCGGACCGAAATCGATGAATAGGTCGATAGTGCTTGGTAGCGTTTCAAGCCATGAGATGAGCTGTTCGCCACATGCTGAAGAGAGCTGATACCCAGAGAGATAGATAATGGCATCATCTTCAAGGGATAGCTGATTGAGTGTTTCAGCGCTCCAGTTATTCTCTACGCCACTTACCGACAAGAAGGTTCTTTCACCATCCGGTTCGACAAGAGCCAGACACCAACCATTGTCTCCTGAGCTGTCTTTTAGGCTACTGTGAATGCCCTTTTCAGCCATGGATGCTGTGATGATGTCTGCCCATTGACCCTGACCGATCGGCAGCGCATTGGTTGATTCAACATCGAGTTGTTTCAGCGCAATTGCGATGTTCAATGCACAGCCGCCAACATGGATGCCTTTTTCTGTGAGTTCTACGTCGGTTCCGCGCTCTGGTAGGGCGGGGGTTTCGGTTACGATGTCGACCACTGCCGCGCCAATCAAACACAGTTGACGCTTGTTTTTAAGTGTTGGAATAAGCGAAATAAGTGCGTTATGAGGCATACTCTTTCTCCTTAATTTCTCTTAGTCGCAAGAAGGTTGCAGCGTAGCCAGCAAAGTCGAGCTGGTTTTCGTCATCGAGTTGTTGCTTGAGTTCGGTATCAATCGCTTGAATACCATTCAACGCACCACAGATCGCTGTTGCCATTGCTCCGATAGTATCGGTATCACCACCTAGGTTGGCACATAAAATGGCACAGCGGTTTGGATCAGTTTGCGCAAGTTCAACCATGGCAATAGCTGCAGGAACGGACTCAATCGTGCTCACGCCAGCGCCGACTAAGTTGTAAATCTTCTCCATGCGCTCTTCGATACCACTATTTTCAGAAGCCACCATAAGTGCGAGTTCAATTCGAGCACCCATTGAAGCACTGAATGTGGTGACGTTCTTAGTTTGAGCAGCATTGGCAATGGCAGGTAACTGGTCTTTAATCGCATTCCAGCTATGGCCTTCAATTGCTTTCGATACCGCCCAAGCGATAGCAACTGCACCAGCAATCGCGACATCCGATTTGTGTGTTGGGCTTGAAGCTAATGCTACTTGATCAATGAAAGTGTCCAAGCTGGTGGTTGGGACTAAACAACCCATTGGTGATACACGCATGGCAGCACCATTGGTCACGCCATTGTTTTCTAGCTCTTCAATGGATGTGCCCTCTTTGATCGCGCGCATCGCAGCTTTTGAACTTGGACCAAAGATGTTCTTATTGAAAGCATCAAACCCTTCTGCCCAGCTTAGAACGTTACGGGCAATAATGTCTGGGTTGATCTCGCCATCACACTCAATGATCGCATCTGCTAGAGCAAGCGCCATAGAGGTGTCATCGGTAAACTGGCAAGCATCAAAATAACAAGCGGCGTTGTTTTCTGCTGGGCCCGGTAAGAAGCGGTCAATCCAACCGAAGTGTGCTTTCACTCGACTGCGTGGCCATAGCTCAGAAGGCATTCCCATCGAGTCGCCCAGTGCCTGACCATAAAAAGTACCCAGAATTCTGTCTTGTTTTGAAATGTTCATCTTACTTTACCAAAAATAGGTTATCTAAAAGCTACTCAGCCTCTAGCGATAATGAAGGCTAGGATAGAGGCTGAGCAGGTATAAAATTATGCTTGAGCTTTTTCCGCTTGGGTCTGCTCGGATGGGTTATTACCCGCTTGATTGTCTATCTCGATCTCTTTGATCTCGCCGTTTGGTTCACGGAAGAAGTACATGAAGATGACCAAGATGATGGCGATCATGATGGCGCCGAAGCCCCACATACCTGCCCAGTCAAACGTGAGTCCATTTTGTGGTTCGTCGTAGGCAAACATTTTCTCCATCAGCACACCACCTAAGCGATAACCCAATAGACTACCGATGCCTTGGCAACCCAAAGTGATAAGGCCTTGTGCCGCGGTACGCATGTGAGCGGGTGCTTTTTTGTCTACGTAAATGTAAGCGGTCACGAAGTAGAAGTCGTAGCTCACACCGTGTAGCAAAATGCCGGCGAATAGCAGTGAGTATAGGTACCACGTTTCTGCACTACCGTAGACGAAGAAGCCGTAACGGACTGCTGCCGTGAAGAGACCAAGAAGTAATACCTTCTTAATACCATAACGTTTAGTAAAGAAGGGTAGAGCCAGCATGAAGAAGATTTCAGAGAACTGGCCTAGGGTCATCCAACCCGTTGCGTTGCTCATACCGACTTCAGTTAGGTAGCCGTTTGCAAAGATGTAGTAGAACGCCAATGGCATGCTGAACATGAAAGAACAAACAAAGAAAGCTAAGAAATTTTTGTCTTTCAACAACACGATAGCATCAAGGCCAAGCATCACTTTAAGGCTAAGCTTGCCAGTGCTCTTTGGTGGTGTATCAGGCAGCGTGAGTGCGAAGATACCAAGAGCAGCAGAAGCTAGCGCCGTCAGAATCAGTGGGATGTTGCTCGATGAGATATCGCCGTAGCCCAACCATCCAGGAAGGAAACCGATCGCAATACCAGAAGCAATCCAACCAATGGTGCCCATTACACGGATGCGCGGGAAGTCACGCTCTACATCTTCTACATTCGAGAAAGCGATACTGTTGGTTAGCGCTATCGTTGGCATGTAAGTCAGCGAGTACAGCAACAGAAGTGGGAAGAAGGTAGCGAACTCAGTTTGTTGTGCGGCCAAGTACATGAGCGCTGCACCCGCAATCAACATAACAGAAAGTACTTTCTGCGCAGCGAAGAAGCGGTCAGTGATAGATCCAACAAGGATCGGTGACAGGATCGCAGCAATTGCCGTACAAGCATAAGACCATGCGATTTCTGTTGGGGTAAATCCATTGGTATTGAGTATTTGCCATAGGGGGACAAACCATGCGCCCCAGATAAACCATTCAATGAACATCATTGAAGAGAGTTTGATGTTTGTGATTTTCATTATTTTGTCCTTTGGTACTGTAGGGTACGCATTGATGGTATTTCAAATGATAATACCAATACAATACCAACTGGGTTGTTTTGTGATCTATTTATCGCAATCGTTGACGATCTTTGGTCTCTTTGATCTTAGGTTAAGTCGTGCTGGGTGGTCATTTATTCGCTAACTGTCGGTTTTTAAACGGACTTTTTTAAGCATGTTTGACCCGGAAGCTACATTAAGGGGAACAAACGTAATCCTTAGCTATTTGTCTCTTCTCTGGAGACGCTCCTGTAACCACGCTTCGGTAACCTTAAAGTGTATTGCGTGACTACTTTTCTTATGCGTAAAGGTACGCTGTATTTAATACATGGAGTGCTATACGACTGTATTGATAGAGAGATTGATGATTGGAAAAGGAACTTACATTGTAATTATGCAATGAAGTACACATAAAAAATGTATAAAGTGGGATTGATAAATGGATTAAAGATACAATTTGGTTCGCTTTTATAACATATGTGTTTGTTTTTAATGCAATAAAAGCGGCTTTCTTAAGTGCGTGTTTAATAAGACACGAGTCATGCTTTGGTTTGAACGTCAAAAGGCAACAAATAATGAATTGGAATACTAATGAGTTACAAGTGCTCTTAAGTGAGCATCAGGGTTGGAGTGTTGAGTCAACTGAGCAGTCTATCTTGATACAAAACGAAGATGGAATTAATGCTTTTTTAGCCGTTTCAGGGGAACAGATATTGGTTGAAGTCTTGTTGTTCTCTCAATCTGACGTCAAGGATAAGCATGCGCTTAATGAAACAATCCTGCGTACGCACAAGATGTTCCCTCTATCAACTATTGGGATTAATGACGTGAATGGTGAGAGCTATTACACAGCGTTTGGTTCATTGTCGTCTCAATCTAAAAAAGAGAGTGTGGTCATTGAGGTTGCTACTCTATTTAGAAACGTTGAGGCATTCATCGACCTTTACCAAGAATACTTATAAGGAGAGAGCAGATGAGTGTTTGGAAAAAACTAGTAACGGCCATCAAAGGTGGCGCAAATGAAGCGGCAGAAGCGGTAGCGGACAACCAAGCTCTAAGGATTCTTGATCAAGAAATCCGAGAAGCAAAAGAGGAGTTGCGCCGTTCAGATGAAGCATTAGTTAAAATCATTGCAAAAAGAAAGCTGTCAGAACAGAAAGTCGCGAGCTTCGATAGTGGAATAGCTGAATACGAAGGGCATGCACGTTCAGCGATGGAAAAAGGCCAACAGGATCTAGCGTTGGAGTGTGCAACAAAGGTTGCGACGCTGCGTAGCGAACAACAAGCGGAACAGGCTTATTTTCAGCAGTTTACTCAGTCTGAGCAATCTATGCGTACGAATATCGCACAAGCGAAAGACAAATTACGCCAATTAGAACAGCAAGTTGACGTTGTTAAAGCCAATGAAGCAGTTCAAAAAGCGCAGGCCGCTGTATCTGCAACAAATGTTGGTGCTAATGCAAAAATGCATACTGCGGTTGAGTCTTTAGATCGTATTAAGCGTCGTCAAGATGAAAGGCAAGCACAATTTGAAGCTGCACAAGAACTCCATGAACAGCAATCTGGTAGTAGTTTAGATAAGAAGTTGGCGGATGCTGGCATTGTGTCTGGGGGAAGTACGTCAGCTGAAGACGAACTAGCTCGAATTCTCGGGAAGTAGCTTCTAAGTTGCGTGTATATGGAGCGTAGCGCTTGGCCGTTACGCTCTTTCGTTTGTTAAACAAGGAGTGCTTTATGTTTGGCTGGTTTAAAAAACAAAAAGACGAGAAACCTCAGGCACCCCAAGCGCCGGAAGTGATTGGATTGAGGCTAGGCGGTGCGTTTGAACTTGATGATCTCAAACTGAAGATTATTGAACCTAGTCTAGTTATTGAAGGTGCAGCTCGAACTCAAATCATTAAAGCAGTTGGCGAGGTCAAACTTGATAATCAGACTCGCCTTTTGCGGTATTACACTGACGACGAGGGGTATTTACAGATCCTTCAACATGGGAATCAAGAAGCTGATATTGAAGAAGTGAAGCTTTGGTATTTCTATGAGTCTAAGCCGATTGATACCGACGCTCAGTGGCAATCATTGTTAGACAACGATGTGGTTCAGTCGTACAAGGAGCTTGAAGGGCACCGCTTTTCCAAGGTTTGGGACAATATTCTTCCGGTTCCTATGACAGAGACTACTTGGGATCAGTCGGGAAATATCACAACCACCGATCAATTTGTCATGGTTTATGAACGTGAGGCTGAAACGGATTTATTCGAGTCACTATTGGTGAGCGCCGAAGAGTCGATCGTCAATAATCAGCACGTTCGCAGTGTAGTAACAAGCACTGGTATTAACCTTACTCCAACTGACTTCACGTTAATTAGTTAACAATTCTCTATCTCCGTTAAGGAAACATTATGTCTCAATTTGTAAATTCTCTGGCAGGGCTTGGTGCGTTTGCGCTTTACTTCGCATTGTCAATTTTCTTCTTACTGCTTTTTAAGTTTGTTTATATTCGTTGCACTCCTTACGACGAGTGGAAGTTGGTTAAGGATGAACAAAATATTGCAGCTGGTATTACTTTATCTGGTGCTTTCCTAGGTTATAGCTTGGCAATCGCTGGTGCAGCAAAGAACTCAGTAAATCTGGTCGATTTCGCTATCTGGGGCGCGATTGCTTTGGTCGCACAACTACTCGCTTTTGCGATAGTTCGTTATGGTTTTATGCCAAAATTGGTCGAGCGTATTAAGGCTAACGAAATTCCTGCAGGTATCGTAATGGCATCTATGTCTATCGCTATTGGCCTGCTTAATGCCGCTTGTATGACCTACTAGGAGGCGGAATGAAACGTAGTCAAAATGTAGTTTTGCCTGAAATGCGTAAGAACTGGCGTCAGTTCAGTTTGGCCCCGATTTCTGTAGCGGTGACAACAGCAATGATTTCTGGCTGCAGTGATGATTCTGTTCGAACCAATATTTATGGCACGATCGATGAGTGTATTTATGATCATCCATCTTATGCGGCGGAGTGCAAAAGTGCTTATCAGGATGCTCTAGAAGAAGCGAGTCGCACGGCACCTAAGTATAAGAGCATCGATGATTGTGCGCATGAGTTTGGCTTTAGCGGATGTGTTGCTGCTCCTCAAAATAATTGGTTTATGCCTGCGATGGCTGGGTTTATGTTCGCACGCATGGTAGATGATCGCCGTTACTATTCTCAGCCTATGTTTACATCGACGTACTATCGTAGCATTTTCTATGATGATTGGATCACTGCGGATGGTCGAACTTATGGGAAGTCGTATCAACGTGGTACGGTATCTGTGAGTCGTGACGAGTTTAAGCCCAAGCCGACGGTGAAACGAACTATCTCTCGTGGTGGTTTTGGCTCCACGGTGTCAGCGAAATCAAGTTGGAGTAGTTCTAAGAGTTCAAGTAAAGGTTGGGGCGGCTAATGCTTCGTCTGAATTCGGAACCTCGAAAACACTGGAAGCAGTTGGCGGCAGAGTATGGTTTTGGTTTCCATACCATGTACGATGAACCGTATTGGGATGAAACGGCTTACTACCAGTTCACTCTGAAGCAAATCGAAGAAGATCTTGAAGAGCCAACTCGAGAAATTCATGAAATGTGTCTCGAAATCGTGGATGTGGTCGTGCACGATGAATACTGGCTTAAGCGTTTTCAAATTCCTCAACCCATGTGGCAAGGTGTTTTGGATTCGTGGAAGCGTAGGGAGCCTTCTCTCTATTCTCGAATCGATCTTGCTTATGATGGACGTGGTCCGGTCAAGTTTTATGAAAACAACGCGGATACACCTACATCGCTGTTTGAAACAGGATTCTGGCAATGGTTTTGGCTTGAAGATTTGGTGAACTCAGGAAAGCTAAGGCGGGATTCTGATCAATTCAACTTGCTTCAAGAGTTAATGATGGCGAGATTCCAAGAGTTAGCTCGCTTACAACCCGGTCAGACATTGCACTTTTCATGCTGTAAAGATACTGAAGAAGATCGTGGAACGGTTCAGTATATGCAGGACTGTGCGATTGAAGCAGGGTTGAAAACGAAGTTTGTTCATATTGAAGACATCGGCGTAACGCGAGATGGAGAGTTTACCGACACTCAAGATAACCTGATTCGATGGATGTTCAAGCTTTACCCTTGGGAATTCATGTTCCAAGAGGATTATGCCAAGCACTTGGATACGGCCAAAGTGAATTGGCTAGAGCCTATGTGGAAGTCAGTGCTATCTAACAAGGCAATACTTCCTTTGTTATGGGAAAAATTTCCTAACCATCCGAACTTACTAGCTGCGTATTTTTCAGATGATCCTAAACTAAAACAACTGAAAAATTCCGAGCTCAAAGATCATGTAATTAAGCCTCTATTTTCACGGGAAGGTGCCAATATTCAACTTGTAAGAGATCAAGAGCTTGTTCTCGATACCGACGGCCCTTACGGTGAAGAAGGACATATCATTCAAGCTTTTCATCCATTACCAAAGTTTGGTGATAACTATACCTTGGTTGGTAGTTGGTTGATTAATGATGAGCCTGCGGGAATCTCAATCCGAGAAGACAGCTCCCTAGTGACTCAAGATATGTCTCGTTACCTTCCTCACATTATTCTCGACTAGATGGTCATTTAGGTTGATAGACACTGTGTTTGCTTGTTTATCAACCTACCTTTTCAATTATTGATGCTGTGTACCCAAAGTTGTCATAGCTCTGACAATTAGCTTGCTTGAGGCTTTAGAGTTTCTCGCGCTTTAAGTTGTTGCATAAGCTATTGGCTCTGTTGGTCTCTTTTTACTTTTCATTTTATTTTCCTTCAGAAGCCGCTATTGCAACCTTCAATTGAACAATGTTTTATATTTTGGAGAGAGAATGAAGTACTTTGTGGTCCCCGCTGTTGTGTTGTCAGGATTCGCGGTGAGTGCAGCGTTTGCAGTGAGTGATGACGTTGAACACTTTGTGAGTTTAGGTGTACTCGATGGTTATACCGCGTTGAGCGAGTCGGAGTTTACGCCTGCGGTCGGCTATCATGCCTTGATCGACGATAGGCATCGTTGGGGGTTAGGAGTGGCGCACAGTATGAAGTCAGACTACACGACTACGACTGGCTCTTATGATTATGTCTATAACTTCGACTCAAAGTGGGCAATTTTCGGAGGCGTATCGACAGGTTATAGCTTCGCCAAAAGGGATGATGGCTTGTTGGCTGGAGGTCAGTTTGGCTCAACTTTCGAACCGGTAGAGAACATGAAAATGGAACTCGGCTACCGAATTCACGACACATTGGATAACTGGAAAGACAGAGATATGTCGCGAATTGAAGGGATCTACTTCGGATTTAGCATGAAAGTGTAATTACTGGCGACAAACTGGATCGCCAGAAGTAGGGGCCTTTAAGGAACGTCGATACAGGAAAAGTTTACCGTAGTGGTTTGCATCTGCTCTTCAATGCGGTTGCTGATTCGCATTACCTGTGTTTCTTTACCCTGTGTCTGGCACAAGCTAGTCGCTGTGAGCATTGCATCACTCTGAGAGAGGGACGACTTTTCAACATTATAGGTTTTACTGACGGCGATCTCATATCGAGTAGGGCTGTTGCCGTTACTGAATGCTGTTGAAGAGGCGAAAAACCACCATGAAAGAAATGCGAGCCGGAACATAATAATCCTCTGTACGACGTTATTGACCGGCAAATTTTAATGGTGACTTCACTCACTAAGGAGTAAGGCAGTTTAATGCTTATACATGGATAACGCTTAAACTGGCTTACGCATAGATCAACTTATGTTCGTTCTATTAATCCAATTGTTTGGCAATCAATCTCGCCATTATCTCAACTCCTTCTCGCCACTCTTTGGTCTCTTCTAGGTTGGCAACACTGAATCGAACACAATGTTTGTATTGATCATTTGTACCGAAAACCGTTCCCGGCAGAATACCCAATTTGTGCTCTAAACAGTCTAAATAGAGCTCATAACTGTCGAACGAATCGGGCAAGGTTAACCAAATCAGAAACGCGCCTTCCGTGCGGGATAGGTGATAGCGCCCTTTGACTTGCGGGTATTGGTTTAGTGACTCCGTGAGCGCTGTATGAAACTGTTTATAGTTGGTTTGATAGAGGCGTTTCATCTTAGCGATATGACTACGATATCGACCTGAAGTTAAGAATTGCCCAACGGCAGACTGCATTAGATTCGAGCTGCCCATGTTGTCGCACAGAAGAAACTTTTCAATCTGTGGTTGATATTGTCCTGAGAGTAGCCAACCTATGCGCAACCTAGAATCGAGTGTTTTTGATAGTGAACTCACATAGATCACGCGACCATCTTTATCGAGCTCTTTTAGGCTTGGCAGCGGTGCATCGTAGGCTAGGCTGCCAAATACATCATCTTCAATAATGGGCAGCTGTTTTGTGATTTCTAACAGCGCCTTTCTGTTGTTCAAAGGCATGCGAGAACCGGTTGGATTAGCAAAGTTGGGCGTCACCAGTACAGTTTTGACCGGCCATTTCTCAATTGCGTCTTGTAGGGCGCTAATATCAATTCCGGAATGAACGCTAGTCGGGATCTCCAGTGCTTTAAGTCCCAATGACTCCAGCAGCAGTAAGTTACCAAAGTAACATGGTGACTCGACTGCCACGACATCGCCCGGTTCGGTTAGTGCTCTCAGTGCGAGGCTAATCGCTTGTTGAGCGCCATGCGTGATGGCAATCTCATTGGCGCTGGCAGGGACGCCAATGTCTTGGGTGATCTTAAGGATCTGTTTCACCAACTGGTCATCGCCTGGCGGCAACTGGTAGTAACCGGGTAACTGAGTTTGAAGGCGGCTATGTCGGCCTATTTCGGCATAAAGGCTGCGTATCGCTGGGTTATTGACATTAGGGTGTGCAGAGCCAGTGAGGAGTTTGAGCTTGCCATCTGGGCGTGACAGCACGGAGCGAGTGACTGATAACAGATCCACCTTCTGTGGGCGGCTGTTTTTTTTGAGAGTAACGAGTTCGAGTTCCTGCACTCGATAACCAGATTTAGGTACAGAATAGATGAGTCCTGTCGCTTCCAGCTCTTGGTAGGCTCTAATGACCGTGTTTTTGCTCATGTTAAGCTGTGTGCTCAGCTGGCGAATGGAAGGGAGACGATCATGCACGTGTAAAATCCCATCCTCTATCTGATTCTTAATGTGTTGCTCTACTGCCAAGTACTTATTGATACTCACCTAATTCTCCCTAACCGCAAAAATCTGTAACCATCTAAAACATTCAAACTGTATCTTTAATCTGCATCTGTACCCAACTAAGGTAACAGTATTGTTGAATCGTTGACCAGAGTTTTGTCGTGTTGATTAAATTTATCCCCTTTGTTTTCGTTATTTTATGGTCGTCCGGCTTTGTCGGTGCGCGGTTTGGTTTGCAGTATGCGGAGCCTGCGACCTTACTGTCTCTTCGTATGATCGCCAATGTCCTGTTGTTCGTGCTTTTGCTTGCACTGCTCAAACGCAAAATGCCTCGTGGCAGCGCGTTCTTTCATAGTTGTGTGGTTGGCATACTGATTCATGGCTTCTATCTTGGTGGGACTTATCTAGCGATTGATATGGGCATGCCTGCTGGCTTAAGCGCGCTTTTGGTTGGCCTGCAGCCAATACTAACTGCCATCATGATTGTGACGTTTACTGTTGAACGCTTTAATTGGGCTCAATGGTTGGGTTTGGCGCTCGGCTTTTCTGGCATTAGCTTGGTGCTGATGGGCAACATCGAGTGGCAGTCAGATGCTCATAAAACAGAAGCGGTGTTGTTGTGTGTTCTCGCCTTGGGGGGCATTACGTTCGGTACGCTTTATCAGAAACGTTTCTGCCAAGGTGTGGATATGGTAGGCAGTGCGATGGTGCAGTATTTTGCATCAGCCATTTTGTTTGTGCCTTATGCGATGAGTTTTGAGACTATGCAGGTCAACTGGACCGTGGAATTTTCATTAACCATGGTTTGGCTAGTCGTCGTGTTGTCTTGTGTGGCGATTCTGCTGCTGCTCTACATGGTGGAACACGGTGCTGCGTCGAGTGTTGCTTCTGTGTTTTACCTCGTACCTCCGACAACCGCTGTTCAAGCTTGGTTGATGTTCGGCGAGTCTTTTGATTTTTACGGTGCTTTAGGTTTTGCGTTGGCTGCGATTGCGGTTTATCTGGTGGTTAAAAAGCCAAACTTATCATTGGAGTTGAAAAGAAAGGTTCAAGCAAGACTGTAGACAAAGCGACCAAAGAAGAGTGGATAGTATGCACCAACAAAAAGAGCCCGTCGTGGGCTCTTTTAGTTTCTGAGGTCGACCTCAGGGGTAAACCTTTAAGAGGTTAGCGTTACGCTTTTCTCATTAAGCAAGCGTAAGCTGTTGTGAATGGCGCTTCTTGGTACTGCTTTAGGCCAGTCTCTTTGAACTTCATCATCAGTGGGTTGTGCTTTAGGCTCTCTTTGATTGTCGCTGGTGCTACAACTTCCACATCTAGGCCATCGATCAGTTGGATAGCCGCTTCTAGTTTGAAGCCGTGACCACCACCTGCAAATTTGCCTTTAGTTTGACGTTGGCGAATTACAACCTTCTCAACTTGGTAATCTTCCATCAGTTTTGCGAAAGAGAACTGGAAGTCTTTCATTTTTTGCGTGTCATTTGCATCGCTGATTGCGACTTTAGAAACGCGGCAATCAGGGATGTTGAACACACCATCTGAAAGAGAAAGTAGACAAATGATCGCATCATTACCTTTGATTTCAACGCCACAAATTTTCATGTTTTTACCTATTGATTTAACAGCCGTACATTATGGGTTGAATTGTCCTATATCGCCAGTGAATTGCGGGAATTAGGTGTTGTTATTTGGTTTGCGTGTTTACATCTGGATGAGTTGTAAGCGAACGAATTTGCGACAACGTTTGCTATGAGATGAACTTCACAAATTCGTGGCGCGAATTAATCCGTATACGATATATTATATGAATACCATTAAATATCGTACGGTTTAAGAGGACCAATGAGCATCAATAACCTTTCCATCCGCAGTAAGATCGCAATTCCGCTGCTGGTGATCGTCGCCGTTTTTTCTGCAGTCACCATTCTAAATGTGATTAAGTCGAACCAACAGGCCGCGATCAATCACGAACTTAACAATGTCGTGCAACCTGTATTAGAGAATCTAGAAGACGGCTATCGCGATATCTACCAAGTTATCTCTGCGGCACAAGGGCTTTTGTTAGCGAAAGATCAGGCGTCGATCGATTACCAGACGTTTGAGTTCAAAGACAATGCTTATAAAGCCGTTCCACGCTTTGAGAGTGTACAGAAGCTGTATGATGCAGGCGTCCTCGAACGCTCGTCTCGAAATGAGTTGACCAAGTTGGTCTCTTCAATGAGCCGTTGGGTTGATCTTCATGAGCCTATGTTTGCTGATCCAGCAAATGCCCACGCTTATAATCGCGAATTTACGCCTGTGCTTGATGCCGAGTTTGAAACCATCCGTAACCAGCTTTGGACTGTTCGTTCGTTAATCGAGAAGAAACAGGCTGAGCTTCGCCAGCAAGCGAATGATTCGATTGAATCCAGCAAGATTGTTATCGAAGTCGGTATGGGTGTCGCGATTCTGGCCGCATGTTTTGCCCTGTGGTTATCAAATCGTTTTATCGTTAAACCTATTCAAGATGTTGAGAAAGCGATGATCGAAATCGCGTCTGGTGATGGTGACTTGTCTCAGCGTATGAAGGTTGAAGGCAGTGATGAAATTGCGCGCCTGAGTGCTGCATTCAATGAATTTGTTGGCAAAATCCATGTAACGGTTGAGCAAGTTATCTTTGCTTCAAACGCTGTTCGTTCAGAGATGGAAAACATTAAATCTTTGACTCAGAGCGTAGCGGAGTTCTCGGCTAACCAGCAGCAAGAGAGTGAAGTGGTTGCAGCGGCGGTACATGAAATGCAAGCAACCAGTGCCGCAGTAAGTGGTAACGCTCTGGACGCTGCAACCGCAAGTAATACTGCGACGCGCGAAGTTGAGTCAACGAACAGCACTCTAGCGTTAACTGTCGGTTCGATTGAACGCTTGGCAAGTGACATTGAGAATGCAAGTGGCGTGGTACATAACCTTGATACAGATGTGAAAAGCATCGCTTCGATTCTGGGTGTTATCAAAGGTATTGCCGAGCAAACCAACCTATTGGCTCTGAACGCGGCGATTGAAGCGGCGCGTGCAGGCGAGCAAGGGCGTGGTTTTGCTGTGGTTGCAGACGAAGTTCGTGCACTGGCAAGCAAAACGCAAGACAGTACAGGCGAGATTGAATCCATGATTGAACGCCTTGAACAAGGTGCGAAGCAAGCTGTTAGCGTGATGACTGAGAGCAAAGAGAGTGGTGAGAAAACCATTACTCAAGCAGAAACTGCAGCAACGTCACTGGCTGAAATTAGCAGTTCAATTGGAATGATGAACGAGATGAACACGCAGATTGCAACGGCAGCGTCTCAGCAATCTCATGTCTCTGAAGAGGTCAATCAAAACGTTCAACGCATTGCTGAAAGTACCGCTCAGATGGTAGAAATGGCAAGCAGTGCTGAGAATGCATGTATGGCTCTGGCAGAGCAGTGTGAATCACTCGACCGACTAGTATCTCAGTTTGAAGTGTAGTTGTTGAAGAGACTTAACTGATAACAGATTAAGCGACCTGTTATGAAGGTCTAAACTAAAAAAGCCCGCACTTACTTTTCAGTAAATGCGGGCTTTCCTATTTAGTCTCAACAAACTTAGCTGCTGCGACCATCTTTATAGGTGTAGCGATAATCGACAGTGATAGCCGCTTGATAATGCACATCACCACTCATATTGGTGATTTTCTTCACTTCCATATTGGCATCATCAATCTTAAACGAATCATATTTGGTCGTGTTTCTAAACTGAGGCAGTTCTCTTGAAAGTTCAAAAGAACTCTTTGTGCTTAACTCTTCCATAAGGTTAGCTCCTGCATCGTATGCTTCCGCTTCGGTAACAAATGTATCTGACTTGAGCGTTGTTTCTAGAATTGCTGTTTTAGTTGCTGCAAACGCTGTTGTGCTTAGAACAAGTGTTGATGCAAGTACGATTAATTTCTTCATAGGAATACCTTACTTTTTGTGAACACCAATGTTTCGGTGCAAAACCAAGATACCAACGAAGTGGTAGGACAAGTGTCAGGGGAGATGCTGTATTTGTAAGACAAATGTAAGAATTGTCGATGAATGTCAGAGAAGCGTCCGAGCAATAAATAGGCGATTGAAAAGCGGGTTATCGATAGTGTCGATGCGTGAATCAAGATGACTTAAATGGGTTAATTCAATAGACTTAGCAGTAGATAACATCAATAACAGGTAATCGTATGGCGAATTGGGAAGGGGTGAGTGAGTTTGTCGCGGTGGCGGAGCGTGAGAGCTTTACTGGAGCTGCACGTAAACTATCGACCTCTGTTGCACAAATAAGCCGTCGTGTCGCCAGCTTGGAAGAGCGACTAGCCGTTAAATTGCTCAATCGAACCACACGTAAAGTGTCTCTCACTGAAGCGGGTCAGCTCTACTATCAACAATGTAAGCAATTGGTGGAAGGGCTGGAGTTAGCAGAGCTTGCAGTAACGCAGATGCAATCGACCCCCAAAGGTCTTTTGAAAGTCACAGCGCCTGTCACTTATGGTGAACGTCAGCTTGCGCCTTTGCTGCATCAGTTTTTGACTCAGTACCCTCAAGTCGAGCTTGAGTTGATGCTAACTAATCAAAAGTTAGATCTCATTGATTCAGGGGTCGACGTTGCTATTCGTTTAGGACGACTGGAAGATTCTAGCCTGGTTGCCAAACGCCTATCTCAGAGGCAGCTCTATGTCTGTGCAAGCCCTGAGTACATTGAGCATTATGGCGAACCACATACTTTATCAGAGCTTGCTAATCATCAGTGTTTGGTTGGTGGCTTTGAGCATTGGCGATTTAAAGAAAATGGCCAGCCACGATCGGTACGTGTTAATGGCCGAATTAAATGTAACAGCGGCTTAGCACTTCTCGATGCCGCAAAGCAGAGCATTGGTTTAGTGCAGCTACCTGAATACTATGTCAGCGATGACCTAGAATCGGGAGAGCTGGTTGAAGTGCTGTCGGATTTCCGAGATGACAAAGAGGGGATCTGGGCACTCTATCCTCAAAACCGTAACCTCTCTTCTAAAGTTCGCCTGTTGGTGGACTTTCTCGCTGAGAATCTAGATTGATGAAAACTCGCCAAGTCACGGAACAAGACTCGAGATTAATTCGAGACGTGTTTCGTGGTCTTGAAGAGCACTATGGTTGGTTTGACTGGTGGCCGACCAGCGATCCGTATCAGATCATGATGGGGGCGATTCTGGTTCAAAATACGAATTGGAAGAATGCCGAAAAGGCGCTCGATAACTTAGGTAAAACGATCACGCCACAACAGGTTGCCGCAATGGAACTTGATACGCTGGCACAAGCCATTCGTTCCAGTGGTTACTACAACCAAAAGGCTCTAAAACTTAAGGCAATGACGCAGTGGTTTGCTCAATACGACTACGATATACAAACTCTACGGGCTCAAGAAACGGACGTTTTGAGACAGCAACTGCTTGCGGTGAAAGGCATTGGTGGGGAAACCGCAGACGCAATCTTGGTTTATGCCATTAAAAAGGCATCATTCGTGATTGATGCGTACGCGAGAAGAATCTTTGAGCGAAACGGTTTGGATGTTCCTAAGTCTTATGAGAGGTTTCATGATTTGATGGAAGCTGTGATTCCACCTGATACTAAGACCTACGGCTATTACCATGGCTTATTGGTCGAGCATGGTCAGCAGTTTTGCCACCCCACGCCCAAATGTGAAAAATGCCCCTTAGCTATTCGTTGCAAAGGAGCACTTTTATCTCATTAGTACAGAAGTAGCGATAATGAAAAGTGTCGAATTATCGCTTTGTTACGCTGTTTCTTTCGATGTCCAATTAAGGTTCAATCTCGCCAATCGAGTATAAAACCAGCTCATCAGGATTGGTGCCTTCCCCAAGAGTATGGATATCCTCGCCATCTTCTTTTAGCTGTTGAATGCACTTCATCGCTTTGGTCTGTTCAACACCGATAATGGTCATCATCTCTGAAGCAGAAACACCATATTTTGTTGCGATGAGTAGCTCTTTAACCTTCTTCTTATCTGAATTGAACATTGATAGTCCCCTTATTTCATCAAGCCCTTACTCAACTGAGCAAGGGCATTGATTTAAATAGTAGACTAAACAGTGAATCGATCGACTAAGTGGTACAACTCATTCGCACGATCATTCAGGTTCTGACTGCCAGCACGGTTTTCATTGGCTAGTGTTGCCGATTGAGAGCTTGAGTCCGAGATAACCACCACGCGTTGTGAAATCTCTTGGCCAACAATGTTCTGCTCTTCGGTCGCAGTGGCGATGAGAGAGTTCATGTCCATGATGGTATCAATCGACTCCTGAATTCGCGCCAGCGCCTCAGCAGCTGCGTTCGCTTCTTCTACCGTTTGAGCACTGCGGTTTTGGCTAGAATCCATCGCTTTAACTGCGGCATCCGAAGCTGCTTTTAATTGCTCGATCATGGTGTGGATTTCACCGGTACTCTCCTGAGTTCGACTTGCGAGTTTACGAACTTCGTCGGCAACTACTGCAAAGCCGCGACCTTGTTCACCTGCACGTGCCGCTTCGATAGCCGCGTTCAATGCCAGTAGGTTCGTTTGCTCGGCAATGTCTTGGATAACCGCGAGAGAAGACGAGATGTTTTGCACATCACCTTCAAGCTGAGATACGACAGTGTTCGCTTCGGATACCTCAGAGGCCAAGCCTGCCACAGATTCCGCCGCCGCGTTTACAATCTCTTGCGCTTCACGTGCGTTGTTCTCTGCCTGCTTCGCGGAATTTGCCGCTTGGCTTGCGTTGCTTGAGATCTCTTGAGCCGTGGTTGTCATTTCTGTCATTGCGGTAGCCACTTGCTCTGTCTCTTCGCGTTGACCGTTTGCCAGTTCATCTACTTGAGCGGCACGAGCTGACATACTATTCGTTTCGTTTACCACTTGCTGGCCAACATCACTCACGCTGCGAATAATGGTTTGAAGGCTTGCAACAAACGCGTTGAAGTTGTCACTTAGGCGAGCAAATTCAGGGGCACGGAATGGCTCCATACGAGCAGTCAAATCGGCCTCGCCACTTGCAAACGAGCTGATAGAGCGATCCAGCTGTTCGATGGGCTTCATAATGGTTCGGTTAATACCTACAGCGAAGACAGCAACGATCGCGGCGATCAGGCCACAGAACAAGCTGATCGCTGTGATTGTGCTCTGAAGTGCTTGGTTAGAACTCGCTTCCATTTCAGCGATGACGGCATCAATGTCATCGGTGTAAAAACCCGTACCAAGCATTAAGTCCCACTGAGGAATGAAGACGGAGTAGCTCAGCTTTGGTAGCGCTTCGGTCTCGCCTAATTTAGGGAAGTAGTAAGTGGTAAATTGTCCGCTCTTCGAGTTTCGGATCAGGTCTTGAATCAGGTAGTTGCCTTTTTTATCCTGCAGATTGAAGTAGTTTTTCCCAATACCATCGGTGCTTTGACCAACCACAACACGCACACCTTTAGAGTCGTAACCAAAGATGTAACCTGACTCGCCATACTCGAGCTGACGTAGAGTCGGTAGGGCCTCTTCTAGGGTCGCACCTCGTTGCAAGAAGGGGGCGATCGATGATTCAGCCATTTGCAGATAAGACTTCAACTCTTTCTGCTTCATTTCCATCATATTGGTGCGAGTAGAGTTGACCTGCTCAGCGGTGAGTTCGGTTGTCTTTAGATAGCTTACATAAATCATCCCCAGTGTCATAAAGAGTAAAGGGATAAAAGACAAAATATAGAGGCGGTTTTTGATGGTTAGACTCATAAAGACTTCCTACTGCAGAGATATTGTTTTTTATTAGGTCACAAGACCGATTGAACAGATGAGCTTTGCGACACACTGCTCAAAAAATGGTACATATCGTTTTACAGTATTTGTCTGTTTAAAAAATGTAAATGCGCCATTGGTCTAAACGTTACGTTTGCATAGTTTTGTTCTATAAATTTGACAGCGGTTAACTTTTTGCTGAATGTGTGAGCAACATGTCACAAGAAATTGCGGGAAGTAAGGGAAAAAATGAAGAACTATTGGTAGAGCTTTTGTGAATAGATAAGCATATTTACGTGCGTATGCTCATAGCATAAGAGTTGATATAGATGCAGTGTGAACGGTTTATTTGAGTGAATTAAATGACCTTTTTCACTGTAGTTAAAATGATAGATAAAAATAATAAGAGCCAATAACTGTTATTGACTCTTAATTAAGCCAGCTGACGTTGTCGTCTAATTATAGTAAGCCAGTTTTAGTTTCAGTGCTTTGTTCGCTATATGTGTAATCTGAAACTTTGCCTTTCTTATCCAGAGTGATGTAAAGCACCTGAGTTTCTGAATCAACACCAGAGAACAGGAACCCAACAAATGGGATGAAAGATGCTGGATTGCTAGATGCACTAGAATAGTTATAAGTCAGCTGTTTAGAGCCATCTGAAGAGAAACCGGTCGATGTTGGTTCGCCTAGCATGTCGATTAGTTGCTGTTCAGTCGTTTGGCCTTTCTCAACCTTGCTGATGGTCTCGTTGTCCATCTTAGTACCTTGTGAAGCACACGCTGTTAACATAACAGCTAGTAAAAGTGCAGAAGCTTTTTTAAACATAAATACCTCTCTGTGAATGTTTCGGGTACTTTCTTAAAAAATATAAAGTGCTTCAAGATACGAGAAATACAGAATAATCCATAAAATAAATTGAATATATTACTTGTAGTGTTGTATTGCCTTTTCATTTTATTTGTGAGCTTTTGTATTTATAACTTGAATGATCAACAGTTGAGCACTTCTCGTTTAATAAGTGTTCTTTATTAATCCGTTTGTTATTTATTGTATGGGTATAGAAAATGATTATTGCAATTGAATAGTTAAGGTAAATAATTGGATTCGTGTAATTAAATTTAATCAGTAAACTGTTTGTTGTTTATTTGACCATTTACCATCAATGCGACAAGGCTAAGAATGGCTTTTGATAGAGGTTGCGCTTTGCTAGAATGCGGCGCTCTGTGACAATCCAGTCACGCCGTTATTGATTTGAGTGAGTACATTCATGAAGAAAAGCCAGGTGACGATTGGTTTAACGAATCCTAAAAGCCCAACCAATGTTGGTGCTGTAATGCGAGCTGCAGGCTGTTATCAAGTGGATGAAGTTAAATACACTGGTCAACGTTATGAAAAAGCAGCCAAATTTCATACTGATACCAAGAGTGCAACTCGCAATATTCCACTGGTCGGGGTTGATTCATTTCTCGATGACCTTGACCCAGAGACAAAGATTGTGTGTGTTGAACTAGCAGAAGGCGCGACGCCGCTACCAAGGTTCCAACACCCAGAGAACGCTATCTACATTTTTGGTCCAGAAGACGGTTCGATTTCTCAAGACGTTGCAGATCGCGCTGATCATGTTGTGTATGTACCGACGGTTGGTTGTATGAACTTAGCGGCAACGGTGAATGTACTTCTTTACGATAGATTGGCTAAGTCTGATGATATGGACGAAAGCAACGAACTTATTAAAAAGAGCCGAGATAACCGCAATCACCTTCTAGTGAAAGAAAAATAGCAACAACTCGAGCTGTTGTTGATTCATGTGTTATCTAAGTGATTTCTTAGCGGGTATGATGTGAGCACACTCTCCTCCGATGAAAGGCTAGATAACACATGGAAGATGAACAACTTCTTACGGCTTTAAAACACCAACCTGTCCTTGACCTCTATTCGCTCTATCAATCCCTCGAGCACAGAGGGACCTTATACTCATTGCTTGAAAAACTCGCTTCACTCAAAGACCAACACGCACTCGATACTCAGTTAAGCCCTTTGAAACCGCATATTGAAAAGGTTTTGGCGCAGTTTGATGACCAGACACCGGATGCCGTGATCTTGGAAGCAGTGACCAGACAATCTGAAATTCAACAGCGAGGACACAGCATGAGTCGCTATGTACTGACGTCGGACAACCACCGTCATTTTACGCCCCAAGCGGATTTGGTGGTATTTGGAGACTCGATTACGGAGTGGGCACCTTGGGCTGATATTTTCCGAGACGTATCTATGGTGAATCGAGGTTTAGCCGGAGATACAACCGCAGGCATGCTAAGACGAATAGACACGACTTTGAACGTTAACCCCAAGCTGATCTGCTTTATGGCGGGTATTAACGACTTTGCCCAAGGCTACTCTGTCGATCAAGCTTTCACAAACTATGTCGAGATCGTAGACACATGGCTCAAGCAAGGAATTAAGGTCGTTGTTCAATCAACGCTTTTTGTTGGAGAAAGCCTTCAAGGTTTGAATACTCAAGTTGAAGAACTGAACAGTCTACTGAAACGCTATTGCCATGAGAATGGGGTTCAGTTCTTAGATGTGAATGAAGTTTTGGCGCCCAATGGCGTGCTATTGGATGATTTCAGCTGCGATGACCTGCACCTGAATGCCAAAGCTTATCAACAATGGTCAAGCCTACTTGTACCGGTTGTGCATCAATCATTATCCAGCGATTAAGCAGAAAACCTTAAATAGTTAGCACATAAAAAAAATCGGCTAACTCATTATGGCGGGGAACCATATTTGAGTTAGCCGATTCGTTTAATCAGCATTGCTAGCTGGTGATTAGCCAGCTAAATAGGCGCTAATACGTGTCGTTGATGCTGTTGTTGAGACTAGGGACACTTTGAAGCCATAACTTGCAGTGGCTTACCTGCATCGTCAAACTTCAAGCTCCAAACATACTTACCGCCGTCACGGATGGTAACAGCTGTATCTTTACCATAACCGCCTTTGGTTAGTGCCGTCTCTTGGCCTAGTTTGATATTCAGGCCATCAGCCGTGTACTGCGGAGACCAAGATTTAGACGCATATTGCATGCGGTAGCTGCCCGGTTTCTCGTTAGTCACAACTTGATAGGTATTGTCACCACGATAGGTAAAGGCTCGACCTTCTTTGTGTTTCCAGCCAGAGTCCGCGAAGTTACCTACGACGTATAGCTTGCTGCTTACTGGGCCCGCTTCAGATACGACAGGGTTATCACACTGAGCCATAAAGCCTTGGCCAGAGGTTGGAGCGCTCACCATCGCCGCAGCGACAGGTCCCGCAGCACTTGGTTTATCTACGCTCAAGAATCGACCTTCAAATGGTGCTAGCTCAATTTGGTAGCTGTCACCGGATGCTGCGATTTTGTCTTGAGTGAGCAGGTCGCTCAGTCCAGCGTCAGAGCCAGATTGTTTCTTCGTGAGCTCTAGCGTGTATGCCTTGTCAGTGACGTTAATGGCATAGATAATCGCTTCGTTGCCGGCACCTTTGTGGTCGACGTAAACGGATTCGTTAGCAAGTAGGTGAGTTCGTTTACCTTGAGACAGCGCCGGGTGGTTCTGGCGAAGTGTCATCAGAGTTGTCACATACTGCTTGAGATCTTGCTCGCGAGCATTGAGGTCAGCTGTTACCCCTTCGACTTTACCGCTAGTACGCGCCACGTGGTCATCACACAGTCCTGGAATAGCACAATCTTCCCATACTTTGTCAGCAAACCCATCTAGCTGATCACCAATCTCGTCACCGTAGTAAGTGGTGATTGGACCTGTGTAAGCGGCTTGGAATGAGAAAGCTGCTTTGTATCGTTGCCAGTATTCATCGTCTTCTGGTGAAGCGATATCGCCACGTTGCAGTAAATCACCAAAGCGCACTAAGTCGTGGTTACCAATCATAAGGTTTGGTTTTGCGTGGTCTGGGTAAAGTGAGTGCAATGACATGCCTTCTGCTAGCCATTCACCGCCTTTGCCACCAACACCGGCTTCGTTTACAGCAAGCGTCTCTGTTAAGCGGTAACGCACAGGGAAGTCAAACGCAGAGCAAAGTGCTGGAGAACTATTAGTACCATAGCCTGTTTCGATAATGCGGTTTTCTCCCGCCCAAATCTCAGCAACCATGTAGCCAAGCGGATTAACGGTTTCACCCTCTGAGTTTACGTATTCAACTTCTGCAGAAGCGACATCGACACTCTCACGAATTTCTGCCCATGCGTCTTTTGGTACTTGATACGCTTGGTCAAGACGCCAACCATCAATCTTAAGTTCCTTGATCCAGTAAGTCGCGACCTCTTTGTAGAACTCTAAACTCTCTGGGTAAGCAACAGGGTTGTTCTCGCCTTGCGGAAGTTTACCAGTCGGAGAAGGCGCAACATTTCCTTTATGGTGCCCAAATACGCCATCAAAGAATACGTATAAGCCGCGAGCGTGCGCCTCTTCTACTAGCTGTTTAGCTTGCTCTAACGTACCGAATCGTGGGTCGATACTGAAATAGTCGGTGGCGAAGTAGCCCGTTGCATCGAGTCTATCTGCCCAATGATCTTGTCCTGCAACAGGCTCAGAATTGAAGATAGGTGTTAGCCAAATACCATTCATTCCCAGCGATTGAATGTAATCGAGTGAGTCGATGATGCCCTGAATATCGCCTTTATGGTGGCTAGTGCCGTAACCGGTACCGTGACCGATAGAGTCATCGCCATTCACAAAGCTTTCGACCATTACTTGGTAGATACGCAGGTCGTTGATTTCTGCGCTGTGTGTGGTTTGACATTGGTAGGCATTGAGGTCGACCTGCTCAGAGGTCTCGGTTGTAGACTGGCATCCAGCTAAGAGTGCGAAAGAAACCGCTAAAGCCGTCGTAGTTAGGGTGCGTTTCACGTTCAAGTCCTTATTATTGTGTTTTGCTTCATTATTGACCAAGTGAAACAGAGGCAAATCATCCATAAATCAAAGGGCTGAGGATGAGAAAAAGGGCTGAGAGATCTCAGTCACAATAAATTTACATTTCACTGCCCGGAATATGATTTGGTGCAAAATTATTCACCGATAAAAGGTATGCAGTTGAGTAAAAATAGTTTGTTTGAACGCTTTTCAAATAACCCTCGACCTAACACAATTTTGGTTCTGTCTACGAGGTCACTCTCTGTTATCGCAAAATGCACAGTCTGTACTTTATAAAAGAATTGTTATGGTGTTTTATGTGAAATGTTAATGGTTGTGGGCGATTTCATTGTTTCTCTAAAACAATACGCTTGGTTGGCGTGGCTTATTTAACATCCTAACTCTTTGAATCATTGACGCTTACTGTGAATTGTTCGATAAGAAAGAGTAAAGAATGTGAGTAGTGATTCTTCCCAATTTGTAGACGATGAATATCGCTTTGAGCCCACGTTGCGGGCGAAGTTTTCACGTCGAAGGTGGTTCAATTGGAAAGGCATTGAACTGCGTTTGGTGTTGGCTTTAGCGATGCTGTCGATGACGACGATCTTTCTTTCGGTCTTTTCTAGTTTCACTTTTGATATTCTCAATCAGCGCCTTGTTGAGCTGAAAGAGCAAGAGATCCCTGCGCTCGACAATGCGGCTCGCCTGAACGACAGAGTCAGAGAAGTCATCACAACCTCTTCCCAACTCAGTGGTGCTGAATCCAACCTAGAGCGCCAACAAGCGATGCTGCGAATTGAACAGGCCATTTCGGAGATGAAAGGCATCATGGTTCAATTTCCCGACTACCACTCTTACTTCAAGGATCTTATCTCACAAGTTCACAATAGCTTGAGCTTGCTCTATCAAAGTGAAATAGAGTCGCAGCAGCTCAACAAAGAGTTACGTAACCTGCTAGAAGGTTTCTATCCATTGCTCCAACAAGCCAGTGACGCACTCGATGATCTCCCTCAATCGAGTAAGCAGCAGATTGATTTCGCCCAACTAAAGGCACTGCTCTACTATCAACTGGGTTTGGTCGAGAAGCTCTACAACGATTCTAGCTTCAATGAACTCGATTACACTGGATACCGTCTAGAGCAGGTCGGTGAAGAGTGGTGGGGTATTTGGGCGAGTGGCGATCTAAGGAGTGAATTTCCTGAGCTGGATGAGCAACTGATGGTGATCTACAGCTTGGCCTCTAATACAAGCACTCTGTACGAGTTAAAAAATAAGGCGCTCGATCACCGTTATCAAGAGATGTACTTTTTACAAAATAGCCGAGAACATCTTAACCAGCTCACGGTTCAGATTGAAAGCCACACCAGCAAGGTGAATGGCAATATCGATCAATCCATTCAACAAGCTCAGCAGTCTCTGCTTTCAAATCAGCGACTGTCTCTGTTTCTCTCCCTGTTTAGCGTATTAGCCGCAGCGGCGATATCTTGGTTCTATGTGCGAAAGAGTATTTTAGAGCGCCTCTTGCAACTAAAAGACAACATGTTCGCTATCTCTACTGGGCATCTGGATACCGAAGTCGCGATTCGCGGTCGCGATGAAGTGACGCAAATGGCTAAGTATTTAAGAGTGTTCCAAACCACCGCTAAGGTTGTGAAACAGACCAATCGTAAGCTCGAAGCTGAGGTTATCGAGCGCACTATTGCTGAAGAGAAATTGCGCGTGACCCAAGACGAGCTGATTCAAGCAGGTAAGCTTGCGGCTTTGGGGCAGTTGAGTGTCGGCATTACACATGAAATCAATCAACCTCTGACTGCAGTAAATAGTCATGTTCGCAGTGCACAGTTGTGGTTGGAAAAAGAACGTCCGGATAAGGCGGTGAACAACCTGCAGAAGATCGAGACATTACTAGAGAAAGTCGCAGCGATTACCCGTCACCTGAAAGCATTTTCGCGTAAGAGCGATGGCAAGCTAACCAGTGTTGTACTGAACGATGTGATTAGCGATGCGATTGACTTGTTTGAGACTCGCCAAAGTGGAGTCAACATTGAGTATTCACCACATCGGTCATTGTTGGTTCGAGCCAATAGTATCCGTTTAGAACAAGTCTTGGTGAATCTAATTAGCAATGCGTTAGATGCTATCGAGCACAAAGAACAACCTAAGTTAATCATTTCTACCTCTGAGCACTCAGAGACCATCGAAGTATCAGTCAAAGACAACGGTTTAGGTATTCCTCAAGAGGATCTCCCGCACTTGTTTGACCCATTTTATTCACGCAAAAGTTCTGGAAAAGGGCTCGGACTTGGTTTGTCCATTGCTTACAACATCATAAAAGACTTTGGTGGCTCGATTCACGTTGAATCTCAAGAACACCAAGGTACAACTTTCATCGTCACTCTACCAAAAGGCACACACTCATGACCCAAGACAACCACATTATTTTGATTGATGACGAACTGGACGTTGTCGAAGCGGTGAGTGAAATGCTTGAGCTCGAGGGCTTCAACGTCACCAGTTACACCGACCCTAACCTGGCACTCAAGTCGTTGAAGGGAAGCAGCCAGTCTGTGGTTTTGAGTGATGTTCGAATGCCGAAAATCGATGGGTTGAGTTTGGTTAGCGCGATTCAACACCGAGCACCGAACGTACAAGTGTTATTGATGAGTGGTCACGGTGACATACCTATGGCGATTGAAGCGATGAAGCTGGGTGCGTTTGATTTCTTAGAAAAACCATTAGATACCAGTGAGTTGGTAGGGAAGCTCAATCTCGCACTAGCGCAATGTCAGAGCAGCAACCCCCAAAACTCTGGTGAGAGTGAAGAGAGTGACCTACCAATCGAGTCTGTCGTTATCGGTCAATCAAAGGGCATGGAGAGTATTCGCAAACAGGTTCTCGCTTTAGCACATACAGGTGTGGATACCATAATTAATGGTGAAACGGGTACTGGTAAAGAGGTGATAGCAAGGGCGCTTCATCAATTTAGCCGACGAAAAGCCAAACCGTTTGTAGCGATTAACTGCGGCGGTATGACAGAAAGCATCATTGAGAGTGAACTGTTTGGCCACGAGGCAGGCTCGTTCACCAGTGCCAATAAAAAACGCATTGGCAAAATAGAGCAGGCGAGTGGTGGAACCCTATTCCTTGATGAAATCGAAAGTATGCCTATCGCGGTGCAAATCAAATTGCTGCGAGTGATTCAGGAGCGAACCATTGAGCGTGTTGGCGGGAATGAACTGATCCCTGTTGATATTGTTGTGGTTGCGGCAAGCAAAGCCGATCTCGCTAGCCTGAGTGAGTCGGGTGAGTTTAGAGCCGATCTTTTCTATCGCTTGAATATCGCTAGTCTGAATCTGCCGGCTCTACGCCATCGTAAAGAGGATATTCAACTGCTGTTTCGACACTTTGTTGTTCAAGCTAGCCACAAATACAAGACTCGTCCATCGACAATTTACCCTGAGCAGATCCAGCAGTTGTGTCGACATGAGTGGCCGGGCAACGTGCGTGAGCTCCGTAATGTCGCAGACCGTTTTGTGTTGGGTATTGTGGGTGATGGTTTCGATCTGCAATCGCCAAGCTGTGAATCGACCAGTGGTGAATTTGCATTTGAGAAACAGATGGAGCAGTACGAGCGTAATGTGTTAACAGAAGCTTTGATAGAGAGCGCTGGCAACATCAACGATGTGTCTAACAAGCTTAACTTACCGCGTAAAACCTTGTATCGAAAGATGAAAAAGCATCAGCTTGATAAAGAGAGTTTCAAAATATAGTCGTTCAAAACATAGTTCGTTCCAAACATAGTCAGGGTGAAAAGGATAAAACTGATAAGACAGTAATGACCCATTTAATTAATCAATAAATTAATATCCACTTCAAGTGTTTGTAATATAAGGTTTTTAACATTTGGCACAATGCCTGCACTAAACCATTGCGGCATAAAGCCATTGCTGCGTATAAGCATTATGGTTTAAGCCGCAGGCAGGCTATCAGTCTCCTTATTGCATCCGTATCTTTTATTGATGAGCGGAAGCGTTAAGGTGGAGACTGAATGGCCAAATTAAGGAAAGTAAAAAATAATTGCTTGTTGCAAGGAGATACAAACATGAAGCAAATTCTGAAAGGTTCAATTGCTTTAATACTCGGCGTGAGTTCGATGACAGCATGGGCAGCGCAAGAGTCTGCCAACCTTGGACCTCGTCCCCTCTTTTTAATTAACAATATGGACGAAGGACCGCTGAAAACTAAGCTATTGAGTTGTAGTGAAGGGCCTTTCCAGCGCAGTGACTTCTCGATTGGTCACCGTGGTGCACCAATGCAGTTTCCGGAACATACCAAAGAGTCTTATCTCGCTGCGATTCAGATGGGTGCTGGCATCTTGGAATGTGATGTGACCTTTACCAAAGACAAAGAGCTTGTCTGCCGTCACTCACAAAACGATCTGCACACCACGACGGACGTATTGGCTCATCCAGAGCTTGCGAAGAAATGTACGGTTCCATTTAAACCAGCTAACCCTGCAACGGGAGAAAACGCTCAGGTGGAGTGTCGCACTACAGACTTTACCTTGGCGGAGTTTAAGACTCTTAAAGGGAAAATGGACGGTGCGAACCCTAAAGCAACCACGGTTGAAGAGTACATGAATGGCACGCCTGGCTGGAGAACTGATCTTTATAGCCAAAGCGGTACCTTGATGACCCATGCTGAGAGTGCAGCGCTGTTCAAGCAACATGGCGTGAAGGTGACACCGGAGCTGAAATCAGCAGCTGTCGAGATGCCATTCAATGGCTTTAGCCAAGAGATGTATGCTCAAAAGCTGGTGGATGAAGTCAAGGCTGCTGGCTTTGATGCGTCTGAAGCCTACCTACAGTCATTCAATCTGGATGACGTTAAATACTGGATCAAAGAGAACCCTAAGTTTGGTGAACAAGCGGTGTATCTAGACGATCGAGTGTATGAACAAGCAGACTTCGTTGCTTCGATTGAGAACATGAAAGAGCTACAAAAAGCGGGTGTAAACATCATCGCACCGCCGTTGTTTGCTCTAGTTGAGCTTGATAAAGACAACCAAATTGTAGCGTCTGACTACGCTAAACTGGCGAAGCAAGCTGACTTAGACATTATTGCTTGGACACTTGAGCGTTCAGGTCCACTAGCCCAAGGTGGTGGTTGGTATTACCAAAGCGTCAAGCAAGGCATCAACAACGATGGCGATATGATGAAGATGCTCGACGTACTAGCGCAAGACGTCGAAGTGTTGGGTGTATTCAGTGACTGGCCTGCGACAACGACCTACTACGCTAACTGCATGGCACCAAAAGCCTAAGTGAGTCGGTGAGATGGGCGGTATGAAGTGAGCTGCCTGTCTCTGTGATTGGACAATCTCAATTTGTTTTTTAAGAGCCTTCGGGCTCTTTTTTTGGCTTGATAAGCGTGGGACAAAAGTGACCCAAATTCATATTAATTGCTTGGACACAAATGACTCAAATCCAATCGATCAAAATTGGGCTTGGTTTAAGTTGTTGAAAATAAATAAAATAATAGTTGGCACAAAGGGTGCAATAAGAGGTTCGACCCTCAACAAAAAGTAAAAGTAAGGTTTGAATATGAAAATCAGTGTTAAAGGACTGTTAATCGCTAGCTCCCTACTACTTCCTTCAATGGCTATGGCAAACGACTGCTCTAGCCGTGGTGTGTTAGACGATCGATACTGTGATGAAAACCAAGATTTAGTGGCAGACTCGCCTAAAAATCCAGATGAGTGGAATGACCCGAGTACGCTCGTGTTTACCTACACTCCTGTAGAAGACCCAGCCTTGTATAAAGATGCATTTGCTGATTTCCAAGCGCACCTAAGTAAGATCACAGGTAAGCGCGTGATTTACTACACTGTGCACTCAAACTCTGCACAAGTGGAAGCGATGCGCTCTGGTCGTCTGCACGTTGCAGGTTTTTCGACAGGTCCAACGGGCTACGCGGTTAACCTAGCGGGTTATGTACCAATCGCGGTGAAAGGTGATGAGTCAGGTTTCCAAGGTTACAACCTAATCACTATCGTGCGTAAAGACAGCGGCATCAAGACGATGGCTGATCTGAAAGGCAAAAAGGTTGCGCATACTTCTGCGTCATCAAACTCTGGCAACCTTGCACCACGTGCACTTTTCCCTGCAAAAGGCTTAGTACCAGACCAAGACTACAAGGTGCTTTACTCGGGTAAGCATGACCAATCTATTTTGGGTGTATACAACGGAGACTACGATGCAGCACCTGTCGCCTCTGATGTTTACGACCGCATGGTTGCAGCAGGACGCGTAGATGCATCTGAGCTTAAAATCATCTACCGCAGCCCACGTTTCCCAACATCAGCATTTGGCTACGCTTACAACCTTAAACCAGAGCTTGTTGATAAGATCAACGAAGCGTTCTTTAGCTACCGCTTTACACCAGAAATGAGTGCAGCATTCAAAGGCGCTGACCGTTTCTCTCCTATCTCTTACAAAGAAGAGTGGGGCGTGATTCGTGATATCGCTCATGCAACCGGTACCGCTTACACCAAAGCGGGTCTGAAAAAGCTTGCGGAAAAAGATGCGGCGAAACGCGCGAAGAAAAAAGCAGCTGAGCTCGCGAAACAAGCAAACAGTCAGTAACTCCTCTCTAATACCCTTTTCACTTATTCACTGAATAAGTTGTTTTAAGTCGATGCCCTCACGGGTAGGGCATCGCTCATTTTAAATTTGCACAAGGAAACGCAGTATGGCCGTAGCTAGCTATGACGGAATTAAGATCAACGACCTGTATCACGAATACGTAGCAGGAAAGCCGATCCTTAAAGGAATCAACATCGACATCGATGAACCAGGGATCATCGCCATCATTGGCCCATCAGGTACGGGTAAAAGTACACTGCTTCGTTGTATCAACCGTCTAAATGATCCAAGTAAGGGTGAGATTATCTTTGATGGTTCTGACCTGACAAAACTGCAGGGACAAGCGCTGCGTAAACAGCGTCGTCACATCGGTATGGTTTTTCAAGAGTACAACCTAGTAGAGCGATTGACTGTTATTGAGAACGTGCTGAGTGGCCGCTTAGGCTACATGACGGCTTGGAATGCGTGGCGTCGTAACTACTCTTCACAAGACCTTGCAAAAGCCTTCGAACTACTAGAATTTGTTGGCCTTCAAGACTTCGCTAATCAGCGTGCAGACAGCTTATCTGGCGGTCAAAGACAGCGTGTGGGTATTGCTCGTGCTGTTATGCAAGACCCATACATCTTATTGGCTGATGAACCAACGTCATCTCTTGACCCTAAAACAGCGGTAGAAATCATGGAGTTGATGGAAACCTTCGCACAGCAGAAAAATATCCCGGTACTAGTTAACATTCACGATGTGAGCCTAGCGAAGCGTTATGCGAAACGCATCATAGGTATGTGTAACGGTAAGGTGCATTACGATGGCAGCCCTGAAGGTATCTCAGAAGATGACCTTAAGATCATCTACGGAGGTGAGTCATGGCTGGATTAACCACAAACTCATCGACATCGCAGACTCAATATCAGAATCCGTTTAAGGCATCGTGGACAAACCGTGCGATTGTGGTGGCGATCGTCGCTTACCTTTTCTATAGCTTTTCGACCTTGGGTTTGACCTTTGACCGACTAATTATCGGTTTTGGCGAAAGTGAGCGTTTACTATCACGCATGTTTCCGCCCGATTTTTCACGCACAAACTTACTGTTAAGTGGTTTGGCGGAGAGCTTGCAGATAGCGATTATTTCGAGCTTCTTCGGCATCGTTATCTCTCTGTTCTTGGGCTTATTAGCAGCAAGAAACATGATGCCATCGATTGTATCAACGCCAATTCGAGGCTTTATCGCGCTATGTCGCTCTTTTCACCCAGTAATCATTGCGATTCTATTCGTAAAAGCCGTGGGCTTCGGCGCATTGGCGGGGATCCTGACTCTCGTGTTCGCTTCAATTGGCTTCATTGCCAAGTTGTTTGCAGAAGCGATTGAAGAGATCTCTTTCAAACCAGTCGAAGCTATTAAAGCGACTGGGGCAAGCTTTGTGAGTGTGATTCTATACGCGGTAATGCCGCAAGTGTTCACTCGCTTTATCGGCTTTGCTAGCTATCAGCTCGACTCGAATTTACGTAACTCGACCATGGTTGGTATCGTTGGTGCGGGTGGTCTGGGTGGCACACTGTTCTCGGCATTCCAGCGCTTCGATTACGATTTTGTAGCGGCTATTTTGATCACCATTATCGCTTTGATTCTTGTAGGTGAGTTTCTTTCCAACATCGTTAGGAGAATTTTCTGATGACAACAGCATCTATTGATAGAGAGTGGCAGCGATTTACTCCTAATGAACGCATCGCTCGATTCGCCATTTATCTGAGTTTGGTGAGCGCGATTGTGTGGTCTTGGCAAACAGTGGAAGTGATTCCTGAGTTTCTGTATGACGCGCCTGCGCAGTTTGCGGATATGTTTCAACGCATGCTACCGATGGATTATGGGTTTTATCCAACGACCATTCATGATGCGATGATCGAGACGCTGCACATCGCAACGCTCGGCACACTGTTTACTCTTATTTTTGCGATACCTTTAGCGCTGTTGAATGCGCCAAATATTACGCCAAACAAAAGCTTGAATTGGATTGCTCAGTTCTTTCTAGTGTCTTCACGCTCAGTGAACTCATTAGTTTGGGCTCTGCTATTCATCGCCCTGTTTGGCCCCGGTGTTCTTGCAGGCATTATGGCAATTGCCGTCCGCAGTGTAGGCTTTGTAGGGAAGCTGTTAGCGGAAGCCATTGCCGAAGTGAACATGGGGCCAATTGAAGCCTTACGTGCAACTGGTGCGTCTTGGATGAGTGTTCTATTAAAAGGCTATTGGCCACAAGTCATGCCCGCTTTCTACTCGATTGTTCTGTTCCGTTGGGATATTAACGTTCGTGAATCTGCCGTGCTTGGCTTGGTAGGTGCGGGTGGTATCGGTGTGGTATTGAATGATGCTCAAAACTTGTTTGAGTGGCAGAAGGTATCAATGGTACTGGTGAGTATTTTTGCGGTCGTGATCATCGCGGAAGCCGTTGTGATTCATATTCGTAACAAACTGATCTAATGACGTATTCCCTAACGTAAAACTGTGTGATTGAGAGCTTTTGTCTAGCAATATTAAGCTCAAACGACCCTAGGAGTCTCGGTCTTCCTAGGGTCGTTTTTTTAGATTCATTTTCAGCGTTTTGTCCGTTCAGCTAGCTTTGTTCGAGTGCGATAAGCTTTGGTCTAGTAAGATAAGTTTTAATGCAATCAGCTATCCTGATGACAGGGATTAGAATACGCAGTGCTTAGCAAAGTCTCCGGCTTCGTTTGCAGTCCAGTCGCCTTTTGGTTTCTCTTTCATATCGGTACACCAAGCTTCACTGCCGACCTCTGTACAGGCCATCAGTTGGCTTGCTAAGAAAAGTACCAGCGCGATCTTTTTCATAATAAACATCCTTATATTGCATTGTTCCATAACGATAGTGGATTCCATACTACTTGCAATTTGTGATATCACCAACACTTTGTATGGTTTAAATCTTTGAGGCTATTTTCTTTCTCGATCAAAAAAGCCAGCACATTGGCTGGCTCTTAATATTCTGTTTTCCTTATCTATTCACCTTATAAGATGAAAGAGTGCCAAGTTAAACTAGCTTCATCTCTTGAATGATGTCAGACGCGATTTCTGGCTTAGTGCTGGTCGGTTTAGCGTGAAGATCGGCTTTCAATTGCCCTTTTCTGTTACTCAGACCTGCTTCAAGTTTCTTGATTGCTGCGGTTACGGCAGGATACATAATATCGTCTGTCGCTTTGGCTGTTACACGCACACCTTCGTAATTTGTGAATACCTCAACTTGATGTTGGTTGTGCTCTTTAGTGATGATGATGTCGCAGCTGATCAGTGATGGAAAGTGGTTAGCAATCTTATCGAACTTGCCTTCGATGTCTTTGCGTGAGTCGTCGTTAATTGATACGTGATGTGTTTGAACGTTTACTTTCATAAATCATACCTTTCCAATGACTGTGTCATTTAAACGTAGCAAACATCCGTTAGATTAACCAACAGCGGAAATACACATGTGTGATTGAGTTCAGTGTTATCAAATAATCTGTTGTTTGGCTCTTGAAACTCACCAAAACCGTGCGCATATTATGTCTCGTGATTTTGATACATGTTTAATTTTGCATCATGCCTGACGAATTACTCTAATTTGGTTCTCTGCCGCAGTAATTTATCCCTTCAAGCTAATTACTCTCAATATTAGTCACTTTTTATACAACTGCTTACTTTGCTCTTATTTCGAGCTCGAAAACCTTCAATCAATATCACAGCTCTTGATATTTCCCTCAGCAATCTGTTGACTCGTACTTTATGCGGTTTATCGTAGGCGCACTGTTCATTGAGGATCTTCTGACTATGTCTATGCCGTTAAAACTTGCTGCACTCGCAGCTTCTATGTCCGTGTCATTTAATCTGTTTGCTGCCCCAGTAGAATTTCAAGCAATCCCTGAAATCATGCAAAAGTTTGAGACCGCTGAGTTGTACGTGAAAAAATCTGTCACCCTTGGTCGTTTACCTGCTGAGTCTGAAATCGGCGCGGATTTCCCGACTTATGTGTCAGATGGCAAAGGTGGTTATAGCTTGGAAACCAATAATGTCATGACAGATGGTGTTGTGATTGCAAGTATGCCTAAGCCGATTGTGGGCGATGTTTATAATCAATGGTTGGTGCCAAAAGAGAGTTGGGTAAGCAGCTATGGTGAACTGCCAACTTCAACCACCGAATTTAAGCCATTCAAGCGTATTAAAACCATCAAAGCGATTAAAATAGATGCCGATATGCTGAAGCTAATGGGCAGTGAAGATGGCACAACAGCGATCATCAAAGTGAGCTGGGATGATAAAGGCATGAAGGTGTATAAGGATGGTTTCCTAGCCGACTACGAATATGGAATCGCACCTCATGAAATGGCAGAGAATTATGAATTGGTAAAGAGCGACGAATTGGTAGAGAGCGGTGAACTAGCGCCGAAATAAAAGAGATTTCCTCTACTTTGAAGCCTCGCTCTAGCGGGGCTTTTTTGTATCGAGATAAAAGTTAGATGCACATCACGTTTTTAGCCCGCTTTACCGATCTTTATGCTATTATGCGCCGCTTGTCTTTGTAATTGATAAAATACGCATTACCTACGCGGTCAATTCCGCCTTTACGGGTAATGTCCTCACCAGTTTAGCGATTAGGCTGAACACCAGCATTCTGCTCGGACGCAAGAAAGTAGCTCAGACTACTTCATTCATGTGCATTGAGAGCCCCATCTATCAAAGACCTTTATTAAACACCCCGCATTAGCGCTAACTTTGTTGGCGTGAAGGGTTTTGTTTTTCCAAAAAATAATCCTTGCTGCTAGGCGTTGCTAGTAGCTGACAAGTAAGGAGCTTATATGACATCTACGGTATCTTCATCCGTACCTGTATCTGCTGATGAAAAAGAGGTGAACCACCCGTTTCTCTCTCTGGTCATCATGGTTATCGTTGCAGCGATTGCAACCTACTTTATCCCAGCAGGTGAATTTGAACGTGTAGTAATGAACGGTCGAACGGTCATAGACCCAGATAGCTATACACTACTTAGCAATAACCCAACGACATTAGCCTCATTTTTCGAATCATTTTTTAAAGGCTTCAAGTCTGCTTCTGGCGTAATGGGCGTTGTAGTATTTGTGGGTGGTGCCTTCGGTATCATCAAGCATATGGGTTTACTCGATGCATCCGTTGTTGCGTTAACCAGTAAGTTGAAAAAGCAAGGTTTGTACGTGATCGCGCCAGTGATCATGACCGCGATCTTTTTCAACGTGACCTTCACAGGTATGCGTGAGCTTGACGTTATCTTCATCTCATTGATGATCCCTATTTGTATCAAGCTTGGCTATGATGCGATTACAGCACTAGGTGTGGTTCTTTTGGCCAGTTGTGCAGGCTTTGCTGCAGCATTAGCGAACCCATTCTTTACCGGCATTGCACACACGATTGCAGAGCTGCCAATGTATTCAGGCATGTGGTACCGCTTTATTGTCGGTATGTTCATGCTCCTTACAGGTGCTTGGTATGTTTTGAACTACGCACGTAAAGTTAAGCAAGACCCAGCCAAAGGACTACTGCATGGTACGGGTTACCACTACGAGTCTAACGTTGAAGCGAAAACCCTAACCACGCGCGAAAAGCTGGCGGGTGTGGCATTCCTAGGTGTATTTGCCTATATGATTTTCGGTACGCTGACGATGGGCTTTGGCTTTACTGAAATCGCGGGTGCGTTTGTCGCAATGGCAATCATTCCAGGTCTTGTGGCAGGTCTGTCTCCGAATAAGATCTGTGAATATTGGACACGCGGCGTGAGCGATGTTCTTGTGGCAGTGTTGATCATCTTCTTTGCTCGTTCGGTGTTGACGATCATGGAAGACGCGAAGATTGTCGATTCTATTATCTACTACCTAGCGCAAATCATCTCGGGTAGCTCGAAGCTGGTGGCGGCCGCAGGTATCTACTTTTCACAAGCCGTGATCAACCTGTTCATCCCATCGGGCAGTGGTCAGGCTGTGATTACCATGCCAATCATTATCCCTCTAGCGGATATTGGTGAGGTAACGCGCCAAGTGGCGGCGCTTGCCTCTCAATTGGGTGACGGTATCTCGAATTACATCTACCCAACCAACGGCGGCTTGCTGGCGGTACTAGCGATTGCAAAAGTATCTTACTCGAAGTGGGTTCGCTTCTTCCTACCACTGTTCCTATTCTGGTCGGTGGGTGCTTTGATTTCTGTGGTTATCGCTCAGATGATTGAATTGGGGCCGTTCTAATCGGGTTTGATTTGATAGACAAAAGGCAGCTTAATCGCTGCCTTTTTCGTGTTTGAAGTACTCAGTTTACATTTTAAGATCTGCTCAAAACGTTAAGAGCTAGTCAAAACGATACGAAGAAGGCACTACAATCACACCCTCTTTTGAAATATGAAATCGCTCAGCATCGGCTTTGCTATCGACGCCAATTACGGTTCCAGCGGGCACTTTCACATGCTTGTCGATAATACAATTTTGAATGTGGCAGTTCTTACCAATCTCTACATTCTCAAACAAGATGCTATCGATAACAATGGCCGCATTCTCGACCTTCACCTTTGGAAAGAAGATAGAGTTCTGAGCAGACCCGCCCTCAATCACCACACCATTGGCAATCATAGAGTTGATAAAGATGCCTTGATTGCCCTCGACAGAAGCTATGGTTCGAGCTGGGGGAAGCTGCGGTTCATAGGTTCGAATCGCCCAATCTGGTTGATAAAGGTCGATAGGGGATACTGGCTTAAGTAAATCCATATTGGACTGGTAGTAGGAGTCAATTGTACCGACATCTCTCCAGTATGCGTCTTGGGTGACTCGACCCTCTTCGCTACCAAATTTATAGGCATAAACACTCTGATTGTTCACGAGTTTTGGGATGATATCTTTACCAAAGTCGTGGCTCGAATTTGGATCTTCCGCATCGTCTAATAGAGCGCGAGTCAGTACTTCCTTATCAAAGATGTAGATCCCCATCGAAGCCATACTTCTCGTCGGCCTACCCGGAACACAGGCTGGGTATCTTGGTTTTTCGGTGAAGTTTTGGATCTGATGAGACTCGTCAATCTCCATTACCCCAAATTCTTTCGCCTCATCAATCGACACTTCCATACACGCTACCGTTAGGTCCGCTTCGGTCTGCTTGTGCTGTTTTAACATCGGCGCATAGTCCATGCGGTAGATGTGATCACCAGATAGCACCACGACGTGTTTCGCTTCACTGCGAGAGAGTAGATACAAGTTTTGATAGATAGCATCAGCCGTGCCGCTGTACCAGCTGTCTCCAGTGCGCATTTGAGGAGGAACATTGGTGATGAACTCGCCAAGCTCTGGGTTGAGTACCGACCAGCCATCACGCAGGTGTTTCTGTAAAGAGTGGGACTTGTATTGAGTCAACACGAGTATTTGTCGCAAACCAGAATGTAAACAGTTTGCTAACGTGAAGTCGATGATTCGATATTTGCCACCAAACGGGACAGCGGGCTTGGCGCGGTTGTCTGTAAGTGGGGAAAGCCGAGAACCTACGCCGCCTGCGAGGACGATAGTTAGAGTGTCTTGCATGTCAGAACCTCAATGTATTTATGATTATGCCAAGACTATTGCAAGCATTGCGCCATATGTAAGTTGTTGAATTTTAGAGGTGAAAGCAGGTTGATAGGGTTTTGTGCACCAATACGGAACAGGTGATGGTAGCAAGGTCTGTTTTTGCACCAATATAGTGCGCAGATCTAGCGAGCATAATTAATTAACAAAATGACGCACGGAAAAGTCGCATTACAAAAGTGTCAATAAATTGGGTGAATAGAGTGATCGGGGTTAAATAAATTTATATAAATACTCATAACTTTTCACAAATTGATTTCCATCAATAATGTGGGGTTATTGTGTGATACCTTGCACGCAAAATAAGAAATGATTACTGACTCATCAATAAGTAAGCCCTACAAAAGGAAATAATAATGAAAAAAACAGTATGTGGTATTGCGGTTCTTTCAGCCCTTATGTCTGCTAACGTTCTTGCTCACAGCGAAGGCGATTTCATCGTTCGTGCAGGCGCTGCAATCGTATCTCCAAACGACAGCAGCGGTGACGTTCTAGGTAGCTCTGCTCTAGAGTTTTCAGTAGATTCAAACACGCAACTAGGTCTAACGCTTGGTTACATGTTTACTGATAATATCAGCTTCGAAGTACTAGCAGCGACTCCATTTTCTCACGGTATCTCTGTAAACGGTGTTGGTGAAGTAGCTGATACTAAGCACCTTCCACCAACGTTCATGGTTCAATACTACTTCGGTGATTCTGAGAGCGATTTCCGTCCATACGTTGGTGCGGGTATCAACTACACAGTATTCTTCGATGAATCTTTGAATGGCACGGGTAAAGGCGCTGGTCTAAGCGATTTGTCTTTGGATGATTCTTGGGGTCTTGCTGCCAACATTGGTATGGACTACATGATCAATGATGATTGGTTCTTGAATGCTTCGATTTGGTATGCAGATATCAGTACTACTGCTGAGTACAAACAGACAGTAGGTGCTACAACTACACAATACTCTACTGACGTAGATATCGACCCATGGGTATTCATGATCGGTGGTGGTTACAACTTCTAATTTGACGCGCTTTTAAGTCGTTCTAATTAGTCCATCGCTTTAACTTTAAGCGCTCAAGCACCAGCCAGCTTGGGCGTTTTTTTGTTTGGTCGCGACTGAATAAATACATAACTGATCTATCAATGTAACCTTCTGGTAACCTCGCTGTCTGCGTTCTGTCATACAAGCCCTCTAGCATTGCGATTCTCGCTCATGGAGGATATATGAAAAAGCACGTGTCAAAACTCACTGGAATTAATCTCAATACCACTCAACTCTTCACTTCGATCTCTGTTTCGCTTGCGCTGATGGGTTGTTCGCAATCAACACCAAACCTAGATGCTGCTTTCTCGGCCCCCGTTGCTTTTGGTTATCAGTGTCAGACTTCGACGCCACCAACTTCGACCTCGGGTGAAGTGACAGGGCTTCGCCTTATCGGAACGTCAGTTGCCAATGCTCCTTTTGACACGTCTGCGACTGAGATTGTGAGCTACGATGCGTGTATCGATAAGCTGTACGTTGTAAATGCACAAGCGAAAAAGGTTGATGTACTCGCTTTGGATGAAAGTGGTAAACCGACCAGCGAGGGTTCGATTGATCTACAGTCAGCCGCTCAGGCTTCCGGTATTAATATCGGCGCAGCAAACAGTGTCTCTACACACAACGGTTTAGTTGCGGTTGCTATCGAAAACGCAGACAAGCAGGAAAATGGCTTAGTCGCACTTTATCGCTCAGATACATTGGAACTTATCACTACGTACGGTACGGGCGCTTTGCCGGATATGGTGAGCTTTTCAAAAGATGGTCGTTACATCGCAACAGCTAACGAAGGCGAGCCAAACGCGGATTACACCGTCGACCCTGAGGGCAGCGTGACGCTTATCGATCTGCTTAACGGCCCACAAGATGCAGTGGTTACGCAGATTGATTTCAAAGCGTTTAACCAAGGACAAGCGCGCCATGGCGAACTGAGTGACAAGGTCCGTATCTCTGCACCGAACGCAACCGTAGCTCAAGACCTTGAGCCGGAATACCTAACTTTTTCTGACAACGGCAAGCTTTATGTTGCTCTACAAGAGAACAATGCACTCGCAGCGATCGATGTTGAATCGGCAAGCGTTGATGCCATCTTCGGACTGGGCGGTAAGTCATGGGCTGAATTTGAGCTTGATGCGTCTAATAAAGACAAGAAACTCGGTCACTTCAAAAGCTATGAGATGCTAGAAGGTTTGTACATGCCTGACAGCATTGCGAGTTACAGCGTTAATGGTGAAACTTACATCCTGACTGCCAATGAAGGGGATGGTCGAGAATACGGCATCGATACGACACAAAAAATGTGTGATGAGCTTGGCTATAAATGGGATGGGGATGATTACCAAGGTACTGCCGAGTATGCGACTGAAGAAGACTTCTGTATCGCTTACGTCGATGAAGTTCGTGGTAAAAAGCTGGATGTTGCTGATGACCACCCGTTGGCTGAAGCTCTTAAAGACAACAAACGACTGGCTCGTCTAAAAGTAATTAAGCCACAACAAACGTTGCAAGCTGATCAAAAAGTTCAAGCGTTTGGTTCTCGTTCATTCTCTATCTGGAATGAAGCTGGCGAGTTGGTGTTTGATAGCGGTGACGACTTTGCGAAAATTGTTTATCAACAGCAACCAGAACATTTTAATAGTACCAATGACAACAACATGAGTGGCGATGATCGCAGTGATGATAAAGGTGTCGAACCTGAAGCCATTGAAGTGGCTAACATCAATGGTAAGCACTATGCCTTTATCGGCCTAGAGCGTCATGGCGGCATTATGGTTTACGACGTTACCGACCCGAAAGAGAGTCGCTTCATTAGTTACCTTAACAATCGCGATTTCTCACAACCTGTATGTACCGAGGTTGATGAAGATGGTGATTGTGACAACGACACTTACAGCTCAAAGGCAGGGGATTTAGGTCCTGAGTCCATCAAGTATTTCAGTCGTTCTGGTCAACACTTCATTGCAGTTGGAAACGAAGTGAGTGGTACAACATCGGTATTTCAAATCGAGTTTTAATCTCAACTTATAATATTTGTTGAAAATAGAAGGGTGAGCTTAGGCTTGCCCTTTTTTATTGATAAGTGATCGATTTAACACTTGCTTCACATTTGCACTGTAATTTATTGCACAATATTCGGTCGCAGAGTAATGTTTTAAACGGTTCAAAAAACGATCAGTAAATAAAATCTGTAGCTAGGTTTAGATCTAATTACGGTTTAATAATCAAGGAGATGATTGTGCTTAAACGTAATTTATTAGTGGCTTTATTCGCGATTTTGCCTGCAATGGCAAGTGCCGAAAACTACTCAATCGGTACTGGTGGTCAAAGTGGTATCTACTATCCATTCGGTGGCGCGCTGGCTAAGGTTTGGTCTGAAAACGTGCCAGATGTGAATGCCAAAGCAGAAGTCACCGCGGCTTCGGTTGAGAACACGATTAAGGTAGTACGTGGCGATATGATCGCAGGTATCGCTATGGGTAACGTTGTTCTGGATGCATATAACGGTGAGGGTAAATTCCCGAAAAAAATGCCAGTGAAAACACTGTTTGCTCTATACCCAAACCTAGTGCATACCATCACTCTTAAAGATTCGGGTATTGACTCTCTATCACAACTAAAAGGTAAGCGTGTTTCTCTAGGTGCGCCTGCAAGTGGCACGGCGGTAACGTCGGCAGCACTCCTTGAGTCAATGGGTATTGACGTTAAAAAAGACATCGATGCGGTTTACCTAAACTACTCAGAAACTACTAGCGCACTGGCAAATGGTCAAATTGATGTTGGCTTTATCGTTGGTGGCCAAGGCGTAGGTGCGGTGACTCAGATTGCTCTGACTCATGATATTAAAGTGCTGTCTATCTCGGACGAAGAGAGCGCAAACTTCATGAAGCTGTACCCAGCTTACAGCGCTTATGACATCCCAGCAGGTGTTTACAATAAGGTTGACCCTGTATCAACGCTTAGCGTGTGGAATGTGTTGGTGGTTAACGCGAACATGAGCGATGACATGGCGTACAACCTAACTAAGGCTGCATTTGAGAACATTGGCGACATTCGTAAAGTGGTGAAAATGGCAGAAATGACGACACCAGAGAACGCATCTCGACTACAAGGCGTACCACTACATGCTGGTGCTCAAAAGTACCTAGATTCGGTTAGCAAGTAACTGATCTACCTCAGGGTAAGTGATCTCTCACTTACCCTTTTTTATCAATTCGTTCTTATCCAGCAGGCATTAATATGGATATTACCCCTGATAATCAACACTCTTCTTCACAACCGCTTCCGTATGAAAAACTGGTGAATGTTATGGGCTACCTGACACTGGTTGTTGCGGTGGCATTGTCTGTTTTTCAAATTTGGCAGGGTGTTAGCTCAACCATTTCCGCGACCTATTTCAGACCTATCCACTTATGTTGGGTGTTGGTATTGATCTTTCTTCACTATCCATTGATCGCCAATCGTGAGAACAAATTCTTTGTGGTCGGTAAGCTGATCGATGTGATCTTGTGTGGCGTGGTGGTCTTTGCAGGATACCGCTTGTGGATCTTTGATTACAACGATATTAACCATCTATTCTACGGCCTTCAGTTTGCCGACATGTTTGCAGGTTGTACTTTGCTAGCGTTGTTGTTGGAAGGTTGTCGACGCACCGTAGGTTGGGTGATGGTGTTCATTGCTGCTCTGTTTCTAGCATACAGTGCATTGGGCGACATGCTGCCAAGTGGTTTTGCGATTAAGGCATACAGCTTACAAGAGCTGATCCAGTTCCAGATTTATTCTGCGAATGGCGTATTTGGCTCGGCACTCGGTATTGCTGCAACAACGGTATTCATCTTCGTGTTGTTTGGTGCGTTTCTTGAAGTCACAGGCGCGGGCAAGTTCTTTATCGATCTCGCATTCTCGATTGCGGGTAAATACCGTGGCGGCCCAGCGAAAGCGGCAGTATTGGCTTCTGCAGGTTTAGGTTCAATCTCAGGTTCGGCAATTGCAAATACGGTGACGACTGGCTCTATCACCATTCCGATGATGAAGAAGCTTGGCTATAAACCAGAGCAAGCTGCGGGTATTGAAGCTGCAGCCTCAACGGGTGGGCAGATCATGCCACCTATTATGGGCGCAGGTGCGTTCGTGATGGCGCAGTTTACTGGTGTGCCTTATAGCGAAATCATGATTGCCTCTATTGCACCGGCGATTCTCTACTTCTTCTGCACTCTGCTCTATGTTCACCTGATGGCGTGCAAACTGAATCTGCAAGCTGTGAGCAAAACTGAAGCGGTAATTGCAGTGATGAAAGATGGTGCGCACCACCTGATTCCCCTCATTCTTATTACAGTGCTGCTAATGATGGCGTATTCACCACTGCTGGTGGGTGTTGCGGGTTGTAGTGCGATTCTAATGACGGCAGCACTTCGTAAGCACAGTCGCATTGGACTAAAGAAGTTCATCGAAGGTATGAAGAATGGTGCGTTAATGGCGTTACCAATTTCTGCTGCTTGTGGTGCCGCTGGCATCATTGTTGGTGTAGTAGGGCAGACAGGTATAGGTCTTCAGTTCACTCAGTTTGTGATGGACTTTTCTGGCGGTTACATGCTTATCGCACTGGGCTTAATCAGTTTGGTGGCCTTGGTGCTCGGAATGGGTCTCCCAGTTACGGCGGCATACATCGTACTTGCAGTTATGGCGGTACCAATGCTGACAGACTTTGGTTTGCCTCTGTTAACGGCTCACCTCATCGTATTCTGGTTGTCACAGACTTCTAACGTAACACCACCGATCGCACTTGCTGCCTTTGCTGGTGCAGGTGTTGCAAACGCGAATCCAATGAAGTCATCGGTAGAGGCATTTAAGCTTGCTGGTGGCCTGTTCATCATCCCAATCATGATGGCATACACCAGCATCGTTAATCCGAACGATGGTATGCCAGCGTTGCTATTCTCTATCGTTCAAACGCTGACGATCATTGTCGCCATCGCTATCGCGATTGAGGGTTACCTGATTCGCTCATTGAACATGGTAGAGCGTTTGGTGGCATTACTCGCTATCCCATTGTTGCTCCTTAATCCATTCGGCTTAGGTCCTCTGGGTATCGTCATTATCATTGGCCTAACAGTGATTCAATGGCGCAGTCGCGAGGTCGCTCAACAAGCGTAACCTGTCTTAACAATATATAAATATGAGAAAGGGATCTGAATGTTCAGATCCCTTTTTGTTTTCTGCGAAATCGCGTAAAACCATTGCCTTGTTTTAACCTAGTTAACTTTTAGATTTAGAGAAAACTGCTTCTCTATTAAACGTGACTATTTTCAGGCAACAAATGTACCCCGAAGCAAAGCTAGAAATTGATGTCACACGACCGTTAGTTATAAATCTATCAACCCATTCTTAAGTTGTTGCTAGATAATGTCTCATCCAATAGAGCGAATGTTAAATATTTGTTGATTAAATGTTGTTCAAAATTAATGTGGTCAGACCATGAGTGGTTAAGTGTTCATCGGTTTCTGGTGCGAGTTCTCATCATTTCTCTGAGCCAATTAATCGCTATAACCACTTCGTTAGCGCAATCTTAAATGACTAGGGATAGTAATTAATGACAGCTTATCGTACGCCTTTAGAGCAATTTAATATCAACGTAGATCAACATCCTGACAAGGTATGGCTTCATCAACCAGTAGACCGAGAGTGGCATACTTATACGTGGCTTGAGGCCGATATTACAGCTCGGAAAGTCGCAAAAGGTTTGCTTGATAGTGGACTAGTCGAGGGGGACAAAGTCTCGATCATCGCTAAAAATTCGGCAGAGTGGTACATATGTGACCTAGCAATAATGATGGCTGGTTTGGTTAGTGTTCCGATTTATCCAACTGCAAGTGCAGACAACATTAAGTACGTGTTGGAGCATAGTGGCGCCAAAGCTGTGTTTATTGGCAAACTTGATGATACCAAAGAGCTCAGTAAAGCTTTACCTGAGTCATTAGTCACCATAGCTATGCCTAGTGCTAAAGTTGATTGCAGACTTGACTGGCATGCTTGGCTGTCGATGTTGACGCCACTTAAAAAGATTAACACCCCTAGTCTTAACGATACTTTTTCGATCATCTACACCTCTGGAAGCACTGGTTTGGCAAAGGGAGTTGAACTTAGTTATTTAAACGTTGCGTCGTCAGCAACATCTGGCAGTGAGATATTTTTTCAACCAGGGGAAACTCGCGTTATGTCTTATCTGCCATTAGCTCATATCACTGAGCGTTGTGTGGTTGAACTTCCATCGATTTATAATCCAGCTGAAGTGTTTTTTACTGAGTCAATTGATACCTTCATTGAAGATGTGAAATATGCTCGCCCAACCGCTTTCCTCTCAGTACCGAGACTATGGACCAAGTTCCAATCAAAGATCTTAGCGAAGATGCCTAATAACCGTTTACAGCTACTACTTAAAATCCCGTTTATTGGCCAAATTGTTGCGCGTAAAATACGGGAAAACCTAGGTCTTCAAGACACGGTTTTATTTGGTTCTGGTAGTGCACCTATTTCCCCGGAAGTACTTCTTTGGTTCCATAAGATCGGTATCAGTATCGGCGAAGGTTGGGGGATGACAGAAACGTCAGGCCTATCTTGCAGCAATGTCCCTTTTGACTTCGAGCACCTTGGAACAATTGGAACGCCTCAACCGTGTGTCGAAATGAAATTGTCTGAAGAAGGTGAAGTTCTGATCAAAGGGGATGCTGTCTTCTCAGGTTATTACGCAAACGAAGAAGCCACCAAAGCCGCTTTTGAAGAGGGGTGGTTTAAGACGGGTGATAAAGCAGAGCTTAATGCTGATGGCTCGTGGCGAATTATTGGACGAGTAAAGGAACAGTTTAAGACGAGTAAAGGAAAGTACGTTTCACCTGTACCCATTGAAAGCAGCTTAGGTAGGAATCCAGATATTGAGCAAGTATGTGTTATGGGGATTGGCCGAAAACAGCCGATTGCATTAATTGTTTTAGGTGAAGGCACACCTACTACCGCAGCCCATGTTCGAAAAGAACTGAAAGCTACCTTAAGGAAAGTAAACAGAGAATTAGAAGCTCATGAAAGGCTCGATCACCTGATTGTTGTGGAACAGCCATGGAGTATTGAGAATGGATTGCTAACACCTACGCTGAAGCTCAAAAGGGACCAAATTGAACAACGTTATGAACACTTACTTAACTTGAATTTGCCTTATGACGTGATCATTGAAAGTAAATTGACAGATAAAGATAAGCCTTCAAATACTGCATACTCCAAGCGAGTGTCCGTAAACGCATAATTCGCTCAACAAGCGTAACCTGTCTTAACACCATATAAATATGAGAAAGGGATCTGAATGTTCAGATCCCTTTTTGTTTTAACTCGCCATTTCTCTACTCTTTGATTTTGGGCTATTATTTTCTTGATAATACGAAGGATACGTATGACGGGGAAAATGGACATCTCTCTACCCAATGACTTCTTTGAATCGGTCTTGGACTCACTTCTTGAGCAAATCGCGATTATTGATGGCTCAGGACGCATTGTGTTTGTTAATCAGAGTTGGAAAGACTTTGGTGCCGAGAACGATGGCGATAAAGAGATTGTTTGGGAAGGCACCAATTATCTCGCTTGCTGTGGCTCATCAAGCGAGGATGGTGAACCGTCAGTCAAAACGGGGATCGAGAACGTGATCTCTGGAAAGACTCCCAACTTCTTGCACGAATACCCTTGTCATAGCCCAGATACGCAGCGATGGTTCTTAATGAGAGTCACACCTTTAACCGAAAGCCACCTTCCTTACTTCGTCATTACCCATCAAAACATTACCGATAGAAAACAAGCTGAAATCATGGTGACGTTAGCGTCAGAGAAAGATCCGTTAACCGGTATTGCGAATCGCAGAAAGTTCGACTTGTTTGCTAACGAGCATTGGACAATCAACCTAAGAGACTCCACCCCAATATCGATAATTATGATTGATATCGATTTGTTTAAAAAGATCAACGACACCTGTGGTCATACATTTGGTGATCAATGCTTAGTGAAAGTCGCAAGTGTACTAGAACAGGCGTGCCGACGACCAACCGATTTGTGTGCGAGGTATGGCGGTGAGGAGTTCATTGTGTTCTTAGGGAATACCTCGCAGCAAGGTGCAAGAAAAGTCGCTGAGTGGATCATCTTTAATCTTCGTAACATGAAGTTGTTCGAAGACGTCGACATAGATATGCCATATCTAAGCGTTAGTATTGGTGTAACCACAAGCACCCCAGATGGCGATACTCGGTTACGTGATGTGATTCATGAAGCAGACGACTGTCTGTACCAAGCGAAACGCAACGGTAGAGACAGAATAGAGAGCAGTTCTGATGGAGATACAAAAATGTGTTTTCAACAAACAAACCGCAAATAAAAAGGGACCTGTAATCTATTCCTAGTTACAAGCCCCTTCTTTATTCAACGTCAATTACGACGTGATGTTTATTATCACGTGAATCTTATGGCTCTTGCTTAGTTGGTGCTAGAGCGATTTCACGGATACATACGTTTTGTGGTTGCTGGTAAGCGAATGATACTGCGCGAGCAATGTCGTCAGCTGCTAGTACGCCACCCATTTGCTCTTTCCACTCACCGTAACCATCTTTGATCTCTTGAGATGTTGTGTGAGAAAGAAGCTCAGTTTCCACCGCACCTGGTGCAATTGTTGTTACACGAACGTTTGCTGCAGCCACTTCTTCACGTACGTTTTCAGAGATAGCATGTACAGCGAACTTAGTACCACAGTACGCTGCGTGGTTAGGGAATGTTTTCTTACCCGCAATTGAGCTGATGTTGATGATTGTACCACTGTTACGCTCTTTCATTGGCGCAAGAACAGCTTGCATGCCGTTTAGAAGGCCAAGCACGTTCACATCGAACATACGTTTCCATTCAGATGCGTCTTGCGTATCGATTTGGCCTAGAAGCATTGCGCCAGCGTTGTTGATTAGTGCGTCAACAGGGCCGAACTTCTCTTCACCTTGTGCAATCGCAGCTTCGAATGACGCTTGGTCAGTTACGTCTACTTTTACTGCTAGAGAGTTTGGTAGGTTTAGCGCTTCAAGACGGTCAATACGACGAGCCAAAAGCAGCAGAGGGTGACCTTCATCGCTTAGACGACGAGCGATTGCTTCACCAATACCTGAACTAGCACCTGTGATTACGATTAGTTTTTTCATGTTTATTTCCTCTGTACCTTTATGTCGTCGTGTGACGACGTATTGTCTAAGTGCATTTGAAACAAGGCGTTATTGGCGTGTTTCGTTGCGATGGGGGTATATTAAGGAAAACAGCATTGTTGATATATAGCGCTTTACTTGAAACACTGTTGTCATACTGCAACAATAAAAGCATCTTTGTTCTGACTGAATCGCGACTATGCTCAATCAAATTAACCTGTCTGATATTCGTTCATTTGTTCTCATTGCGCGCTTGGGCAATTTCACTAAAGCGGCAGAAGAGTTAGATGTCTCTCGTTCCCATGTCTCTCGTCAAGTAAGCAGCCTAGAAAAGCAGATGGGCGTGACCTTATTCATCCGTACTACTCGAACGCTGCGCCTAACCCATGCTGGTGAAGAGCTTTACCAACGCTGCGAGCAAGCCTTAGATAATATAGACCAAGCCTTGATTGCTGCTGTTGATGATGTTGAAGAAGTGCGTGGTGATATTAAAGTGAACTGCGTTGGTGGGTATCTTGGTGAGGTGATCATTGCTGACCTTGTGAATGAATTCATGCAGCTTTATCCAGATATCAGTATCAGTCTAGATTTTAGTAGCCACCGTGTGGATCTGATTGAAGACGCTTTTGACATAGCCTTTCGCATGGGGAGTTTGGAAGATGCAGGCTTTATCGCCCGTAAGTTACTCGACATTGAAATGGGTACTCTTGCCAGTCCTACTTACTTTGAACGCAAAGGTAAACCGATTCACCCAAAAGAACTCACGCAGCATGACTGTTTAACAGGCTCGGTTCGTAGATGGAGCTTCCAAGCTTTAGAAGACAGTAGGAAAACTGTCGATGTTCATGTGAATGGGCGTTTGCAGTGCAAGAATGGCCGAGTATTAGTTCAAGGGGCGATGGCGGGCAACGGTATTATTCGTGTGCCTACCATCTACTGTTTGGAAGAGCTGAACAACCAGCAGCTAGTTCAAGTGTTTGATGAGTGGGTTGTACCGAGCGTGGACTTTTCTGCAATCTATCATCGTGACCGCTACCAGCCGAGCCGAATCCGCACCTTTATAGACTTTGTTAAGAATCGTTTTGAAGAGATGTCGGTGAGCTAGGGATCATACTGTCTTTTTTGTGACTGCTGGTGGATGGTTAGAATGCACCAGCAGTATTGAGATCAGAGCTACATTTCATCTATTTCATTTTGCAGCTGTTCTAATTGCTCCAGAATAACCAAGAACTTCTCACCAAAAGGGGTGACTTGATATTCTACGCGCGGAGGTATCTCATTGAACATCTGCTTTTCTAGAATTCCAAACTCCACATTTCGCTTCAAACACTCGTTGAGTACTTTAGCCGATAAGCCTTCGACAGAACGCACCATTTCACCCGGTCGATTGATGCCATTCGCTAGCAATTGATAAACCGTGAGTGACCATTTGCAGCCATAAATGGTTTCTACCATACGCGCCGAGCGTTCTGGAGCCGATTTTCTAGAAAAAAAGTTTTCCTGATTTTTCATAAAGATGTACCAAAAAGTACCTACCTAACCGATTTGTACTTACTATTCATAGTGTTAGTTCAAAGCCTAAGATTACCACGTTCACATGACTTAGGAGATAACAAAATGAACTTCACTAAAAAAGGTATTGCTGTCGTTATTGGTGGAACAAGTGGGATGGGCTTTGAAACAGCAAAGCAGCTTGCGGCTCAAAATATCCACGTGTTGGTGGTCGGAAACAACGCGACCAAGTTAGATAACGCGGTATCAGAGCTTCAAGCTATCGGGCATGCTTCAGGCTGGCAAGCTAACCTCTATGACGATGAAAGCACGGCTCGCCTTATCGAGCATTTAGCTTCGATAGAAGAAGGTATTGGTTATTTAGTCAATGCTGCGGGTTACTTTAACCCTAAGGCATTTGTTGACCATCAAGCGTCAGATTACGACCAATACATGCAACTCAACAAGGCTACTTTCTTTATTACCCAAGCGGTCACGAAGAAGATGATTCAGTCGGGTGGCGGCAATATTGTGAACGTTGGATCTATGTGGGCGAAACAAGCGATCAAAGCCACGCCATCTTCGGCTTACTCAATGGCGAAAGCGGGTTTACATTCGTTAACACAGCACATGGCGATGGAGCTTGCTGAGCATAATATTCGAGTTAATGCGGTATCACCTGCTGTGGTTAAAACGCCTATCTACGAATCATTTATTAACCCAGAAGAGGTGGATGAGGCGCTTGAAGGCTTCAATGAGTTCCACCCAATCGGTCGAGTAGGTTTACCACAGGACATCGCTAACAGCATTTCATTCTTGTTGTCTGACAGTGCTGATTGGGTAACTGGTGCAATTTGGGATGTCGATGGCGGCGTGATTGCAGGGCGTAACTGATAGGCCGAATTTTTAGAGGTGGCGGTATACCGAACCAAATCGGAAATGGTCACCTCTTTAATTATTCGCGTACAATGAAAGCAGTTAAACAAATCGCGACAAAACAATAATAACGATAGCAAGAGTAAGGTCACCATCATGTTAAACATGGATTTTTCGAAAAGGTTAGTGATTGAAACTGACCCTATGGAATGGGTAGCAAGCCCTGCCAAAGGCGTGTGGCGAAAGCCATTAGAGCGCGAGGCTAAAGAGTCGGGTCACACGACCAGCGTGGTTAAGTACGATCCTGAATCCTCTTTTTCTGAACACCCTCATCCTAATGGTGAAGAGATCTTTGTGTTAGAGGGCGTATTCTCTGATGAAACTGGAGACTTCCCCGCAGGCACCTATATTCGTAACCCTCCTAGTAGTACTCACTCTCCATCAAGCAAGAATGGCTGTACGATTTTGGTCAAATTGAATCAGTTCGATGATAGAGATTTGGCTCAGGTGAGAGTCGATACCAACCAAACTGAGTGGCTACCGGGTATCGGTGGCTTGCAAGTAATGCCGCTGCACGAGTTTGAGCATGAGCATGTCGCTTTGGTTAAGTGGCCTGTTGGTGAACGCTTTCAGCCGCACCGTCATTTTGGCGGTGAAGAGATCTTCGTGCTATCTGGGACTTTTCAAGATGAGCATGGCGTGTATCCAAAACACACTTGGATGCGCAGCCCACACATGAGTGAGCACTTTCCATTTGTAGAAGAAGAGACAGTGATTTTGGTTAAAACTGGCCATCTTCCTCTGTAAATTTTGTTCTATAAAAACTCTTTGCTAAAGCAGATACAAAGAACCCCGCTTGATACTGCTAAATGAGTAACAAGCGGGAGCTAGGCAAGGGTTAGGCTTGGAGTATTTACAACCAATAGGCTTTAGTAAGCGACACCAATTCTTTTATTGATGTGTTCACCGCCTTCAAGAACATCAAGCATCGCAATAGCGTAATCTGATACTGAAATCTTGTTGTTGCCTTCTGCATCCGTTAGCAGTTGATCACCACCAATGCGATATTGAGATGTTGTTTCACCTGGGAAAATCTCCGCAGCTGGGCTCACAAAAGTCCACTGTACATCGCTGTTTGATTCTTTGAATACTTCCAGCGCTTCACCTTGAGCGAGAGCTTCCGCTTTGTACTCTTCAGGGAAGTCCGGCACCGTAACTAAAGTAACGTTTGGTGCAACTTCCAACGAGCCTGCGCCGCCGACCCACATTAAACGACGACCGCTCGGCAACTCTGATAATAGTTTTTCTGCACTCTGTTTTACCAACTCATGGTTGCCAAGTGCACGCCCGCCAATTGAGGCAATCACCACATCGACATCAGACGTCACATCGTTGATCTTCGCTTGTGGATCTTGCAGATCGAAAGTACGCGCTTCGATGCCTTGCTGTTCCACTTTGCTTGTATCTCTCGCAATCGCGACAACTTCATGACCACGTGATGCGGCTTCTTGAGCTATGTGGCTACCAATCCAACCTGTTGCGCCTAATACTGCAATTTTCATAATGATTCTCCGTTAATTAATTCTGTGTTTCGACAACCATTGCAGTCTAATAGCTTGCTTGGATGTGATAAATATCGCCAGTTGATGTAGATTGTATCTATATAAGTTACTAATCAGCTCAAGCTTAGTGAAATGAGGCACGAGGGAGTACACATTGGATAGATTAAATGCGATGCGCAGTTTTGTAGAAGTTGCAAATTGTTCGAGTTTTACTCAAGCCGCTGACCACTTGGGTATGAGTCGACTTCAGGTTTCGAGGCATGTTCAAGAGATTGAAAACTGGTTGAAACAAAGACTATTACACCGAACGACTCGCAAAGTCAGTTTAACCACAGCGGGTGAGGCAGCGTTGATTCGATGTGAGCGTATCTTGCATGAAGCTGCTGAGTTGGAAGTCAGTGCGCTTAATATGACAGATCAATTGTCGGGCGTTATTCGGATATCGGCTCCGATTGCACTGACTCAGCATCTACTGCTTGATGTGGTTGAAGCCTTCACCGAACTTCATCCACAGGTGACGATTGAGCTGTTCGCTTCAGATCGCTTTACACAGCTGGTGGATGAGCGGATTGATATCGCACTTCGTTATACTGACTCCCCAGACGAGAACCTCATCGCGCGTAAGTTGATGAAGATTGATTCGGTGATATGTGCCGCGCCTAGCTATCTAGAGCAGTACGCACCGATTGAAACCATATCAGATTTAAAAGATCACAACTGCTTTCGTCACTTAGACGTGTCAAAGTGGCAGTTTGTAAAAGACAATCAGCAGCATTCGGTTGATGTATCAGGAACGATCACAGCTAACGATGTTGGGGTCTTGGTTCAAGCCACTTGTCGCGGTAAAGGGATCGCGAGGTTACCATGTGACATCGCCAACCCAATAATTGAACGGGGTCAACTGGTTCCGATCCTGACTGAGTATGTGGTACCAACAAGTACCTTGTGGGCGGTGTATCTTTCGCGAAGCTACCAACTGCCAGTTGTGCGTCAGTTCATTGATTTTGTAGCCGACACCTGGTCGCAGGACATTGTTCGACCTAGTTAGTTTGCCATCATGGTCGTTAAGCTGCTCTGCACATTTTCCTCTCTACAAAAACAAAAATCCGATACCAAAAGTGATATCGGATACGAACTCAATGTGGGGAGTTCTATAGGACGACGACTTTGAATGTGCTGCCTTTACACGGAACCGTGTACACCTTGATGGTCGTCTGCCAGCCTCAATGAAATCTCTGGAAGAGGTAGATAAAGCGTCTCAGTCATTCGAGACAGTATCTGGTCATACACTTGCGCGATAATGGTGGATATGTCGCTGGTTAACTCATACATAGCTGTGGCTGTAATTACACGTTGCTCACTGTCATGGATATCGGTAAGTGTTTGTAAAGCACGTGCCCCCGTTGGAGAGCCTAAGCTCAAAGGACAGATCAGCGCCAAGCGGTTTAAGTGTCTATGAATTTGATCGGCGTAGAACTTAGCACGTAGAAACTCATCTTGTTTATCCATATCAGGAATACACATTCTTAGCTTAGTGAGTGTCTCCATGGCATCCAAAACCTGTAGCCACTCCATGTGGTAATCATCAACCAGTTCAGTCTGCTCCGATTCCGTCAACCAAGTGATCATTAATTCATCCATCAACAACATATTGTGACGAATGGTTTTTCCATGAATGAACTGGTTTCGTACCAAGCTTCGAGTTTGCCAATCGTTATGCATCGCCTTAATTTTGAGCTGATAAATACGGTACATCGGGCGCCCATCAAATGGACTTTTTTGGATGAGCCTGTTTGATGCGGTGATCATGGATTGATACAGAGTGTTGACTCGTTGTACCGATTCAGTCGAAAGCTTACAGGTCAGCGCATAGTGAGTCGCCGCGCGGTGCTTTCTTGAAAGCTGCAACAGTTCTCGAAGCAAAACTAAGGTTTCAAATTTTTGATCGTTTGATTTTTGGCGTTTCTGTGAATAGTGAAACAAAGCATAAACTGAAGCCAAAACCACGATAGTTGAAATAAGCATAAACATAACGCACTCCTTGTATGTGAATACCTCCTTAGTGGTATGCGCTAAGCGTGCCAGAATGAAAAGTTATTAATATTCAGTTGTTTAGGTTTTTGTGTGTATACGAGACTGTCTAACTTGGTGCAATTTAGCCCTAAAATAGGGAGAGTTTGATGAGATATATTTGGATATCAATGGAATAGGTGGTCGTTATAAACGAAAAAGCCCCACTCATAGAGCAGGGCTTGAATTGATCTTTAAACGTGTTGTTTTGTTTATGCCAGTTTTAGGTCGAATTGATTACGGTAAGCAACCATGTCTTCGATAGTCAATACAGGCATGTTGTGCAGTTTGCCAAAAGCAACGATCTCTGGCGTTTTCGCCATTGTGCCGTCTGGGTTAGTCACTTCACATAGTACGCCTGCAGAAGGCAGACCAGCCATTTGCATCAGGTCAACGGTACCTTCAGTGTGACCACGACGAGCCAAAACGCCACCTTTACGAGCGCGCAGTGGGAATACGTGACCTGGGCGCGCTAAGTCACTTGGTTTTGCACTTGGGTTAGCGGCAGTTTTGATCGTGGTTACGCGGTCAGCTGCAGAAACGCCAGTAGTTACACCTACTTTCGCTTCGATAGTCACTGTGAAAGCGGTCTGGTTAGCGCTGTTGTTATCAACAACCATTGGCGGTAGGTCAAGTTGGTTTGCTTGTTCATCAGTTAGGCACAAGCAAACAATGCCGCTACATTCGCGGATCATCAGCGCCATCTGCTCATTGGTTAGGTGTTCTACTGAGTAGATGATGTCGCCTTCGTTTTCACGATCTTCATCGTCTAATAGAAGAACGCCACGACCTTCGCGTAGTGCTTGTAGTGCGTTTTCAACACGCTCGATTGGTTCGCCAAATTCGGCCAAAATTGAAGACTGATTCATGGTTTAACTCCTAAAATATCACCAGAATCAGGGCTTGTATGAGGGATGACAACCAAACGACATCGCGATCTATCACCAATACCAATCGTAGTAAATAATTGCTCACCCTAGCTTGTTAAAATGCTCGATAACTGCGTTAGAATTTTTGATTGTAGAATAACTACTTATCGAAAAACTCTGCCTTGTTCTCAAGCCTTTTTCCTGCGCTATTTTTGATCACTTACTTACTGTGATTGGTATAAGACAGATCGTCGTTCGCATGGCTTTATCCAAAACGAAATGCACCAACTCAATGGTATGAGTGGTGTGTTTCCATTCTCTCTCATCCGGACTATAACCGTCGGCTCTGGCATCTCACCAGATCTGCTGACCTCGACGAATCGAGCGCTCGCGGGCTTATCTATAGTTTTGCTAAGTACATAGTGTTACTAAAGACATACCGCCGGTGGGGAATTTCGCCCCGCCCTGAGAATAAAAAATAAATTTGATTGGCTTTTGAGCTTGGTTTCAAAAGCACAGGAATGGTAATCCTTTCATGGGCATATGAAAAGGATAGCCCGCAAACTTTACGCAATTAGCGAACAGTTTGCTGATTAATTACCCGTTTTCGCGACATAAGTGTGTTCTAATGCAAAATTGATCACAGAGTAAATCACAGGATAAATAGGTAACAATGGCTATGTTTGCGGGGAAAAGAGACAATGGTTAAAAGAGTGTAGTTAATTGCATTCGGTGTGAATGTGGATGAGTGGAACAATATGCGCAAGGCATTGAATTTAGGCCATTTATAGAAATATCATTGCTAACTAAGCTTTCTGACAAAAATTTGATATTGAGGGTGATAAGGTGAGCTAGCATTCGATTTTTTCAACGTTAGCCTACTTCTATGAAACTCATCTTCTCCAATAAATCCAAGGGCTTATTACTTCTCGCTCTGAGCCTATATTGTCTATTGCCATTCTTTTTATTTGGTTCTGATTTTAACTTCTCGAATAAGGTAGATGAGTTTGTCGGCGCGCTGATCACTTATGTCACTTACTCGGCGGGTAGTCAGGGGTTCCTTATCACGTTGTCAGTGCTCGGTATTATGCTTTTGAGACTGCGTTTACCTGCTTCTAAGTTGGTCAGTGTTGGAGTTCAATTGGTGGTCCTGCTTGGCTTGAGCTTTGCCGCCAAGACTTACCTTAAACACGTGACCGAAAGTCCAAGGCCCTATGCTGTGTATTTAGCTGAGCAACAGGTGGTTGATTTACCTGAAGCATTTTATGAGTTGCCACTGCTTGCTAAGAATGACGCGATCGTGCAGATGTCGAGCGTGGTCAGTGATTGGCGAACGATTCACTGGCTCGGCGAAACAGACTATTCATTTCCTTCTGGGCATATGATCTTTGTTGGTATTTGCGTGGCGTTTTTTGGTGGTTTATTTTGGCAGGCGCGCAAGTTTATGTGGGTAGGTGCGTTGTTAATTTGGGCAGGAGGCGTGGCATATAGTCGCGTTTGGTTGGGTATGCATAGGCCAATTGATTTAGCAGCCTCGATTGCTTTTTCAGGTTTACTATATGGCTTAGTACCCGTGATATCAGCGAACAAGATAGAGCCCTATCTTCCAAGTTGGTTTAAGTCATTTAGCTAGCTGAAAGCGGTGAAAGTTCAGTGATGAAGTCAGCTGTGATTCATCACTGATTCAATCCCAGTTCAGCCTGCTTTTTCTTCGTTAACCCAAGAGAGACAATCTTATGTGACTGAACGAGATAATATTTGAGCTCTTCGATATCGAGCTGAGTGTCAGTACACTGGATCCATTTCATTCCGCGAGAAGCAAAGTAGGGTGCAGGTCGATAACCGGGAGCGTCTTTTAAGAAGTCATAATTTTGATTAGAGGCTTTAAAAATACAAGCAGGCTGATCATCTGGACCCCATCCACCAATCGCAAACACCTTTCCGCCGACCTTCCACACGTGAGAGTTATTCCACTGCATCACATACGTGGTAGCGGGTAACGCCTTACAGAATTCATTAAATTGTTCGTAATCCATTGAGTCATCCTTTCCTAAGATCTGCCTTTATTATTGTCATCGACGCTTTGCCGTTCGACAAGTTAACCCGCTAATCCTTGCCATATTGCTGTTACTCCACTAATTGAGCAGAGCAAAAGTGCCCCGATTCGAATTTGTTCTTTAGGTAGAGTTTGTGTAGTCATCAACGCCAGTTTATAGCCTAACCAAGCTGCTGGGAGCAGTGGCAAGGTAATAACCAAATGATGCAACGTAAAAAAGCCAATTGGGATCTGAACAACCAGCGAGATAATTGAGCTGAATACGAAGAAGGCAGACAGATTACCACGTAATTGATTGGCATCTTGGTGTTGCAGCAATAGCGCCATTGGGGGACCACCAATGCCTGAACTGGTACCAAAGAAGCCAGAGAAGAATCCTGCAATGCCCATTTTCGCTGGTGTCGGCTCTAATCTGAATGGAAGTAGACTCACGATGACAGCAAACACAACCAGCAGGCCTAGCCATAAAGATAAGACACTGGTTGATACCATCACCAACAGTGCACCGCCTGCGAGTGAACCCGGAATTCGACCTAGCAGCGCCACCTTGAGACCACCAATCGAAATATTGCTACGGTGCTTCATGGCATTGAAGATAGAGATAAACAAACCGACTAAACAGATTGGGGCAGGGACATAATCTGGTGAAACAAGAAATAGTAACGGAGCCGCGACAATAGCTAAGCCAAAACCGATAGCGGTTTGAACGAAAGAGCCAACAAAAATGAGTGCCATTGCGATAATGACTGTCTGATCGAACAGTTCCATGTGCTATCAATCTGCGAATTGGATAAGAAGATAAATACTATAAATTAAAATAGCGTTGCCTGTCCCATATGTCGGCAAAATTTCTGTTAAAAGAGTAGCTTGTCGAGACGGATAGAAAAACGGCCACTCACTAGAGCAGCCGTTTACTTTCATTAAGCCATTGCCATCTTAAGACGTTCAATTGGCTTATCATTAATTGGTAAATGGATAAGCGCAGCAGCAAAAGCCAGCACGACCGTCGACCACCAAATTGGTTCGTATGAGCCGTAATAATCGTAAATTCGACCGCCAACCCAAGCGCCCAAGAAGCTGCCGACTTGGTGAGTGAAAAATACCAAACCATACAGAGTCGATAGGTAACGCGCACCGAAGATCTGACGAACCAAGCCAGATGTCAGTGGCACTGTACCCAACCAACAGAAACCAATCGCAGCACCAAAAATCGCTGCTGTAGATTCTGTTACTGGCAGAGTCACAAATGCGCCAATAACTACTGTTCGCACTAGATAAAGAGCCGACATCACATGACGTTTGCTGAATTTATCGCCCATCACGCCCCAGAAGTAAGAGCCGAAGATGTTAAAAATACCGACATACGCAAGAGCCATAGCTGCGCTACTAGCGGGTAGATCTTTGTCCGCCAAGTAACTTGGTAAGTGAGTTGCAATAAACATCACGTGGAAACCACAAACAAAGAAGCCCGCGTGGATAAGCCAGTATCCTTTGTGCGCAAAGGCTTCAGACAATGCTTGTTTCAGTGTCTGTGAGTTTTCTGCATTAGCAGTTTGTGTTTTTGCTGCGTTTTTCGACTTAGGAGCTCGCATGAACAGAGCAAACGAAATCATCAAGCAGCATAGTAATGCGAATACTTGCATTGCCGATTGCCAATCAAACTCGTTAAGCATGTACTGCGCACCGGGAATCACTGCGAACATACCAAATGAACCTGCAGCGGTTGTTAAACCAAAGGCTTTTGCAGCGTGTTCCGCAGGGACGACTTTTGCGACAGCACCAAGAACAATCACATAACTTGTAGCACTCAAACCTAGACCGATCAGCGCACCTAGAGAGATGTATAGCATGCTCGATTCGGTAGAGATGGAAGTAAGAAGCAGACCTACGCCATAAGCACATGCGCCCGCGATGATAATTCGTCGAGCGCCCCATTTGTCGGCAGCCATACCAACAAACGGCTGAAAAACACCAAACAACAGGTTTTGCAGTGCGATCGCAAAGCTAAAGAACTCACGACCCGTGTTGAAGTGCTCGGAAATAGGCATCATGAAAATGCCGAACGATTGTCTGATCCCTAGACTGATGATTAATGTGCCGATCCCAAGCCATACCAGTAAGGGAAAGCGGAAAATACTCATTCTAATACTCTTGAATTAATGATGATGTGAGTGATGTGCAGACATGTCATGTTCACCCATGTCGTGGTGATGTTCGTGCCCAGAATGCTCGTGCGCAGACTGCTGGTGGCACCCACTACTTACAGCGTGCTGAGCCAAAAGATCGATCAATGGTTGGCTATGATGAACCGCCACTAAACTGATGACCAAAAATAGAGTCATTCTGGCGAGCTGGGCAAAAAGAGATTGTGAAAACATAAGGGTTTTACATGCGCTCAATGTTGTAAGAAGGCGCGCATCTTAAAGAGAGTCTGCACATGAGACAAATGACCATTTGTGATTAAATCTATGCGTTTTATGCATAGATGAGAGAACGATAAATTTGCTTAGTGAAGTCGAACCCTTAAGCCTGCCAGCTTGTTATATAGAGTGATATATAACACATTGTAATCAATGGCTATTTATTGGGTTGTAAACAAAACAGTACGATTTGAGTTACATTGATCACACTCCTTAAACTCGACATATTCCTTAAAAATCGTGACCCTAGTGCCGAAATCGCTTCAGGATGAGCGAGAAAAGTTTCGGAATTTAAGGGAGAGTCATCCAAATGGACAAAGATCATAACCTCAGAGAGAACCTACTTGCATTAACCCTAGGCAGTGCATTGGTGTCACTCGGTGTTATCTTTTTCAATCAAGTAGGGTTGCTGACTGGTGGTACTGCAGGGTTAGCTATCTTCATTAGCAAAATCACAGAGCTTAGCTTTGGTCAGGTTTTCTTCGCGCTTAACTTACCTTTTTATATTTTATCTGTTACCCGTATGGGCTGGCGCTTTACGATCAATACCTTTATTGCTGTTTCTATCGTTTCGTTCGCGGTTGATCATCTGTATCACGTTATTCAGATTGCAGAGATCAACAAGGTGTACGCAGCCATGCTCGGTGGCGGACTCATCGGTACAGGTATGCTGGTGATCTTTAGACATAAGATGAGCCTAGGTGGCTTCAACATCTTGGCTCTATACCTTCAAGAGCGTTTTGGTATTCGCGCAGGTAAGGTACAAATGGGCTTGGACTGTACTATTGTTATCCTGTCATTGTTTATCGTCGACATTTCACTGATTCTTCTGTCGGTATTAGGCGCGGTGGTGACCAATCTGATTTTGGCTATGAATCATAAGCCAGGTCGCTACCAACCAGTGGCGCCACAGCCTGCAAGCAGCAATTAAACTGAATGCCGTAAACAAGAAAAAGCCAGCGAGATTGCTGGCTTTTTCGTTTTCTACGTCTTGTTCCTAGGGGTATCTATACGTTGAATTAGAATTGTGGTTAACACTTGCCACAATTGCTGTCTGGTTTTAGGTCACAATCAATAACACTGCCGTGCTTGTCTAAAGATAGGTGACAGCACTCTTCAAATAACTTCTTGAGTTCTTCTCGGCTTCTCTGCACCTGCGACTTAATGGTCGAATAGCTTTTGTTTTGGCTCAGAGCGAGCTCTTTCTGACTTTGTCCCTCAATATCGACCGCAAGCAGAAGTGATGCGTTTTTCTCCGGAAGTGCTTGAATAAAGGGTTCAATGCACTGCGCTAGTTGCTGCTTAAATTCAGAGTTCTGATCAAGCTCTGCGAACCATAATTCCTCCGCATCTATGTTGCTGTCACGTTGATCGCGAGCACGCTTGCGATAGAAATCAATGATGGTGTGATTTGCTAACTGAAACAGCCAAGCCTTGATACTGTCGGACTCTTTTACTGTCTCCAGGTTCTGGTATGTTTTCAGCAAGATCTCCTGCAGTAGATCATCCACATCATCTGGCTGGCTGACTTTTGAATGCAAGAAAGCCTTCAGCGCCTGTTGATACTCAGCCCAAACTTGTTCGAGACTCAGGCTCGCGACACTAGCACTGGTCATTGGCGCAACACTCATCTTTTAAGAAGTCGATAACACCATCAAGGCATTCATACTCTGCGACACAGAAAAGTGTGCGTCCCTCACGCCTTTGACTGATGAGTCCAGCGGATGCAAGGCTAGAGATATGGTGAGAAAGAGTGGACCCCGGGATGCCGAGCTCCTCTTGCAAGCCACCAACAGCGATACCGTGATAACCCGCTTTTACAACAGTCTTGTAGATAGATAAGCGAATAGGGTGGCCTAGCTCTTTTAATGCTTTAGCTACAGTTTCTAAGTTCATGATGGCTCCTCAAAATTTAATTCGATAATAGTCGAAATGAAGATCCATTTCAAACTACATCAGCTAGTTCTCACTAAGTCATTGATCTTCAATCGTTGGAAAATTTATTTCGATATTTGTCGAAATAACACTTGATCATTAATTTTATATTTCTATAATTCGAGAATATTCGAAATAAGTCGGAATGAAGAAATCCAGATCTTCATTCTGTTAGTGCTCAACTTGGAGTTAATTATGAACAACGAAATAATCACCATGGCGAAAGAAGCCATAGACATGTTTGCTTTCTTAGCAACCGAACTGATCATCCTTTTCTTAGCGATTAGCTACATTGTTGGTGTACTGCAGGAATTTCTGACACCAGAAAAGATTCAGTCGATCCTAAGCTCACGCAAAGGAAAAGGTTATGTTGTCGCGGCACTGCTTGGTGCAATCACACCATTCTGTTCTTGCTCAACCATTCCTTTCCTTAAAGGTTTGCTTAGAGCGCGAGCGGGTTTTGGCCCAATGATGGTGTTCTTGTTTGGTAGCCCACTGCTTAACCCAGTGATCATTGGTCTATTTGTGGTGACCTTTGGTTGGAAAGTGGCGTTGTTCTACTTTGCGATTGCAATGGCAGTATCTGTTGTGGCGGGTTACGTTCTTGAGAAGCTTGGCTTTGAACGTTACGTGAAACCAGAAGCGTACGAATCAGCTGGCGCGTCAAGCTGTGGAACTACTTGCGGAGATTCAACACCGAAAGTTGAGAAAAAAGAGTCGTCTTGCGGAACATCTTCATGCGGTGAACCAGCACCAGTAATGGCAAAAGAGACATCATGCTGTGGCACCAAAGAAGAACCAAAAGTAGAAGTATCATGCTGCTCTGCAGATGGTACGGCAACTGCGAAAGTTGTAGAGAAGAAAGAACCAAGCCGTTGGATGCGAATCTGGCTATCGACTTGGAAAGACTTTAAGCAGGTATTCCCTTACCTAATGATGGGTATTGCGATTGGTTCATTCATCTATGGCTTTATCCCAACAGACTTGATTGCTGAGTATGCAGGTGAAGGCAAGTGGTACGCGATTCCTATCGCAGCGGTAATTGGTATTCCACTATACATCCGTGCAGAGGCCGTAATTCCTTTGAGTGCAGCTCTCGTACAGAAAGGTATGGCACTTGGTTCAGTAATGGCATTGATTATTGGTAGTGCGGGTGCAAGTTTGACTGAAGTGATTCTACTGAAATCTATCTTCAAGAATCAGATGATTGCAGCGTTCCTATTCGTGATTCTTAGCATGGCGATTGGTGCAGGTTACCTATACACATTTATGTTTGGTTAACAAGTTAGCCTAAATAGAAAGATAACCGTAGATAGATAAAAATCTATGTCGAAAGAGCTCACCAAGGTGGGCTCTTTTTTTATGGTCAAGAGAGGCTATTTTTAGTCAAAATATGCTTGCTCTATGTGTTCAACCAATTGAGATGGATTACTTTCGTCAAGCTGTATTGAACGGAAAATGACTTTACTCACTTCAATGTTGTCTCGAATCAAATCGGTGTTCTGTTTAGCGCTTCGAACTCCCTTCTAAAGCTACACTTTTTATAGCAGTACATTTTGTGCTGAGTCAGTTAGCGGTTTAGAGATAGGAGGGAATATGTTCGCAATACACAGGGAGTATGAGTTAAAGAACCAGCAAGATTGTCATGCACACATTCAGGTAAACCCTACAGGCAATCTAGAATTTGAAATTTTAGAATCTCATGAGCACCACAATACCGACTTCAGTCACCTATCATTTGAGCTTGAAGAAGGTAACATCAAAGTGCTAGGGCAAGATCAAGATGGTAAACATTGTGATTGGCAGCTGCTATTAGCGGAGAAAGATGCAAAAGAGTTGAATCATCTCGTTGTACTCGCGACAGAGCAGTATGAGACGCTAATGCGAGATTTGTTTTGAATGCTTGTATTGATAATGAACTGTATTGGAGAGTTATCAATATGCTTAAAGTCAAAGCCCGGTGAAATACCGGGCTTTGTTATATGAAGGTCTTGTAACGACGTTAGAAACCGCGGATATCCAATTCGTTATTAATCAACACAACACATTGGGAAGCAAACAACATGTTAGGGCCTAGACTGATTTTCTCTGTCCCTAAGCGTTTTAAGCTGTTGTAACTCTTCTTTGGCATTGGGATGTGGTCTGTCAGTAAGAAGCAAGGATTGTCTGCAATCTCGGCATCGCGGATGAATTCGCCTTTCTTATCCATCATGTACAGCTGGTGGTCTTCGGCCAGTTCTTTTACTAGCTTTTCGAAACTGATAGTTCGAACGGTAATCCCCGGCTCAACTTGACGAGTCTCCTCTTTACCCATGCCTTGAGATGCATCAACAGCTCGAACAACGGCGGCTAAGAGTGCGCTCTCGTGGAAACCACCGATATTCGTGATGGCGTTTGAATCTACGGTAATAGTACGAGAAAAGTCTTTGGTACTTTCCAACACAAGATGAACGGTAACATCTTCACGATGAGATTGAGCTACGAAGATGGTGTTCATCAACGTGTGAGCCAATATTTCAGTATGAGCTTCTTGACCAACGCCTTCTAAAATCAACTTGCTTTCAGTTGGTGCTGCACGAGCACGCAATACGAATGAACGCATGAAATGTACCTTTCTAGTTATACGGAACGAATCGAGTTCTCTAAGTCCGTATCAATGATTAACTAACTTGTCGCGGTATGTAACTCCTTTCTCTAAGCTAAGTCAATTAACCAGAGCAGTTTTAAGTACCTTTATTGTTTTTATACGTAGTAAATAGATGGTTAACACATTTAAACATCTAACCAGTTGAGAACGTGTTAGGAGAAATAGAGAATGGCCATCATCTGATATCAAGGAGTTATCAATGGAACTGCAGAAAATCAATAAAGAAGAATATAGAAAGAAGATGAACGTACTGCTAATTGGATTAGTAGCGTCTCTTGCGATTAGTGCGATTGGGTTCGGTGCACTTTTGATTGAGCTGTTTGGTGTTAAGGAGAGTATTGTGGGCGAATCGACAGGTAACTTTCACTTAAACCTGTTTGGGGTCGTTCTGGCGATTGCGTTAAATGCCTTTATTGCATCGAAGATCAAAACCCACCCGTACCTTAATGAGGCCGTGTACGTTTGGAACTTAAAACAGATACACAACCAGATATATAGAAAGCTGAAGAAGATTAAAGCCGCGGCGGATGAGGGTAATCGAAACGCACTTACCGTTCTTTACTTCTACTATACGACGCAAAAGCAAGTCTATGAGCTCGATAACAACACACTTACAATGAATTCGGTTGATTCTTCGTTAGATCATATAAAGGAAGAAGCAGAAAAATGGAGCTTTGAACTGAGTCTGTCTGATTTTAGAAAAGAATTAGTGGCCGAATTTTAGTTGTAGAGAGCGTTTTCGGTGGATGTATAGCCAAAATTAATGGGTTTTGAATTAAAAATAATCATGTAAGTACTTTTTTCGATTTTTTATTAAAAAAGGGGTTGCCAAGTTTTAGATGATCTCTATAATGCCGCCTCACTGACACGGCAGACGCCACAAGGCTTCAGCAGTAATCAGTAAGACGAAAATTCGAAAGAAATTAATTTTCAAAAAAGTGTTTGACACTGAAGATTAAATCGCTAGAATGCACGTCCGCTTTGAGAGGTTTCTTTGTAAAAAGAAAGTTTCAATAAGCAAAAGCTCTTTAACAATTTAAACCTATCAATCTGTGTGGGCACTCGTTGATGAATATCACTAAGTTTGTTTTCGCTTTTAAAAGCAAAGGCAAACAGATTCTTCGGAATCAAAATGATTTCAATGAACTGAGTGACCAATTCGAATTGGTACAGCCTTGAGCTGTTTGATTTCACTTTTTAAAGTGAAAACCAATAAGAGCACAGTCAATTCACTATCGTTAGATAGAATCAGTATTCATTGAGTCACAAAATCTTAAATTGAAGAGTTTGATCATGGCTCAGATTGAACGCTGGCGGCAGGCCTAACACATGCAAGTCGAGCGGAAACGAGTTATCTGAACCTTCGGGGGACGATAACGGCGTCGAGCGGCGGACGGGTGAGTAATGCCTAGGAAATTGCCTTGATGTGGGGGATAACCATTGGAAACGATGGCTAATACCGCATAATGCCTACGGGCCAAAGAGGGGGACCTTCGGGCCTCTCGCGTCAA